>CAYWMW010000279.1:0-5918 GCA_964458975.1 uncultured Lewinella sp. | reverse complement strand
GGTGAGGTTACGAGCGAAGCGAGCATCCATGTTTGTGCATCTCGTTATACACACTTGCCTTGGTGTGTATAACGGTTAGGTAATAAAATTTACTATATTTACGAAGTGCGTAGCCCCCATCACATCATTTCCTACGGCCCCGATGCTTTGCTCCTCAACTGGGAGCAACGCATTGACCCTGCCATCAGTAAAGGGATTCACGCCTGGGCGGCGGCCATCAAAGTCCACCCGGCGGTGCAGGAATGTGTGCCGGGCTATGCCTCCTTACTTGTCCGGTTTGCCGGCCCACTGGTTTCTGCCTACGATTTACGCGAATTCATCCTGGAGCTGAAACCTGAGGGCAACGAGCGAACCAACACGCTCACGCACGAGTTGCCGGTTTGCTACGACGGGCCGGACCTGGAAGCGACCGCAACGACCCTGGCCCTTTCTGAGGCCGAACTGGTCCGGCTGCACACCGAGCAGGAATACCTGGTGTATCAAATCGGCTTCCGGCCCGGCTTTGGCTTTTTGGGGCAGACCGCCCTGGAGCTGGAAATAGCCCGCCGAACAACGCCCCGCAGCTGCGTACCTGCCGGATCGGTAGGTTTGGCGGGTAGGCAAACCGGCGTATACCCTACCGCTGGCCCGGGCGGCTGGCAGCTGATCGGGCGCTGTCCTTACCCGTTACTAAGAGTCGGCGATCAACCGGCCTTGCTGCGGGCCGGAGACACGGTTCGCTTCCGCCCGGTCTCCGCTGCCGAATTTACTGACCTGCTCAACTCCCCTCCCCTATGGCCGGAACGCTGACCCTCACCTGCCTCAAGCCGGGAGGCGGTGCTTACGTAGTCGACGGTGGCCGGCCCGGCCACCGGGCCATCGGCGTCGCGGCCGGCGGCCCGGCCGATGGCCGGGCGATGGTGGCGGCTAACCGCCTGCTCGGTCGCAATCCCCATGCTACCTGCCTGGAGACCACCCTCTCCGGTGGCCAGTGGCTCCTCAGCGGCGAAGGCCAACTTGCCATCACCGGCTCAGACATGACCTGGCGGCTCAACGGGCGCATCCTGGAAACCTACTCCGTACTCTTCCACGAAGGCGACGGGCTGCTGACCTCCCTGCCCGCCAACCGCGGCCTGCGCAGTTACCTGGCCATCAACGGACACTGGCAACTTTCTAAAGCGATGGGCAGCGCGGAAGCGGGCCTGCCCGGTGTGCCCGCCGTAACCGCAGGATGGTCAGTTGACATAAAATGGAGCGTGGCGGCAGGCTTTCGTACGGACCTCGACGTTTACCAGCACGTACCGGAGGCTTCATTTGCGCTGCCCGTCATCCCCGGGCCGGAGTGGGAGTGGCTCTCTTCGCAGCAACAGAAAAATCTACTGGCTAGCCGTTTTACGGTTGGCCGCAGTAGCAACCGCCAGGGCATCCGCCTGGAAAACCCTGACTTTACCCCAATGGGTCTGCCTTCCCTTATCAGTTCCCCCGTCTTGCCCGGCACCGTCCAGCTTACGCCCAACGGACCAATTTTGTTAGGCCCCGATGCCCAAACCGTCGGGGGCTACCCACGGGTTTTAATCGTTGCCGACCGGCGAAGTTTAGGGGCAGCTTTTCAGCTTGGGCTGGGCGATAGTTGTAGGTTTATGCTTTGAACCGGTTCTTTGACTAAAAACGCCCGATTCACCAAAAGGGCGATCGGGCGTGAAATTTACTCAGGTATAAAAGATAAAAGGGTTGGTGTATGGGCTTAAACCTTAATGCTCGTCTACGTTATTCAACCATAATTGCTCCCCAACTTAAGGGGTGAGGATTCCGTTTCACTGCACCTGCGGCCGCGCCTCTTTACAATCTGTTGTCGGTTGTCAGTTGTCGGTTGTCCGTTGTCCAAACGCCAGACAACGGACAACGGACAACGGACAACCGCCTTACTGCCGCACAAAGCCAGTCCGCCCAATCGCCCGCTCCTTTTCGTCCAGCAGCACCACGATGTAGTAGCCGGTTGGCAGGTGTTGGAGGTTCCAGCCGTTGGCGGCGTTGGCGTAGTTCGTGCGGGCCAGTTCGCGGCCGTAAATGTCCGTGACGGTAAGCAGGTCGTAGGGCCGCGAGAAGGTCTCGGGGATGCGCACGTTCAGGTGCCCGTCCGTTGGGTTCGGGAATACGGAGAAGGCAACCTGGCGGGCGTATTCGGTGCGGTTACTCACGGGCAGCCCGTCCTTGGAGATCACGTGGCGGCTGATATTGGTGAAGATCGGTTCGTTGAAGTCGAAGTAGATCGCCGCATCGTTCAGGATCACGTCTCCGGCCACCAGAGACGGATCGTGGTCGATGCTAAAGTTCACGACCCCCTGGCTTCCCGCCAGGTTCACCGAGCTATCCGGCAGGAGGATGTTTTCGAACACGAAGGTCAGTACCCGGTGGGTATCCAGCGTGACGGTATAGTCGTGGCTGGCGGATTCCAGCTTGAGGGTGGCCAGGTCCAGCGACGGAGCGATGGTATCGCGGATCACGACGGTGAAGGCCGTGTCCGTACCGGTGTTCTGGAAGCGGATGGCATAGTCCAGCCGCGTCCCTTCAGCGATGTTTCCACCGTCGTAGCCAAGGGGGTAGCCATTTTTGTCGTTGGGGTCATAACTGCCGACGTTTTCGCGGCATACTACCGAGGTCGTCCGCTGGCCGTTCGCCAGGGGCAGAATATTGGCGAAGCCGGTACTGAAGTTGTCTCCCCCAATAATCTGGCAGCCCTCAATCACAGCCGTCGGCATAGAATCCGCCGGAGCGTTCGGTTCCTGGTTGGTGATGAGGTGGTAGGTGCCTCCGGTGGCGGGCACGGCAATGGGCATCATTTCGCCGCTTTCCAGCAAACCGTTGATGAGCGGCATGGGGTTCAGCATGATTCCGTCCTCAACAATCACGTAGCTCAACGGAACGCTCATCTGCGCTTCGCCAACGTTTTGCACCAGGAAGACGACGCTGTCCCCTTCACAGCCGAGAGGATCGACGGTAACCAGGGCACCGTCCCAGTTGTCCACTTCGCCGCAGGGCTCGTCCGGTTTGATCGTAGCCTCAATACAATGGCTTTGCCCCAGGTTGGCGTCACAGCTGACGATGAAGCTGAAGAAAATCCGACCGGAGGCGAAGGGCGGCAAATCGCCCAACTGGAAGGTGTAGGTTGTCCCGTCCTGCGTAAAGTCTTCGTTGGCGGTTACGTTGGTGAAGAAGTCGTCGAGCGTAACCACCAGCTCCGCATCCTCAGCGGTTACAGCACCGATGTTTTCGTACTCCACCCAGGCGTTGGAGGTAAAACAGCGGCGCAGGAAGGGCATGGAAACATCGGTGGTGAGCTGGGGGCAGTCTTCTACCACCGGCAGGAATACATTAACACCAGTTACCGGGCTGTTGCCCAGGGTTACCGATACCGGCGGGGAGCACGTCCCGAAGGGTGAACCAACGTTAAGCGTAGGCTCAATCACGTAGGTGCCGAGTGGGAGTTCGGCGCTCCAGTTGCCCTGCGCGTCAGATAGTGTGTAGTAGATTGAGCCACCTGCGTCGGTTAGCATGATTACCTGACCGGGAACGGGCGTATCCTCCGCATCAAGGCTACAATCTGCGGCCTGATCAATCCACAAACGGCCAGAGATGCTACTACAACCAGCAAAGTCTTCAACAAAAAGGCTCCGTACAATGGTGTCGCATTCGTTAGCTACCGTTAGCTGGTAAAGCCCGGGGAAAGGCGTACAGATGAACTGAAAAGGATTATTGTTGGCCAGCTCGTTAAACTCTTCGTTCGGGCCTTCCCAGACAATGGTGAAGTCAAATCCGATATTTTCGTTAAGCGAAGTTTCCAGGCCGAAGCAAGTCTGCTCTCCGCAGGTAGAATCCTGGTTCCACTCAAAGATTTCGATGAACTGATCGTCCAGGTCATTACTGACAACTCTGGCCCAGCCAGTTACCACACAACCGCTATCATTGGTAGCTCTTAAACGGTAAAAGCCCGGGCTGTTGGCGTAGAACGTTGGCGTTTCAATCACTTCGTTCAACGGGCCGAACCAACTGTAAGTAAAGCCCTCGATGATCGTATCGGGCTGCACCAACACAGAGTCAGCATCGCAGAGGATTACGAAAGTCTCCTGAAAGACGGAGAGGCTGTCTTCCCCCTGGCCACCAAAGGCATCTATTCCCGCTTCGCCGCTGCAACCGTTGATCGGGTCGGTTACGGTGACCGAGTAAAACTGATTCCCGATTACATTGGTGATGGATTGGGTGGTTGCGCCGTTAGACCATAAATATTCGTAGTCAACCCCTTCACTACCCTCCGCCTGCGCCGTGAGGGTGAGGCCATCGGTACCGAAGCAGGTGGAGCCAGATGGGGAAATCGTTACGTCCAGGCCCTCAAAATCGGTAATAAAGAACAAGCTGTTGTTCGTACAGCCTTCGGCGTTACTTACGATGACCCGGTAGGTACCGACCTCCAGGTCTTCAAAGCGAACGGGTTCGGGGCCATCAACATCAAGGCTTTCAATTATAGTATTGGTACTCGCTTCAACTACCTGAATGGTGACGGGGTAGGTATCGCTGAACGCTTCCACTACCAGTACCTGAGTGTTTCCACAGACGAGGCCTTCACCGTAAACTGCCGTTTCGAGGCTATCACATTGTGACACAGACCAGCCAGCATCGAAACCCGTAACGCTGCTTCCCCTTTCCAGAAAAAACCAGTCGGTGGAGTTGTTGAAGCGGCGGAAGTCACTGTCGGCATTTGGGTCGTCTCCCTGCCCTTCAAAAGTGAGCGAGAGACCCTCCCCTCCTTCGATGACCAGTCGGTACTCTCCTTCCAGCAAGTTATCGAAGCGGTAGAAGCCGTTGGTGTCGGTTTGAGCAAATTGCTGTTGTTGGCCGGGGGTGTTTTGCGCGCCGACCAGGCTTATTATGGCGTTTACTCCGGTGTTTTCACCGTCGTCCTGAATACCGTTATTGTTGTCGTCCCGCCAGCTGCGGCCGGTAATGCTGGAGCACAAGCGAGGCTCGGCAACAAACTCTGTTCTGGTGACGCAGCCGTTGGCGTCGGTCATGATTACTGTGTAGAACCCCGCGTCGAAAAAATCGTTAATGGTTGGGTTTACAGGAGTGAGGGCGAACAATGTTGTATCTCCGAATTGACTTACAATAACGGCTTCAACGGGCCAGTTGGGGTTTAATGGTTGCAGGTTCCAGACCTCACCGCTCTCGCAAAAGAAGGGTTCTTCAGCGAATGTTTGAACGGAGAAATCATCACAACTGTTGGTGGAGCAATCCGCTTCTACACGGTCTACTACCGTGAAGCAACCGGGGTTGGTCACATCCTGGAAAAGCACATTATCAACGGCGTCTCCGGGGAAAGGGCCAGCGATGTAGACGTTATTTGTATTGTAGAAACCACTAAGGCCTAGTGTAGGAGAAGTCCAGAGTGAATCTCCACTCCCCTCCACCCTGAAGCGAAAGTAGAAGCCAGAGCCGCCTTCGTCAGAACAAATGGTTTCCGTTACGTCAATATTGATGGTACACTGGGCCGAGAGGTTCGGGGCGAGGCCGCAGGTGCAAAGTAAGGTTAATAAAAGCAGTGTAATTCTACGCATGGGATATAGATTATTGGCAACGTTCTGCGGAAGATAGGCTCTCCCACATTACAATGATCCGACTTCAACCACAAGTATCAAAGGACACTTTTTCTATTTTGTTGAAACTAAAAAACATTAATGTGACAGCTATTTACAGATAGCGTTACTAAAGTCTGTACCTATGCATCTAAATGTTTAATCTATTTAATTTCCCACCTTCCTTTTTGGTGAAAAACTTTTGCCTTTTTGCGCTCGGAACGGGCTTTACGCCTTCTTTCCGGAGGGGTCGTTGTCTGCTGCGAAGAGATTTTGCCTGAAAAACTTGCTTTGCACCTGCGGCCGCGCCTG
>CAYWMW010000278.1:2932-5948 GCA_964458975.1 uncultured Lewinella sp. | reverse complement strand
CTTTTAAACCTTTGCGCCCTTATCCCCTTACACTGCACCTGCGGCCGCGCCCCAAAAAAGCCACTTCGTAAGCTAATTGTCAAGGAAAACCGATAAGCGCTAAATCTGACAACCAAGTTGCGTATGCCCCGTTAGCAGATCATACTTCTAACCTCAATTTCCATGAACAAACGCCTTGCCATAGTCTGGTTCCGAAGAGACCTCCGCCTGCACGATAACCAAGCGCTGACCGAGGCGTTGAGTCATGCTGACGAAATCCTTCCGGTCTACATTTTTGACCCCCGTAAATGGCAAGGGAAGCTGGCCAATTCCGGCTTACCCAAAACTGGTAGCCACCGGGGAAGGTTCCTGCTGGAAAGTGTAGCGGATCTGCGCAAGAACCTGCGGGCGAAGGGCTGTGACCTCATCGTCCGCACCGGCCTGCCCGAAGAAATACTGCCTGAACTAACCACAGAGTTTCAGGCAAGTTGGGTATTCTGCAACCGGGAACGAACATCAGAAGAACGGAAGGTTCAAAATGCCGTAGAGTCATCACTTTGGGCCGTTGGCCGGGAGGTATACTACTCACGTGGCAAACTACTTTACTACACCGCAGACCTCCCCTTCCCTATCAACCAGACGCCGGACATCTTCACCCAGTTTCGTAAGGAGACGGAGCGCATCACGCCCGTTCGTGCGCCACTACCGGTACCTGCGAAAATCCCCTTCATTAAAGACGATGAGATTATTGCCGGAGACATCCCGACGCTCTCCGACTTCGGCATCCCCGAACCACCGGAAGACGAACGAGCAGCCATTCACTGGAAAGGTGGAGAAACCGCTGGCCTCGACCGGCTGGCTTACTATCTTTTTGAAACCCAGGCCATTTCTACCTATAAAGAAACCCGCAACGGCCTCATCGGCTCTGACTACAGCACCAAATTCAGTGCCTGGCTGGCCTACGGCTGCCTCAGCCCAAAGCAAATTTACCAGGAGGTAAAAGCCTACGAAGAAAAAAATGGTGCTAACAAATCTACCTACTGGGTGATCTTCGAACTCCTCTGGCGAGATTTCTTCCGCCTGATGGGCAAGAAACACGGAAACGCCATCTTCCACAAGGGCGGTACCAAAGGAGAAGCCCCCCGGTGGAAAGACCGGCCGGATGCTTTTGACCGCTGGATGAAAGGGGAAACCGGAACCCCCTTCGTAGACGCAAATATGCGCGAGCTCGCCCAGACCGGCTTCATGAGCAACCGAGGCCGGCAAAACGTAGCCAGCTACCTGGTAAAAGACCTTGGGGTAGACTGGCGGCTCGGCGCCGAATACTTCGAGTACCAACTGCTGGATTACGACGTGACCTCCAACTGGTGCAACTGGAATTACGTAGCCGGCGTAGGCTCCGACCCACGGGAAGACCGCTATTTTAATATCCTGACCCAGGCACAACGCTACGACGAAGACGGAGAATACGTTAAACTCTGGTGCCCCGAGCTTGCCGAACTGCCAGCGCACGCCGTTCACCAACCGGAAAAACTCTCGGACCGGGAGCAATCTAAGTACGGTCTGCGCCTTGGGGCTAATTACCCGATGCCGCTGGTGCCTAGTGGGAAGTGGGAGAAGAAACGTAGGAGGTAGGAGTTAGGAACTAGAAACTAGAAACTAGGGAACTAGGAACTAGAAACTAGGGAACTAGCCGCCTAGTTTCTAGTTCTCTAGTTTCTAGTTCCCTAGTTCCTAGCGTTTGTACTAAATATTCTCTGCGAACCGTTACGTTCACGACATTTCGTGCATAAACGTCCGTAAGCCAACTTTAACGGAAGTACGCTACCTTGGCTCGGCGTGGGTTTTGTACATTTGTCCTTGTGCCTTACTGGTAGTCGTCTTCTATTCGGCGGTTCCAACATCCCAAAAAATTTAGTGCAGCTCAATTATGCGGTTACTCCAGACCTTTTGCTTTGTTTTATTCTGTGTTGTCGGTCTTCAGGCACAGGACATTCACTTCTCCCAATTTTACATGTCTCCCCTCAACCTTAACCCGGCTCTGACGGGGGTGATGAATTGTAATAGCCGGGTTTCGGTTAACTACCGCAGCCAGTGGGCTTCCATTCTTGGTAGTTCTGCTTTCCAGACCTACTCCGTTAGTTACGACCAACGCGTTGCGGTGGGCCGCAACGATTTCTTTGGCATCGGTGGTACCTTCTGGGGAGACCGGGCTGGGCAGGCGGATTTCGCCACTACTACGGGCAAGCTTTCCCTGAGCTACTCGAAGAAAATGGGCGGTAGCCGCAAGTACGGCAACTACCTCGTTGCGGGCGTAGAAGGCGGGGCGGCACAACGCAGCCTCAACTTCCTGGCCCTGCGCTGGGGTACCCAGCACGATGGCGACGGAGGCTTTGACATCAATGCGGTGAGTGGCGAGGAAGGTTTCGACCGCGATCAGTTCTTATTCGCTGACCTCGCAGCGGGCCTGCTCTGGTTCATGGTCTTCGATGAGCACAACAGCCTCTACCTCGGTGGTGCTTTCCACCACCTCAACCGGGCGGACCAAAGCTTTGACAGCAGTGCAGAGGAACTTCTTTACAGCCGCTACACCGTTCATGCGGGTGGTGAATTCATGCTTGGCCAGCGCTTCGGTCTTGTTCCCGGCGTCATCGTTATGAACCAGGGGCCGAGCTTTCAGGTCAACGCCGGTACAAACGTTAAGTTCCTGCTGGATGGTGGTCGTAACCGCAGTACCCAGTCTTTCCAGGTTGGGTTGTGGACGCGTGTTTCCAACCGCTTCGACAGCAGCGTACTCACTGATGCCCTCATCCTGAGTACCCGCTTTGACTACGAAAACTTTGCCCTCGGCTTCAGTTATGACCTCAACACCAGCTCTTTGAGCACGGCTACGGATGGTAACGGTGGCTTTGAGTTGTCTATGCAGTACAAAATCTGTGGTGGGCAGCGGAAAGGCGTATACTGCCCCCAATTCTAGGGTGCATCGTCCGGTTTATATCTTAAATAAAAAGGCCGTGGGGGGGGGGGGGGGGGCCCC
>CAYWMW010000278.1:0-2922 GCA_964458975.1 uncultured Lewinella sp. | reverse complement strand
GAATATTGCCCCCATTCCTCGGGGCCAGCTCCCGTTTTCTCTATAAAAAAAAACGGCCGGGGGCCCGCTTCGCTGCCCCACGGCCTTTTTATTTAAGAGAGAAACCGGACGATAAAATATTGATTCGGGTTATAATTTAATGCCTACCACTTACCTTAGCGTCCTAACAATAATTTGAGTACGGTTTTTTCACATCGCCAGCACACTTTTCATCCCATCATCCACATTACATAAAAGCACATGTTCGGTAACAATAAAGACAGCAAAAACAGTAACGGCAGCCCTTCTAAGTCCCCAGCGATGGCTGGCGGCGGCGGGGTAAACACCATCGACGTACAAACGGCCATCAAGGGAGACCTGAAAGCTGGCGGAGACATCCGGATTGACGGGTCGCTGAACGGCAACCTGGTCTGCGAAGCAAAGCTCATCATCGGCCCCAAGGGCCGCATCGAAGGCGATGTAACCTGCAAGAACGCAACGATTGAAGGTGCTTTCAAGGGCAACCTCACGGTGCGCGACTCGTTGACCGTACAGGCTACGGCAAAAGTAGAGGGCGACGTAAAAGCAGCAAAGATGGCGGTGCTTAGCGGTGCTCAAATTTCTGCTACCTGTTCTGTTCCTTACAGCGGTGGTGGCAATAAAAACGCGGGCAACAACCCACTTAAAGACAAGAAGGGTGCCACAGCCTGATCCCCAAGCCCCACAAGACAAGGCCCGTAAAGCCACCAAAAACTGGATGAAATACAGCGGAATGGCCTTTCAGATGATTGGCATTATGCTGGCATTCGTTTTTGGTGGCCTTTACCTTGATGGCTGGTTGGAGACCAGTCCGCTTTTTACGGTCGTGCTCAGCCTGCTCGGTGTGGCTGGCGGCCTGTATGTTTCGCTAAAAGATTTTATTTAGGCTGCTTATGACCGATGCCCGCTTTTATACCCTTCTAGCCCTCTTTTCCGCAGGCGCTGCCGCCGCCGCAGCAGCCGCTCATTTTCTGCTGCCTATCGGTTATGCGCTCCCGCTCACTTTTGGTTCGATCGTGATGTTCATCATCATCACGCTGGTGATGTACTATGCGGGAAAGCGGACGGCTGGTTCGGAGAATAAGTTTCTTTTCACGAACGTCTTTATGGGCGTTACCATGCTGAAGTTTTTCCTCTGTGGAGGGACGATTGCCGCTTATGCGCTGCTGGCCGCTCCTGAGAATAAACTCTTTGTGGTACCTTTTTTCTCCTCCTACCTTATTTACACTGCATTAGAGATCGTCTTTTTGCTCAAGCTCTCGGGTATGACCCCGGCTAGTGTGGAAAAATAAGTAGGCAGCATCCTGGCTGGAGGCCAGAAGTAGGTTCCGTAGAACACGACAGCCCCTACGTTGAGCCGTCGCGGACTAAGGAACAATAAGATTCTCCTAAAACCCTGTTAATTTGGTGTTAGTGCTGGGTTTTAAGGGTGCTGACAATGCCATACAACCTACTTTGCACCTGCATTAGCGCCCATAAAAACCCGCCCATGATCCGTTTCATCACCCTCCTTATTTGTTTTTCCTCCGTTCTGTCTGCCCAAAAAATGTTCCCCTCCGATGCCGTTCCGGAGGCGATAGAAACCATTTATACCAAGATAAAAGAGCGCCACCCCTACCCCGCTACCTTCGAGGGTTTGGAGGCCTTAGATGCGGCGCGGACGCAGGTGCTGGGTGAGGTAGAAGCTACGGTAAAAGGTAAAGACAGCATCCCGTACTATACCTTTGCCGGGCTAGCCTCTCCCCTGCAGGAAGCCACCAACTGCGGTCACCTCATCCTGGAAACTTACCTGGATTCTACTGAGACCCAAGCAGTGCGCGGCAATAGATACCCGCTGCGCATGATCCAGATAGACGCCGGAGATTTTGTGCTACTCCGTGGGCTAAAATCTACTACCGATTCTCTGCCTCCGGGCACCGTTATCTCCACCATTAACGGGAGGAAGGTTGGCCCGTTAATTCGTGAACTAGCTCCTTTCTCCGGCATCAATGACAACCGCAACGAGGATGCCCTGCTGTACAAAGTTGCCTATTACCCGATGCACCTCTACCAAAGCTATTACGGGCCGCAAGACAGCATCATCATCTCGGTAACCACCGAAGTGGGTACCGCTAAAGACTACGTCGTCCGGGCAAAAAAAACCAGGTACGTAGACCCTAAAAAGAACAAAACGCCCATCGGCAAAACCCTGAAGTTCGAGTTTACCGAAGACGGAGAAACCGGCATCCTGACCATCAATAAGTTCAGCGCCTATAAGTTTTCGGATGGCAACTACTATAAGTTTCTCCGCAACGTATTCGACACCCTGAAGACCACCGGTACCGACCAGCTCATCATTGACATCCGGAACAACGGCGGTGGCCGCTCCGGCCGCATCAACGCGCTCTACCACTACCTCGCCGACCAGAAATTCTACTTCACCGCCGATGCGCGCATGACCGGCCCCGCCCGCGCCGAACCGGGCGAAAACGCTAAAACCACCCGCCGGCGGGAAGCAGGAGCCGTCACCAAAAAGGAGCGCAGGCTTCAGCGCAGTCTCTCCAAACCCCGGAAACCGGCAAAAGAGAAGAAGCGCTACACCGGCAAAGTCGTGGTACTCATCAACGAACTAAGCTTCTCCGCCAGCGGTCTTTTTGCCCGCATGGTGCAGGGCTACGATCGGGGTAAATTGGTCGGTGGGGTATCCGGAGCCTCCGCCAACATCATGTACGGTGCCAGTAGACGAGGAGACCCCATCCTCATTGGCCCGAACGAAGACTTTGAGCTTAAGGTGAACACCATCGGGCTGCTGCCCAAGTACCCCATCCCCGGAAACATTACGCCGGATTACATCGTGCGGCCCACGCTGGAGGGGATCCGGACGGGGAAGGATGAGCAGATGGAGAAAGCCCTGGAAGTGGTGAA
>CAYWMW010000277.1:0-5964 GCA_964458975.1 uncultured Lewinella sp. | reverse complement strand
TGTACTAGTGGTTGAGTTCATATACATATCTATTTGACCAATTGGAGTCGCATCCGCTTGATCCGGTCGGCCAGCTTCTCTGAGCTCATTTTTTCGCGCAGCCGGCTTACGATGAGGGAGAAACTGAAGGGCGTGGCTTTAGTTGGCTGCTGGAACAGGATACGTTGCTTATTGATCCGGTCCAGGGCGTTCCGCAGGCGTTCCTCCTGGAGCTGGAAGGTCATCACTTCGTCGTAAGCCTGGGTGAGCAGGAGGTTGCTGGGCTCGTACTGGCTGAAGACATCGAAGAACAGCTTGCTGCTGGATTGCAAATGCTTCTCCTTTTTCTGTTTGCCGGGGTAGCCTTTGAAGATAAGCCCGGCGATGGCGGCAATGTCCCGAAACCTACGGCTGGCCATTTCGTTGGCGTTCAGGCTGGCTTCCAGGTCTGCGCTCAGGTTGGAGGTTTCGAAGAGGCCGGAGCCGAGGGCTTCTTCGATGGGGATTTCCTGGTCGCTGAGCAGCTCGAAGCCGTAGTCGTTGCTCGCGATCGTCATGGAGAGGGGGGCGAACTGGCTGATCCGGTAAGCGATCAGGGTTGCGAGGCCTTCGTGAAGGCCGCGGCCATCGGCGGGGTACATCAGGAGGTGGTAGCCTTCGCGGTCCTGGAAATATTCAATCAGGAGTTCGTCGTTGCCGGGGATGGCGGAGCGTTGGGCCTGGAGGTCTCGCAGAGGAGCGAGTTTTTTCAGTTCCTGGTCGTGGTAGTTTTCGTGCTTCAGGTCGTCCAGTGCTTGCCGGAGGCCGGTAGACATTTGGGTGCTCAGGGGCATCGTTCCGCCGGTCCAGCTGGGTACTTTTCCTTTTTTAGCCGTACTCTTTTTCACTAGGGCTTCCAGGCCTTTCACCTTCACCAGCTTCAGGGAACGGCCAGCGAAGAAAAAGGTATCGCCGATTTTCAGGCTGGAGATGAAGTATTCATCGATGGTCCCGATTCTGCCACCACTCATATACTTCAACATCATCACCTGACCGCTGACGATGGCTCCGACGCTCATCCGTGCCATCATTGCGGCTCGTTTGCTGGCGATTTTATAAACGCCGTCTTCAACGATCACTTTGTGGTATTCGTCGTAGGCCCCGAGGCTGTTACCGCCGGTAGTGATAAAATCCAGGCACCAGGCGAACTCATCGTCGGAGATGGAGGCGTAGCAGTAGGTCTGGCGGATTTCGGCTAAGATTTCTTTGGGCCTAAAGCCATTGCTTACCGAGAGGGTAACGAGGTACTGGATCAGTACGTCGAAACTACGGATGTAGGGGGTTCGGGATTCGATGCTGCCCCGTTCAATGCATTGCCGGAGGGCGGAGGCTTCGGCCAGTTCCAGGCTGTGGGTGGGCACAAAGTGAATGACGGACTTCGCCCCCGGCCGGTGGCCCGATCTACCCGCCCGTTGTAAAAAGCGGGCAACGCTTTTGGGGCTACCGATTTGGACGATGGTTTCTACGGGGCGGAAGTCTACCCCAAGATCCAGGCTGGCGGTACAAACTACGGCTTTGAGGGTGCCTTCGTGGAGGGCGTTTTCTACCCAGTCGCGCAGCTTCCGGTCTATGCTGCCGTGGTGCATCGCGATTTGTCCGGCAAGGTCGGGGTCGGCTTCGAGCAGGCGTTGGTACCAGATTTCGCACTGGGCCCGGGTATTGGTGAAGATCAGGGTAGAACCGGAAGAATGAACGATCGGGACTACCTTTTCCAGCAGCTTGATCCCGAGGTGGCCGGCCCAGGGAAAGCGCTCGATCTCGTCGGGCATCACGGTGATGATCTCGGTTTCCTTGGCGGTGTTGGATTTTATTAGTTGTGGGTTGTCGGTTGTCAGTTGTCCGTTGTCGGTTATCGGTTGTCGGTTGTCGGTTGTCGGTTCGGGGCCTGACAACGGACAACGGTCAACGGACAATTGACGGCCGTGCAGTACGTCGATCGCTTCCTCCATATTACCGATGGTGGCGGAGATGCCCCAGGTTCGGAACGCTGGGCCTTGGATGGCGCGCAGGCGGCTGAGGGCCAGTTCGAGGAGGACGCCGCGTTTGGTTCCTACCAGTTCGTGCCACTCATCGGCGATCAGGACGCGGAGGTTGCCGAAGAATTTATCGTAGCCCTTGCTGGCCAGTAGGAGGTGGAGGCTTTCGGGGGTGGTGATGAGGATTTCTGGTGGTTTTTTCTTTTGTTTGGTCCGCTCGGAGGTGGAGGTATCTCCGGAGCGGATGCCTACGCGCCAGGGGACGCCGAGGTCGTCGGCGGCGCGCTGCGCCGCCTGGCGGATTTCGTTGGTCAGGGCTCGGATCGGGGTTATCCAGATGGCGCGGAGGCCGGAGGTTGGGGCTTTGCTTCCGTTACCTTTCTCTGCACCTGCGGCCGCGCCCAGATCAGCTTGCTCCTGCAAGTACTCCAGCAAAATCGGGATGATGAGCGAGTAGGTTTTGCCGCTGCCCGTAGGGGCGTTGACCAGTCCGCTGCGGCCCGCCAGGTACGCCTTCCAGGTTTCGTGCTGAAAGGGGAAGGGTTGCCACTTTTGCTGGTGGAACCATGCATCGCCCTGGGCGATTATGGCGGGGTCTACGGTATTGTTTTGGGTAATTGCTGGCACTATTCCATCGAACGGAGGTAAGGGCTGATTGGTTTTCTAGGCTGTGAATTCGTTGTGCTCTTTTTTTGTCCAGTTTTCTAACTTGATATCATCCAATCGGTCGAAATGCTTAGTATTTCTGGTTACCAAGATCAAGTTATTCCCAATAGCGGTTGCGCCAATAAAGAGGTCATTATCCTCAATTGGCACCTCCCACCCTTTATCAATATCTTCCCAAGCGCCGAACAAGTCTTGTAGGGAAAGGCCGGTTGTTTCATTGTCTGAATTCTTGACTGTTGAACCTAATGTAATAGGCTCGCCTTGAGGATTAAGAACAGGAGCATCTTGGGAATTACTAATAAAGACTTCTTCCTTGCCAGCAGAAATATCTTTTGTTGAAGGCGTGTCCTCCTCAACCAGCCCACTAGAAATAGCAGCAATAACCCGCAAGCGGTCCGCCACACTCTTAGTTGCGAGCGCAGCAATATGTTCTTCTATGGAGATGTTTTCGAGGACCATAATCAGTTGGATGTTATACCTAAACATCCGTAATATACGCAAAGTTGCCCTACATTTTTCTTCTACTCACACCCCATATCCGCCTTACTCTGCGCGTCGCTATTCGGGAAACAGTTCCCGGAGAGCACCGTCTCGGGCACGAAGCGGTTCAAGTTGGCGTCATAGAGCCCTTCGGCGAGAAAGTCGGTCAGTTCATTGATTTCTGTATCGGTAAGGTTGAGGGGGTGAAAGAAGTCAGAGATGTTCGCTGCGGGGACGCGGTCGTTTTCCGGCACACCAGCGTTGAAGTATTCGACCACTTCGCGCAGGTCAGTCTTGCTACTGCCGTGGAAGTAGAAAGGCATATCCTTGGTGTTGTAGACCTGGGGCACCTTGAACTTAAACATGTCTTCAGCGCGGCGGGTGAAGTCTCCCCGGCCGAGGTTGCGGGTATCGTCGGCACTTGTCCGCAGGGCACCGCCGGGGATGTCACAAAGGTCGTTCACACCGACGGAGTGAAACATATTGCCATTAAGTGCGGGGCCGTTGTGACAACGGTAGCAACCTGCTTTACCGAAAAAGAGCTTGGCACCGTTTTTCTGGCTTTCGGTCAGGGCTTCTTTATCGCCACGGAGCCACTGCTGCCAGGGGGCATCACTGGGTAATAACGTACGGATGTAGGCGGAAAGCGCAAAGCTCATCGCTACCCGGCCGTAACGTGCATCACCTTCAAATTCGGGGAAAGCGCGGTTGAACATGCGGCGGTAGCCGAGGGTATCCAGTAGGTAGGCATCGGTGCTCATCCGGTGGGTAACGGTGCCTTTGATGTTCTGCGCTTCGAGGCCATTCAGGCCGAGGTGATTGACATCGGTAGCCGGGTCGTGTACACCCCATACTTCAGACACCTCTGCGTTAGCACCGGTAGAGCCGAAGCGGCCAGCCCACATGGAGTTGGTCACGTAAGCGACTCCCAGCATCGAGAGCGGGCGTGCGCCCTGGGCGTCAATCTGGTCTTCCTCGTAGTTCTGGTCCATCATCCGGCCGGAACCGAAGGTACCGAACCCTACACCGCCGTCGGCAATACCTTGAGCGGAGCCAGCGGTGAACCCTGCTTCGGGAACGTGGCAAGTAGAACAGGAGAAGGTACGGAGTTGGTCTGGGTTGATCGCGTCACGGCCAAGGGCAGTTTCGTAGAAAAGCATCTTGCCAAGGGCAATTTTTTCTTCCGTAAGTGGGTTTCCGATTCCGGCGGGAATGCCCGCCAGGTTGCTACCGTCGGGCAGCATATAGTCGTTAAGCGAGTTGTTCTCACTCAAGCGAATAAGGGTACGCTCCAGTTCAGTATCCAGGGTAGAAACCGCCGCATCACGGACACAACCAGTCACCACCATAAGCACGGGTAGGAGCAGAAATTTAAAAAACAATTTATTCATGGGGAGATTACGATATTGCCTTGGAAAGTAAAAAGAAATGAGGCAGACTCACTAAAATTTATAAAGTTCCGTTTGACTTGGATTCGGTAGAACTTCAATGATTTTGAGACGCAGAAATAATAAAAAAGCTACTCAAACTGTCAGCAAATATACAAGTTTCCTTTGCCACCATCGCTAAAATTAACATCTGCTTATGTTTTACCACTCAATAACAAACATTTTATACCTAAATTAGTATATTTGCAACGTCGTGCTATGTCATCAGCCTCCACTTTTTTTTTGATCAGCTTCCTCTACTCCACGACAAACTCTGAATCTCTGACTCGCTTTTATTATGCATCCGGATACCTACTCCCGGCTTGCGCTCAGTCGTATGCCCAACATTGGGCCTAAGCTTTTTCGCAACCTCATTCATCATTTCACCAGCGCCGAGGAGGTTTTTCGGGCGCGGACGCAGGAGCTGTGTTTGGTGGACGGCATTGCGGAGAAGACCGCTTCCACCTTCAACAATAAGGATCGGGCCTTCCGCGAAGCCGAAACCATCATGCGCCACGCCGAGCGCCACAACATCAGCATACGTTGTTGCCTGGACGACGACTTCCCCTCCCGGATGCAACAATATACCGGTGCCGCCCCCATCCTTTATTACTACGGAGAAGCGGACATCGACAACCCCCGCACCATGGCCATCGTCGGTACCCGGGAAATGAGCAGCAATGGTGCCCGGCAGGTTGAGCGCATTCTTGACCCCCTGGTTGATTTTAGCCCACTCGTAGTGAGTGGCCTCGCCTACGGCGTAGACATCTACGCACACCGCCGTTGCCTTCAGGTTGGGCTACCTACCCTTGCGGTGATGGGGAGCGGTTTTGACCGAATCTACCCGCAGGCCCACAGCAAAACTGCGCTCCGAATGGCGGAGAATGGAGGTGGAGTACTTACGGCCTATCCCTTCTGGTCAAAACCCGAAAAAGACCATTTCCCCGCCCGCAACCGCGTTGTTGCCATGCTCTCCGACCTTACCGTTGTCATAGAATCTGCCGCAAGGGGCGGCTCCATGATCACCGCCCGCATGGCGCACGAGCTGGGGCGCAAAGTCGGAGCCTGCCCCGGCCGCGGCGGAGACCTGCTCACCGAAGGCTGCAACAACCTCATCAAAACGGGACGCGCGCACCTCATCGAAGCTGCCGACGATGTCGTTCAACTCCTCGGCTGGAAAGGGCACGCCACCGGCCGCCAGCAACGCCTCTTCGAAGACCTCGAACCCGCCGAGCAAGCACTGGTGGATCACCTCCGCGACCGTGACGGTGTAGAGATTGACGAGCTTCACCTCGCCCTACAACAGCCACCCGCACACCTGGCCAGCTTACTGCTCATGCTGGAGATGAAGGGGGTGATTGCGGCTTTGCCGGGGCATCGGTATCGGCTTTGTTAGT
>CAYWMW010000276.1:0-5970 GCA_964458975.1 uncultured Lewinella sp. | reverse complement strand
TGGAAGCGCGATCACTCATTTTCGCCAGAATACATTATTCTTCGGCAACCCCTAACTCAGGCGACCGTTCGGCTCTGGCTCCTCCGGAGGTTTTACGGACCAGCGCGGCTTTTTGAAGTACAACCAGGCTACGAGAAAAATCGCGATCCAATACAAAATCTCTACGGACCAGGCCAGCACCATCGTCCCCCAGGACGCTCGCGCAACGACAAAAATAAGGACGACGTAAACCGCCGCAACAATGCTCTGTATCTTCAGCGCCAGCCGGGTCTCTCCCGCACCGATGAGGCCGTTGAAGAAAATACTTCCGAAGCTGAAGGTGGTCAGGATGCCCCACAGGACCCAGAAAATTGGATAAGCCGCATCGATGAGGTAAGCCCGCTCATCCCCCAAAATAGGGTAGAGGAAGTACCGGGGGAAGGCCAGTAGCGGTAAAATCATAAGCGTCGTTATCCCCAGGCAAAGGAAAGCTGTTTTCCACAGTACCGTTCGGACGTTTTCCGTTTGACCCGACCCCACAAAATAACTCGCCATAGTATTGATGCCCGTACAAAAACCCCAGGCCGGAATACTCAGGATCAGGTACGCGATACGGACGATGTTGGTAGTGGCCAGCGCCCGCTCTCCAAAATTATCAACCAGCCCGAAGAAGATAAAACCACTACCCAGCCCAACAACCGACATCGCAACGATGGGAACTGAGAGCCCCACTATTTCCTGAATAATGACCGGGTCCCACTTCGGAAGTTTAAAAATGTTGTACACCCGGTTTTTACGGTCAAATATCATGTAGACTACGAAGACCAGCAGCGCCACGTATTCCGCAATTGTACTGGCCAGACCTGCCCCCGCAATGCCCATTTCCGGGAAGCCGTACATGCCAAAAATCAGGGCCCGGTCCAGAAAAATATTGGTGGCCGCCAGGATGAAGGTATCCACGATGATGAACACCGGCCGCGCAATGCCGGTATAAAGCGCAATGCAGGCAACGCCGAAGTAACTGGCGAATACCCCCCATTTTCGCATCTCCAGGTACTCCAGGGCTTTATAAAATATAACATCGGAATCTACCAGGCTGGCAAACAACCAGTACGCTCCATGAGTCATGAAGAGAAACAGCAGTACCGCAAGGATTAGCTCGAAGTAAACAGTAGAATAGAAAACACGGCCTACCTCTTCGGGCTTTTCCTGACCAGCCCTGCGGGCCATCAGAATCTGCCCGCCCCGGCTAAAACCAAAACCGATGGCCGCAACGATGATGTAAAAGGCCGCAACGAAACCGATGGCGGCGAAGTCTTCCTCGTCTTTGTAGTACAGGAACACGCTGTCCGTCATGGCAACCACGTTCTGCGCTGCACTACCGATGATGATGGGCAAGGAGACTTTCCAGATGTCGCGGTAGGAGGTGGTTAGCTTCACGACGTAAAAGTAGTGTAGTAATGTGGTATTGTAGTGCTGCCGTATTACTATATTACTATTCTTCCCTGTGGCGCAACTTTAGCGCATCCTCCCGCAACCGCTGTAAAAACGGACTGGCGAAAATAAAGTCCTCCAGCGTTTCATTGTCGCTTTCGAGTACCTGCGATTTGTCTCCCCGCCAGGCAACGTGGCCGTTCTTCATCAGCAGGATGTTGTCGCCGATGCCCATCACGGAGTTCATGTCGTGGGTATTGATGACGGTGGTGATGTTGTTACGGTTGGTGAGGTCGCAGATCAGCTCATCAATCAGGATGGAGGTTTGGGGGTCGAGGCCGGAGTTGGGCTCGTCGCAAAACAGGTACTTGGGCTCCAGAACCATCGCGCGGGCAATACCGACGCGCTTCTGCATACCACCGGAGACTTCGGAGGGGAAGCGGTCGTTGATACCTTCCATGTTCACCATTTCGAGGCATTCATCTACCCGCATCTGCTTCTCCTTCAGGGTGCGACGGGTGAACATATCCATCGGGAAGCGGATGTTTTCGCCTACGGTCATGGAGTCAAACAAAGCGTTGCCCTGAAAGAGCATCCCGATCTTCATTCGGATTTGACGAATTTCCTTTTTGTTCAGGTCGAAGATGTTGACATCGTCGTAGAGCACCTGCCCGGAGCTTGGCGTAAACAGGCCAATAAGCAGCTTTAGCAAAACGGTCTTACCCGCACCGGAGCTGCCGATGATGAGGTTCGGCTTACCGGCGTGAAACTCGGTGGTGATGCCCTTGAGTACGTGGTTTTCCCCGAAGGATTTTTCAATGTCGATCGTACGGATCATAGCGGATGTTCTGGCGGTGGCTTAGGTCAGCAGTAGGGCGATGATGAAGTCGAAGAGGAGAATCAGGACGTTGGAAACAACCACGGCATTGGTACTCGCTTCGCCAAGTTCAATGCTGCCGCCTTTTACGTAATAGCCGAGGTAGCAGCTCACGGAAGTCAGCAAAAAGGCAAATACCGAGGCCTTAACGAACATCATGAATACATAGCGGGGTACAAAGTAGGAGCGCAGCCCCAGAACGTATTCCGTATGCGAGAGCGTGCCCGGTAGTACCGTTGCGACGTACCCACCGATGATGGAGACAAAGGCAGAAATAGCGACCAGCAGGGGAATCACGAATACAGCGGCCACCAGCTTGGGCATAATCAGGTAAGCGGCCGTGTTAACACCCATGATCTCCATCGCGTCAATGTGTTCCTTTTGCCGCATACCTCCGATCTCTGCGGCCAGGTTAGAGCCTACCTTACCGGCAAGGACCAAACAGGTGATCGTCGGGGCCATCTCGATGATGGTAATATCGCGGACGATGTAGCCGATGTAGTAAGTCGGCACGAAGCTGTCGCCCAACTGGTCGGCAAACTGTACGGCCGTCACCATCCCGATGAACATCGAGATCAGGATCACGATGAACACCGAGCCGACGCCGATGGCGTCCATCTGGCGGATCGTCTCCTTATAGTACATCGAAAACCGCTCCGGCTTGGCGATGGCGGCTTTCAGTAGGAGAACGTACTGCCCAAAATTGTAAAGAAAAGTATCTATTAGCATGCTTGGCCGGGTGAAGTGATCGTTGGCTGGTGGGGTAACGTGGTGGGCTAGGATTAGGTTTGCCGGGGCGCGAAGATAGTCAAACAGTCAGGTTGTCTGCGTTGGTTGCTCGGTTTCCTTATCTCGCGAGTCTTCGATTGTAGTTCTAGCGCGGCCTTCATCGACTAAAGTTGGATGAAGGACGGTTTTTGGGATTTGTAGGGTTTGATTTTAATTTTTTCTAAAAGGTGAAAAATGTTGATGCCCTCTTGATTAATATTGATCTAGAGCCTAAATTTGTTTTGCCTAGACACTTATAACTCAAAGCAAAATCTAGTTTCACAATGAAATACTCTCTCTCTCTCTCTTCATTCTTCTTGTTCTAAGTCCCAAAACTCAAGTCAGAGCTCAAGATAACTACGACGCCCTGAGAGCCAAATATGCCGCGTTGGATAGCTTAGAAAGATCTCTTTTTTCTACGGACTTTGTTTTGAACAAAGGATTCGTCCTTACAGATGCCCTGTCTGCGTTTCGCGTGAACGAAAACGGAAGTGTCCCTAACAACTCTATTGTCAGTAGCCGCGCGTTATTCAGTCGGCTCTACCGGGGTGTAGAGCGAAGTAGTCAGTCAGCTTCGCAAATGCTATTGGACGAGACTGCCTATGAAAATTTGTTGAGTAGCAATGATTTACAGTATAACTATATTCCACTTGGCCTGCTTTACGTACAGGGGGAAATGCTAACAGCAGAGGAAATAGAAGATAATCTCCATTCAAGACATAACAATTTTATAGTTGCCAAAAAATACGAGAAGGTTTCCATAAAAGCGGCAAGCGTCCTTAAACAGTTTGCTGACAGCCCTCAGGTTATTTTTGAGCTTATCCCCGAGTTGTACGTAAACGAAAATGGAGAGGTTTCTCAGGTTCGGGTAGATTTCGGTGACGGAGCTGGGTACCAGATTGTAACCCCTGGCACACCTGTAGCAATCAATTACGGCTCTCCGGGAGAGAAAATGGTGGCAATTGAGATCGCTACCTCCGAAGGTTTATTTTTCAACCACTGTACAATAAAAGTATTGGGATATCCCTTGTCTTTACCCGATGATGTAGTTGACATCTCAGTTACAAAGTCCTTAACCGGACAGAAAAATGGCCTCGTCGGAGGGCGAGCGGAAGTATTTGTTGGCTGTGATGGTGCACTGGATAAACCTATAATTGTAGTAGAGGGATTCGATCCTACTAATGTTACAAGCATAAATAATACGCGAAGGTTAACTCTTTCAAGTTTTTTTGAAGGTGCATATCTCAACAATGGGTATGATATCGTGTACTTGGATTTCACTGACGGTGGAGCGGATATTCGTGATAACTCTTTGGTGTTGCAGGAATTGATTCGCGACCTGAACGTTCGTAAAGTAGGTGCCAATGATCTGGCTGTCATCGGTGCCAGTATGGGAGGATTGGTTGCCAGACATGCGTTGAGACAGCTTGAGTTAGCGAATTATACGCATAATGTTAGTCATTACATTAGCTACGACAGCCCTCACCGGGGAGCCAACGTACCCGTTGGCCTGCAAACTCTACTACTAGACGTGGACGACATCCTTTTTCGGGATATTTTTGGTTTTGGGCAGCATCAGCTAGACACTCTGCAGGTTATGCTAAACAGTAAAGCTGCACGCCAAATGCTGTTGCGGTATAAAGGCCCCAGCCCTCATCCTGATTTTGTTGAGTGGCAGAAGGAGCTTAATTCTTTAGGTTTTCCCTCTCAAGGGAATATCCGTAACATAGCAATCGTAAACGGAGCTTCTGGTGGAGCTCGGCAAGCCCCTATTACTGATTATGACCCTAATGATAAAATAGCTCGGGTTACCACTGTATCGGGAGGAATTAATACAAACATCAACGTCAGGACTAATGAAGTCAATGGTGAAGGTAAGGTGTCTTCTGTTCTGATAACTAGCCTCCTTATTCCACTTACGATCAAGGATAAATCTTTTAATTTTGATGCGTTGAACTATGATATTTCCTCAGGTGGCATATCGCCCACTACGGCGCAGACGATTGAGTTGCCATGGTGGGGTAACATATTCAATTTGGCAGAATGGTTTGGGCCGTCACTACAGACCTTCGGGCGGGAAAATTTTTCCTTCGTACCATTGTTCAGTAGTACTGCGGCCCAAGGAGCGCTAAGGACCCAGGCAGAACTCAACCGAGGTGTGCCGACATTAATAAACAATAATCTCACTCCATTCGATGAAATCTATGCTGGCGCGGACAACACTTCACATATCCGAACTTTTGATGTGTTTAGCGTGTGGCGAACTATGCTGATTACTGAATTTTCGGTTGATCCGCTTAACCCTTTCTGTCAGGTTGGTTCGGGGGGCATGGGTAGGGCTCCGACTCCGCGCATCGACGGAACACGCTTTTTCATGTGCGAAGATGATTCGAGCCTTCGTTTTTGGGATCGAGATGCTTCCGCTCTGGCAAACTTATTTCATTATACTTGGTCGGTGTCGGGGCCTTCTAGTTTGCCCGGAGGAGTTGGTGACGAATACGTTTTTACTAATCCTTCTCCTGGCTTTTATACTATCAGTCTCACCCGTACTTATAATGACGACATCAACGGCACTCGGAGCGCAACGTCGAGCCGGGTAGTGGAGGTTGTTTCACGTAATAGTACCAGATTTGGATGTTCTACTTCCACACCGGACGGGCCTACAAAACCGGAGAAGAACATCAAGGTAAATGCAGACTTTTCGACCCAGAATTACAAGCCGGTAATATTGAATGTATCACCTAATCCCATTAATTCTAGTACCGTTGAATTTCAGTATTATTTGCCAGTAGAAGGGAAGGTAAGTATTGAAATAAGTCCGGTAGCTGGAGGGAGGAAAACAGTACTCGTTGCATCCACTGAGAGAAAAGCCGGTACGAAAACAGAAAGCCATAAACTTGGTGTTTTACCTA
>CAYWMW010000275.1:0-6033 GCA_964458975.1 uncultured Lewinella sp. | reverse complement strand
CTAGGAACTAGGAACTAGGAACTAGTTTCTAGTTCCTAGTTTCTGACTATTTGACCGTATCACTACTTGACTACTTTACTAAATCCCTACCTTCGCCTTAACCCTCTCCACCATGGCCAAACCTACCAACATCTGGACCCCACTGCTCTTCGCCCTCACCCTCGCGATCGGCCTTTTCATCGGTTACCGCTTGCAGAGCAGCGCACCGCTCATTGCCTCCGGGACGGATACTGCCGGAAACGGACGGGTAGAAGAGCTGCTCCGCTTCATCGAAGCCCGCTACGTGGACGAGGCCGACTCCGACAAGCTCCACGAGATCGCCATTGAAGCCGTCCTCGACGAGCTGGACCCGCACAGCAGCTACATCCCTGCCGACGAGCTGCGCGCCATCAACGAATCCATGGAAGGTAATTTTGAGGGCATCGGCATCGAGTTCCTCGTAGTTGACGACACCATCACCGTAGTCTCCGCCCTGCCCGGTGGGCCGAGTGAAACTGCTGGCCTTCGCTCCGGAGACCAGATCATCATGGTCGAAGACAGCGTAGTCACCGGCGTAAACGAATTCGGCATCGACCCCGCCAGCCTGATGCGCGGCGTGAGCAATACCGACGTGAACGTAACCGTACGCAGACCCGGAGAACCAGAACAAATCGGTTTCAAGATCACCCGCGCACCCATCCCCGTTTTCAGCGTAGACGCCGCTTACAACCTCGACGAAAACACCAGCTACGTAAAGATCAACCGCTTCAGCGCCACCACTTACGATGAGTTTGTACAAGCCCTGGAAGAAAACATGGAAAAAGGCAACACCAAGAACCTGGTGATTGACCTGCGCGACAACCCCGGCGGCTACCTTCAGCAAGCCACCAAGATGTTGAGCCAGCTCTTTCCGCAGCCAAGACAGCTACTGGTTTATACCGAAGGCCGCAACTCCCGCCGCATGGAGTACAAAACCAACGGCCGCGCCTTCTACAACATCCAAAACGTTGCGGTATTGATTGACGAAGGCTCCGCCAGCGCCAGCGAGATCATGGCCGGGGCCGTGCAGGACCGTGACCGGGGCATCGTCGTTGGTCGCCGCAGCTTCGGCAAGGGCCTGGTGCAGGAGCAGTACCCACTGTCCGACGGCTCCGCCCTCCGGCTTACCGTCGCCCGTTACTACACGCCTTCCGGCCGGAGTATCCAACGCTCCTACGAAGAAGGCGAAGACGCGTACCGCTCCGACCTCAACCGCCGCTACAACGACGGCGAACTCACCGGCGGCTCCGAAGCGGCACAGGATAGTTCCGAAATCTACTACACCAACTCCGGCCACCCCGTCTTCGGCGGCGGCGGCATCACGCCGGATTACTTCGTCCCGCTGGATACTTCCCTGAACAACGAAGCGTTTCTGCGGCTCCGTCAGCAAATCCCCGCCTACCTCTTCCGGTACATCCGGGAAAACCCGGCCCTGAAGCGCTACGAAACCCTGGACGACTTCATCACCAACTACCGCCTCAACCTCGATGAAGTACTTCCCGCCCTCACCAAACGCGTCCTGGCCAACTACGAAGACGGCATCGATCCCCTACCCGCTCGCCTGCGGCCGGAGCTTTCGCTCTTCTTCCGCGCGCGCCTGGCGCGGCAGTTGTTTGATGGTTCTGCTTTTTTCCAGGTGCTCAATGAGGAAGACCCGGTGGTTTTGGAGGCGCTGCGGTTGATGCAGTCGCCTGATCCGATGATTGCTGCTCGGCCGGGGGTGGAGGGGGAGTAGGCCTGTCCTTTAAACCTAATGACACAAATATCTCGCGCTCGGAGAGCACTTCGTAAACTCGCACTCAAAGAGTGCTCGGCCCCCTCGCTCACGAAGTGAGCATCGACCAGATTATTCCAGCGCCCAACGCCACCCAATAAAGAACCTACGCCCCTGATTAGAAGCATAAACGTAGGTAGGATCAAACGTAAGTGCCTGAGGGTTCTCCGGCGTAGCGAGTGCCTGCCCGTCGGGGCCGAAGGCCACGTTGCGGTCGAAGGGGTCGAAGGGGCGGGCGATGCTGTTGGCCGGGGGGGTGTAGTTGAGCAGGTTTTTCACCCCGCCGTAGATTTCCATACCGTTGAGGAAGGTCTTGGTGAGTTGCAGGTTTTGGGTGGAAAACCAGGGCGACTGGCCGGGACGCTCATCCAGCTCACCGAGCAGAGGCAAATCCATCGGGCCGTAGACATTGCCGGTGTAGTCGAATTTCATCTGGTGGCGGAGCAGCGGAATGCTCAGCCGCCAAACACCGGAGACCGATTCGGTGAGCAGCTGCCGCTCCCGGACGCCCTCTTCCTCGGTAAACACATCCTGCACCGTGAGGCCTACGTTCAGGCTTGCCCCTTTCCTGAAACTCACGTCCGAACTAATGCTGAAACCCTGCGACACCGCCGAGCCGTCAAGATTGGCGTAGATGATGGCGTTGGGGTTCGTCTCGTAATCCGGCAGGATGCGGTTGTTGAAGAAGGTGTAGAAGGCTGATCCGTCCAGGTTGATCACCGTTCCTTCGGAGGTGAAGATGCGTTTGGTGTAGTTGATGTTGGCGTTCCAGCTGGTTTCCGGGAGGAGCTCGTCTTCGAAGATCACCTCGCGGGCACCGGAGAGCGCGGCGTGGTCTTCGGTGAACACGTTAGCGACACGGTAGCCGCTGCCGATGCTGAGGCGGACCACATCCTTCAGGCTCCGCGAATTCCATTTGTAGTTCAGGCGCGGTGTCAGGATGTTGCCGTGGCGGGAGTTGTAATCGTAGCGCGCACCGAGCAGGAGGACGTTCTGGCCGTTGAGGCGAATCTCATCCTGTACGAATACTCCGGGGAGGTGGATGACGGATGGTTGGTTGATGCCTACATCGTCCCCAAAACCAGCGGTTACGGGCGTGTTGTCGTCGTACCAGGTGTAGCGGTAAGAGGCGCCCAGCAGCAGATCATGGCTGCCGAAGAGTTCTTTGTTCCAGGTCAGCTGACCGAAGCCGACGTACTGGGTGGCGTTGTAGAGGGTTTCTCCGTAGACTGAGTTCTGGTCGTGGCCGTTGGCGGAGAACTGGAACATTACCCGTTCGCGCATCGGCAGTTGGTAGGTACCGAAGGTTTCCCAGCGGTTGGTGTAGATGCTTTCGCCGTAGACCTCGTCTCCGCCGCGGTGGCTGGCGCGGTCCCAGTCTAACTCACCGCCAAAACGGTCTTCGTATACATAGCGGCCGGCGAGGGTGAATTCCCTACCCTCCGCGCGGTCAAAAGACCATTTGTTGAAGACCGAAATCCGGTCCTGCAGGGTCATGTCGGTAAACCCGTCGTTGTTATTATCAATGGGGTTTTGGTAGCGGAAGTAGTTGATGCCGAGCAGGGAATGGGCCTTGCCGCCAACCGTGGCCTTAAAGCCGAGGTCGGTATTCAACTCGCCCCAGTCGGAGGCCATCACGTCGGCGGAGAACACCGGTGCGCTGCCCGGGTCTCTGGTGATGATGTTGATGAGGCCGCCAACGGCTTCCGAGCCGTAGAGTGTGGATGCAGGTCCTTTCACCACCTCTATCCGGTCGATGAGGCTTTGCGGAATCCCCGTCAGGCCGTAGACCGTGCTCAGGCCGGAGACGATCGGCATCCCATCAATGAGCACCATCGTGTACGGGCCTTCGAGGCCGTTGATGTGGATGTCTCCCGTGTTACAGACCGCACAGTTCAGCTGGGGCCGCACCCCGTTTACGTTCTGGAGGCTCTCGAAGACACTCGGCGTCGGGTTGGCGCGAAAAAAATCAGCGGTAAAGACCTCTACCGGCACCGGGCTGGTGGAACGGCTAACGGCTTTCATCGTGCCGGTTACAACAACTTCATCCATCGTTTCTCCGGAGGCAAAAAGAGTGATGTCTACCGCCTTCACGGTACCTTCTTCCAGCTCAAGCACCATCGTTTCCGGGGCAAACCCTAGTGCGGAGACGGACAACTTCACCTTACCCGCAGCAAGGTTGGGCAGGCTGTAATTTCCTTCTTCATCCGCCAGGGTCCCCGCTTTTAGGTCAGCAATGCCAACGGAGGCGAAGGGAACGGACTGGCCGTCTTCATCCGTCACCCGACCGTTCACGGAAGCTGACTGACCGATTAAAACACTACAAAGAAAAAGCTGGAGGAGTAAAATACAAAAACGCATAAGTACAATAGTCTGGCGCGGACGCAGGATGCTGTGATAAGGTTAACGGCATCGGTTCTCAAACAGAAGTTCGGACCGAATACACAACAAAGGTACAAACAGCTAAAATAAAAGTTAGACTAATCTAACTTTTATTTTATGCCCATATTGAGCAGTTGTCACTAAACTCGACAGGAAAAGACGACCTGAAGATAACTGGATGCTTAACGCTAAAGGCTGCCCCCCACTGGGCCGGCGAGTTAAGCTATAATTCCCAGCGGCTTAGTCGTCTTCCACATTCCACGGGTAAAGTCCGGGAATTCTTGCGGTGCGCCACCACTGGCGACGGAGGCTTCGGACAAGGGCGCAACGGCACTCCAGAGGCAGCCTTCGTAGACGTTCTGGTCTAGCGGGAGGCCCTTTTGCAAGCACTCCACGATGCGGTACATCATCACGCCGTCCATCCCGCCGTGGCCGGAGCCTTTGGCGGCGGCGACGAGGCGGGTGTAGAGCGGATGGTCGTATTTTTCCCGCAGTTCAGCCAGCTGTTCACCCTGCGCCCAGCGGTGGTGGCTATCGGTAGCGCCGGGTACGCCGCCTTCGAGCGCAACGCGGGTTGGGAAGCCCGCCAAACAGCCTTTAGTACCCTGAATCAGGTTGTGCCTGCTGTACGGGCGCGGGCTCGTTTCGTCCCACTGGATCATGATCGTTCGGCCGAGGCTGGTCTTTATGATGGAGGTATTCAGGTCCCCACCTTTATAGTCGAGCTTATTCCATTTGTGGTCTGGCGCGTAGTTTGTCTCGGCGTAGAGCTGGCGGCCCCGGCCGGGCGTGGAGTAAGAGACGAGGGTAGCAAAAGTATCGTCCGTCCGGCCCAGGTTCATGTACTGCGCCACCGGGCCGAGGCCGTGGGTGGGGTACAGGTTTCCGTTGCGGTTGGCGTAGTGGTGGGTCCGCCAGGAGCCAGTGCCCCGTTCTTGTTCCTCCATCTGAAAGCGGAGCTCGTGGATGTAGGCCGCTTCGGCGTGGAGCGGCTCACCGATGACGCCGAGGCGGACCATGTTCAGGAACATCAGCTCGTCCCGGCTGTAGTTCACGTTTTCCATCATCATGCAGTGCTTGCGGGTACGCTCGGAGGTGTTGACCATGGCCCACATTTCATCGAGGGTGACGGCGATGGGGACTTCCACAAAGGCGTGCGCTCCGGCTTCCATCGCAGCGATGGCCATCGGGGCGTGGTTGGCCCAGTTGGTGGCGATGAAGACCACGTCGGGCTTCACTTCTTCCAGCATCAGCTTCCAGCGGTGCTCGTCGCCGTGGTAGGTAGCGACTTCCCGGTGGCGGGACCCCTGGCCAACCTCTTCGGCCACCTTTTTCCATTTCTCCACGTTGTCTTCGTAGAGGTCGCTGATGGCCACCACTTCGGTATTCGCCAGGCCAGCCAGGAATTTCAGGTGGTAGCCCCCGCGCGCGCCAACGCCGATGAAGGCTGCGCGGAGATTCGGAATCGGGGGCGCAGCGTAGTCGCCCATATATTCGCCCTCCCGGGCCGGGGCCTTTGGAACGGAGGCACAATCAGTCAGCAGCCCACCAGTTACCAGGGCGGCTCCGGTGAGGGAAGATTTTTTGAGAAAGTTGCGGCGGGAGGTTGATTTCATTTTGTGGCTGATTGTTGAATGTAACCAGCTGTACGAATCTCCTCTCCCCCGGCCCCTTTCCTCGGGAGAGGGGAAACGCGGCAGGCGGCAAATTCGTGACAAGCGTGCATTTCGTTGTGTACGCATCTGGTTGGTGAGCGGACCAAGTTATGGTATTTTGAAGAACTTATCCTCTGCTAAACTCTGTGCGTGTGTATAACGAGATGCACAAACATGGATGCTCGCTTCGCTCGTAACCTCACC
>CAYWMW010000274.1:0-6038 GCA_964458975.1 uncultured Lewinella sp. | reverse complement strand
GGGAGTTTGGAGTCGGGAGTCGGGAGTCGCTGCCGCAGGTACCGTTCGCGGCGCTACGCTTGCTCACCTAAGGCGAATGAGCGTAGCGAAATGAGTGGTGCTTGCGGCAGCTCTATAAATCTATCACACTATAATTCTATCAATCTAAAACCTAAGGTACTCCGTAGGGTCCACCGCCTCCCCTTCATGCCAAAGTTCAAAGTGCAGATGTGGCCCGGAAGACAACCGGCCGGTGTTGCCGATGATGGCAACCACTTCGCTGGCTTTTACCCGGTCACCGACTTTTTTCAGGAGTTGGGAGTTGTGTTTATAGAAGGTCATTAGGTTATTGTCGTGCTGGATGCCGATTACGTTGCCGTTGGAGCTGGTGAACTCGCTGATGAAGACTACGCCCTCGCGGGCAGCTTTGATGGGGGTATTTTGTGGGGCGAGAATATCGACCCCGAAGTGTTCGTCGGAAGGTTTGTAACCGGCGCTGATTTCACCGTTGACGGGCGCGACGAGGAATATTTGGGCGAGGGGAACATCGTTACTGCCGGGGCTGGGGATGCCTCCGGCCGCGCCGCCCGCCCGGCTGGCATCGCCTACCCGCTCCAGGGCCATTTCCCGACGGAGCTTCATTTCTTCCTCGGAGAGCGGGACGGGTTCGGTGCTGATACTGTCTGAGGTAGGTTTACCTTCTTCCAGTTCTTCGGCGGTTATGACTTCCCCGTAAATGTTGTGGGTAAGGTTTTTTATGTAGAGTGCCTGGGCGTCTAGTTTATCGCTCATCTCACCGATCAGGTTTTCCATTTTGTTCATTTCCCGGCGCTGAACGATGTCTCCGTAACCAGGGATGTATTGGCGTAAGGGCGTGTAGGCGATAAGAAAGAAAACGGCTACGGCGATGAGAAAAATGGCGGCCGAAACGGCTACGTAGATGTTCAGCGGCGTGAGGTTATAAGTGCTTACCTCACGGTAGCTCTTCACGTCACGAATCACGAGTTGGTACTCGTCTTTGCTCTTAGCACGAAACCTTTTCCAGCGGCTGGTTTTTTCTTCGATTTCCGACATGGGCGAGAGTGGTTATTTTTATACGTTAAGCCTACACTTTGCCGCGCATTCCTATCGTTGAAGAACAGGCGCGGGAGTGTGGTGATGTTTACCTTTGCGGCCCCTTAGTGACATCGCGAGGAATCCCTCGACGAGTTCCGGAGCTGCCGCAAAGATAATCGCTCCTTCCGCTCTGAACCTTAACAACTTTCTTCTCCGGCTATTTCCTCCGCCGGGGAAGCGCAGCATAAAAGCTATCTCGTTTTGAATAAGCTATTCCGCATACTCTTTATTTTACTGGCGTTTCAGATCGTCGTTTCCAGTTGTGCCTCCACTAAAAAGCGGGACGACCAGAGCGCAATCGGTAAGCTCTGGCACAACATGAACTCGCACTACAACGGCTACTTCAACGCCCGGGAGCTCATGACCGAAACGCTGCTCGGCATCGATGAGCAACACGTTGACAACTACACCCAACGGTTAGATATGTTCCCCTTTCTGGAACTGGACAACACCAGCACCGTAGCCGAGCCGCTGGACATTGCCGTAGAGAAAGTCGCCATCGTAGTAAAAAAACACCCCTACAGCAACTGGGTAGATGATAGCTATTTACTCATCGGCCAGGCCCAACTCATCAAGCAGGATTATGAGAGTGCGGAAAAAACACTGCGCTTTCTCACCACCGAGTTCCGCCCCCGACCAAAAAGAAAAAAGAGCAAGAAAAGAAAAGGCGCGAAGAGCACCGAAGAGGAAGCAGAAGATACTTTCGTGAGCCGCCGCAAAGTTGAATCTAACCCCACCCAAGACAGAAAAGACCGCCTCCGCGCCCGCAAAGAAGCACAGAAAGAGCGGGCAAGGCTAAGCAAGGAACGCCAGAAAGCAGCCAAAGAGCGTAAGAAAGCAGCCGATAAAAGACGTAAAGAACGTATCCGGGCGCGCAAGAAAGGCATCAAGCTCGCTCCCGTTTCCCGCAAAGTAGACACCTCCGCCGTCACCGGGCTGGAGAACGAACCGGAAGAAAGCCAGGAAGAAGAAGACCTCGGCCCGGTCGGTATGATCTCCATCTTCAACCAGTCCAGCAACCTTGGTGGCGAGGGCGAAGCCTACGGCACGAAGCCCGACAGCTACCTCGTGAAGCACCGCCCCGCATTTCAGGAGGGCCGCCTCTGGCTCGCCTGGGCCCTCGTTAAGCGAGACAACTTTGACCAGGCCCAGCTCATCCTCGAAGATATGCGCGCCAACCGGGGCACCTTCCCCGACGTGCGCCGCAAAGCAATGGCCGTTCAGGCTTTCCTCTACCTGGAGCAGGACCGACTGGAAGAAGCCATCCCCTACCTCGAAGAAGCCGCCGAAGTGGCCGACTCCCGCAACGAACGCGCCCGCTTCCACTACATCGCCGGCCAGCTCTACCAGGAACTCGGCCAGCCATCCGGAGCTGCGGGTGCCTTTGAGAAAACCATCGCTGCCCGCCCGGACTACGAACTTGAACTCGGTGCCCGCCTCAATCTCGCCCAGAACGGTTTCCTCAGCGGTACCGGCTCCGCAGCGGATGCCCTCAAGAAGCTTCGCCGCATGGTGAAGGAAGACAAGAACATCCCCTACGAAAGCCAAATCTACTTCTCCATGGCCGCCGTCGCCCTAAAGAGTGGAGACCAGCAGGCCGGAGCAGAATACCTCCAGCTCGCCCTGGCCAGCCCCTCCGCCGGCCCCGTACAACGGACCGAAGCCTACAACCTGCTCGGAGACCTCGCCTATAACGAAGCCGACTTCCTCTCCGCCAAGCTCTACTACGACACTACCCTGACGGTAATGGATAAGGGAGACTTCCGCTACGACAAAGTCTCCAGCCGCCGCGATCAGCTCACCGGCGTAGCCGACGCACTCATCGACATTCAGGTAAAAGACAGCCTGCTGCGCATCGGGATGATGCCCGAAGCAGCACGGGAAAAGTGGGCAACCGCCCTTTTTGAGAAGCGGCGCCAGGAAGCCATCCGCCCCGTTGCCCCAACGGGTGGCGGCAGCAAAGCCCCCAGCGGCCCCGCCCTTGGCAACAGTACGTTCTGGGCCTACAGCAACCAGGCCGTCAAACGCGGAAAACGCGACTTTGAACGCACCTGGGGCGATCGGCCACTAACCGACAACTGGCGGCGCAGCCGCCGAACGGGGGATATTTTTCAGGACGAAGGTGACGGAGGTGAAGCCGTTGAAACCCAAGAGGTAACCATCATCACTGAAGACGAGATTCAGAAAATCCTGGAGGGCATCCCCACCACAGAGGCGGAGCTCAATACGATGAATATCCAGCAGTCGACCAACTGGTTCAACCTCGGCCGCGAGTACCGCGATCAGCTGGACAACAGCGAAAAGGCCATCGATGCCTTCGAGACCCTCAACAACCGCTACCCCAACGCCAACGGAGAAGCCGAAAGCTGGTACTACCTTTACCTCATCCACAAGGAAGCAGGCAATATGGCCAAGGCCAACGAGTACGCCGGTAAGCTAAAAGCCCGCTACAGCGGCTCGAAGTACGAACGCCTGGCCAACGACCCCAGCTACGCCGGGAAACTTATGGCCGACGAAAACAAGCTCACCCGCGAATACGAGACAGCCTATAAAGCTTTTGAAAACGGAGACTTTAAAACCGCCCACGAAATGGCTACAAAAGGGCGCGGCACCCTACTCGGCAAGCACCCGCTGAAAGCCCGCTACGCCCTCCTGCTGGCCATGACGACCGGCAACACCCAGGGCCGCCAGGCGTACATCAATGCCCTCCGGCAGGTAGTCTCCCAGTTTGATAAGACGCCGGAACAAAGCCGGGCCAGGGAGATTTTACGCCTCCTCGGCGAATCCGGTGCCCGCCTGCCGGGGCAAACAGGCTCCGCTGGCGGATCAGGCGGCTTCAAGGAAACCATGGACGAGCTCCACTACCTCCTCATCGTTTTCAACGATGCAGACACCGACCTCAACGCCGCAAAAATTAAGGTCGCGGAATTCAACAATAAGTACAATAAGAGTGACCGCCTCCGGGTCACCAATGTCTACCTCGGCGCTGGGAATAAAACGCCCGTCCTGGTCATCCGCCGCATCAAGTCCGGAGAGTTGGCCATGAAGTACGTCAACAACGCCATTGAGCGCGAGAAAGAATTCCTTAACGCCGGCAAGTTTGACTATGATGTCTACGCCGTTTCCCAGAGCAACTACCGGGAAATCCTGAAGGCCCGCTCCGTGGAAGGGTACCAGGAGTGGTTCCGGGAGAATTACTAGACCTGGTGGAGACCGGAGTGAATCGCCTCCGGCGATGAATTTCTCTCTTTGCCGAAGGCGGACGCCCTCCAGCCTCGCCGCTAAAGACAGCCCACCATGGCGTTGTTCTTGATTTCTTACCAATTAAAAAACCCAGTTCGCTTGCGCGAACTGGGTTTTTTAATTGGTAAGAAATCAAGAACAATTTTAGTCCTGGGCGACTTCCATGTCCATCTCCTGAACAACCTGCTTGTGCAGTTTCAGGGTCAGGGTGTAAGTACCGAGTTCTTTCACGTCTTCCGGGAGAGCGATCTTCTTACGCTCTACTTCTATACCGAACTGCTCCATCAGGTGGTTTTTCACCTGGAGCTGCGTGATGGAACCGAAGATACGACCGCTGGTACCTGCTTTGGCGCCAACTTTGAGGGTCTGGCCCTTCAGCTTAGCGGCCATAGCCTGGTAAACGTCGAGTTTCTTCTGCTCCTGTGCCTCTTCACGACGGATCATCTCGTTGAGACGGCCCATGTTGGAGGCGTTACCGATGATGGCAAGGCCACGGGGGAGGAGGTAGTTGCGGCCGAAACCGTTCTTTACCGTGATTACTTCGTGCTTGTCGCCGACTTTGTCGACATCTTTCAGCATAATTACTTTCATAGTAGCTTATGTTGTCCCACTCTTTTGGGGCGGTGCCCCTTTGGAGTAGTGGTTAGGAAAAATTAGAAACTAGTAATTAGAGAACTAGAAACTAGTCGCCTAATTTCTAGTTCTCTAATTACTAGTTTCTGGTTACTTCAAAAGGTCCGTCAGGTACGGCAGCATAGCAAGGTGGCGGGCACGCTTGATGGCGTTACCGACCTTACGCTGGTACTTGAGGGAGTTGCCGGTGATACGGCGGGGAAGGATCTTGCCCTGCTCGTTCACGAAGGTGAGGAGGAAGTCAGGATCTTTGTAGTCGATGTACTTGATGCCGTAGCGCTTGAAGCGGCAGTACTTCTTTTTACGTCCACCAATCTTAGGATTGGAAAGGAACTTGATGTCGTCTCTAGAAGCCATACTGGTCTATTTAATTCCAATTTCAAATCGGTCTGAGTTCAGTGATCGGAGAGCAGAAAAATCAGCAGAGCATGATTTTTCTGCTCTCCGATCACTGAACCCGATTTGAAATTGAAATTGGTTCTTTTTAACGGTTATTGAATAGGATGGGGGGTTACTCTTCTTCCTTGAAGCTTTCAGCGTCGCCGGAGGGGACACCAGTTACGGAAGGAGAGTCAGCTTTTCTGCGGCTGATGCCGTGGGCTGCTGGTTCGCTTTTTGCGGGCTTTTCCTGCTTCTTGCGCTTGGCTTTGCCGATCTTACCGGCACGCTTGTCGGCGTTGTACTGTACGCCGTACTTGTCCAGGCTCACGGTGAGGAAACGCAGGATGCGCTCGTCCCGGCGAAGGGCAAGTTCGTAGTCTTTGAGGAAAGCTCCGTTCGGAGCGGTGTATTCAATGCTGTAGTAGATACCGTTGCTGCGGCGGTTGATGTCATAAGCCAGCGTGCGCAGGCCCATCTCGTCAACGAAGACGATTTCACAACCTTGCTTCTGCAGGTTATCTACATACGTCTGAGCCGTCGTCTTGATATCTTCGGTCGACAGCACTGGATCTACGATAAAAGTAGTCTCGTAATTTCTCATATGGATCAGTCGTAATGAGGGGTTAAAAAGAGGGTGAAGTGCTTGAGCCTGAACGGGTCAGTCTTAAGCGGCTGCAAAGGTACGG
>CAYWMW010000273.1:0-6057 GCA_964458975.1 uncultured Lewinella sp. | reverse complement strand
AATCAACGATGTCGCTAACCAGCAGGTCCTGACCAAGTGCGTTGTCTTCCAGGAAGGTACTTCCGGGGCAAGGACAAGCCGGGTGGAGGCTGCTGTTGAGGATGACGTCAATGAAGCTTGTTTGGCTGATGACCGGGGCAGTATCATCTTCTCCGGGCCCACATTGAGCCGATAGGGATAAACTGGCACATAATGCCAGTAGTAGAAAGTAAATTTTATTCATCAGATTACATTTTCAGGTCGTAAAGGGGCAAAAAGGGCCCAAAGTCACTGACAAAAGTACAAGAACATCTTAGATTTAAAGGCCAAAAGACAAAAAAAAAGAGAAAACAAGTGTTAAAAGTCTAGCTTTTCAAAGAAAACGTAATTCTTTCAGGGAGTAAACCAATATCGGGCGAGGAAATCAGGCCGGTAATTTGCCCCGAACAAAGCCCTTCAACCAACCTTGCACCCTGCGTCCGCGCCCAAAAATGTACACCATTAACCGTTAAGACCGTGTTACCTTTGCCCCCCGTAACCAACACTTCTTTCTGTTTCGGTATCAATACCTTCAATGACGCGTTCCCTTCTTGCCATCATCGGTTTATTGCTCGTACTGTTAGTGCAAATGTTCACCTTTCAGCACTGCGCTACGCCTACCTCCCCCACTGGTGGGGCGCGGGACACGATCGGCCCGGTACTGATCCCCGAAGCGACTACGCCCAATTTCCAGACCAACTTCCGCCCCGAGGAAATCGTGCTTACGTTTGACGAATGGGTGGAGCAGGACCCGAAGCAACAGATCATCATCTCGCCGCCGCTGGAGCTCGGTGCAGACAACCAACCCTACCTGCGCCGCCGCAGCCTGGTAATTCCGCTGCAAGGGCTGACGCTGCGGGATAGTGTCACCTACGTTGTCAACGTCGGTTCCGCCATCAAAGACCTGAATGAAGGCAACCCGACCGAGAACCTCCGCTTTGTCTTTGCCACTGGCCCGGTCCTGGATTCTGCGACCGTCAGTGGTACACTAGTGGAAGACTTTACCGGAGAACCCATTGATGATGCCACCTTTACCCTCTACGGGAACCTGGCGGATACGGCGGCCTTAACCGAAAACCCTACCTACTTCGCCCAGTCTGACGAAGAAGGCAAGTTTACCGTTTTCAATATCAAACCGGGCCGCTACCGTGCCGTAGGCCTGATCCGAAATTCCGGCTCCACCAATTACTACGTGGACCTGAACGGAACCTTCAAGCCCACCTCCGTTGGTTTTCTTGATACCATTATTACCGTGACCGACGGGAATACCGACGTTGGCGCCCTTCGCCTCTCTACCCTACCCCTGCCCACTAAGGTGATTGGCCTGGACACCAGCACGCTGGGGGAGATCAACATCACCATGAACCAGCCCGCGGATCAGGTGGATCTGCGGACCCTCCGCGACGACTACCTGCGTTATAACGACAGAGACACCGTCAAGCTTTACTACAAAGACCGCGCCCCGGATACCTTATATATAGGTCGCGATACTGTTTTCAGTGACACCATCCTGATTTCCAGCGCCGGTAGCCCGAACGGCCAGCCGTTAGCGGTCGTCAGCAGCCCTCAAAAACGTGTATTCAGTAAAACGGGGCCTGTTTTCACCTTCAATCAACCGCTGGAGGCCGTAGACACCAGTCTGGTTCAGTTGCGCAAAGACACCTTCCCACAGGGCGTGGCTTTTACCTACCAGATTGACAGTGTCTTCCCCGGAACTATAAATTTCCGCTCCGGATGGGACGTATCGAAGCCCTACACGCTGAACATTCTCCCCGGCGCACTCACCAGCTGGAGTGGCCGTAAAAACCAGGATACGATTTCCAAGAAATTCAACCTCGACGGGCCAGAAAGATTTGGCATCCTTGCGCTGAAAACCACCAACCTTGATTCAACGAACAATTACATCCTGCGCTTGCTGGAAAAAGACAAGATTGTAGCGGGGACCAACCGTTACGTCAGCAATACATCTAACTATTCCGCCCGTTTTGAGGGTCTTAAGCCGGGCAGCTATACCCTGGAAATCATTTATGACACCAACGGCAACGAGCGTTATGACGCCGGAGACTTCCTTTACCGGCGGCAACCAGAGCTTGTGCGGAGGTTTGAGCTCCCTGCCTTGAAGGCAGACTGGGAAGTGGATGAAGTTATTGACCTTCAGTGATGCATCAAATCTTCCGGGTAGGATTTTTTAGGGCGAGGACGCAGGTGCATAGTTTCGTTCAGGGCAAGGTTAGGGGTTGCGTAGGGTTTCGCCTGCGGAGCCTCGGCATGTGCCCCCAAGAAAACCGCGCTGACGCAAATGATATGAAACAATCTTTGCATCCTGCGGCCGCGCCCACTAACTTGCAGCGTTCAGTAACCCAACCCAAAGCAATATGAGCTTACAAGACAAGTATCGCAGCGTACTCACCCTCGGCGAAAAATTCAACGCCCAAGACGGCTACGTAGAAGAAACCGACGGCGTGCTCCGCCTCGGAGGCTCCGTAGAACTGCTTTACGAAAAAGACCAGATGTGGGACGAGATCAAGCGCATCGGCGGTGAAAACCCCACCGACATCGAAGCCAACATCAAGGTCCGTAACACGGCCATCTACGCCCGCCACACCGTGGAGCGGGGAGAGAGCCTTTCCCTGATCGCCAAAGATTACCTGAAGGACGTGATGGCCTATAAGCAAATCTTCGCAGCGAACTCCGACACCCTGGAAGACCCGAACAAGATTCACCCCGGCCAGGAACTGGTGATTCCTTTTCCTGAAGGACGGGGATAAAGCCGAAGGCTGAGAATTTCCAGAAAGAAAACCGCTGTCGAAAAGATCGACAGCGGTTTTTTTATGATCGGTGATGAAGGCTCACTTACGGTTTTATCACTACTATACGTTTAGCGCTATTGTTGCCATCTGAGCGTTGCAGCCGTAGTACGTAAGGACCAGCAGATAGCTTAGCGATACTGATTTCGTAAGGCCCCGCAGGCCATCTATCTACTTTCTGGGCAAGAAGCGTTCTACCCATCAGGTCAACAACTTCAACCTTTACGGATTGATCCGTGATTTCCGGAGCGGAAATGCTAATACTGTTGATTGCCGGATTAGGGTAAACCGTCAGGTTCCCAGGATCAGAACTAAGACCCACGCCAGTGTTTATTCTGCCACCTGTTTCAACGACGACCACCTCTTTAAAACAGGGGGTGGTGAAGGTGCAGAGCTGGGCGCAGCCATCGCTATCCGTTACCAGTACTTCGAAGTTTTGCGAAGTGAAGCCGTTGGTAAACGTTACGGTTGGCTCATCTGCGCCACTGGTTATGAAGCCATCGCAGTCTACCATTCTCCATTCGTAGGAGTAGGGAGCTTGCCCGCCTGTATTGGTTACAGTAAGCTGGTTGCCTGACGTTCCACAAGTAAGCTCGCCGCCCACAATTTCAAATGAACAACTAATCTCCTTATCGACGTAGGTAATTGACTGGTCAAAAGAAGAGGTGTTGCCACAGAGGTCGGTAGCAGTCCAACGGCGAAGGATAACAAACCCGTTGTCCGTTGCCATCTGGCTGGAATTGAAGTTCATGCTGGCGTCACCACATTCATCAAAAACCTCCGGGTGCTGAACGGCGGGAATTTCGTCGTCGCAGAAGACCGTGAGGTTTTGCTCTGGCGTTTTTATGAAGATTGGAGCATTGTTGTCAACGAACGTTATGTTGAGCGTGTAAGTGGCGGCATTGCCACAAACATCTGTCGCTGTCCATACGTACGCATAGCTTCCGAGGTATCCTTCTCCGTTACAGTCGTCTGTTGTCAGTCTGGTGATGTCCACACTCAGGCCAACTTCAGCAAGGCAGTTGTCCGTTAACTCAAAGGCACGCTTACCAAAGTCAGGATAGCCCTGGTCGTTCAGTCGTGGGAAGGGGCAGGTGATGGTGATGGCACCTTCGTTTTCTGTTCCGGCAAGTCTGTTGCTGACGGGTTTTAACTCAGGGGCGGTTTCATCATTACGCTGGCGGTACCGATTGACGGTGCTTACATTACCACAGGCGTCTGTCGCCGTCCAGGTCCAGGTTGTCAGCTCTCCACAGCCATTCAACTGGCTTGTCGTAGAGGAGAAGGTGACGGGGACTTCGACGCCGAGGCATTCATCAATGGCGACCACTATTGTCGGATCGATTTCCTCTTCACAGGTATCATCAGGTAGGTTGCTAAAGACCGGGCCGAAGTAATCTCTGATTCGGATTCTTTGGATTGCGGTGCTGACGTTACCACAAACATCAATGGCAGTCCACTCGTAGCGGTAAGAAGCGTTCTGATTTGGGCAGTCTGCGACGGGGTCATCAATCCAGTTTCCGTAGATGGTATCTGTGGAACTGCATGTCTCGGTGACTTCAGGGAAAGGAATCATAGCTCTACAGTCCAGTTCAATTTCAGGTAAATTGCTGAAAACCGGCCCTTCGAGGTCAAGGAACCTAACCACTGCTTCAAAGCGAAGTGCGCCACCGCAGATGTTTTCTGCTTCAACAATTAAGTTAGTTGTTGCGTACACGCCTTCCGTTGAACATCCACTAATAGCGAGGCTATCCGTAATAACCTTTACGCTGACGATTGCACAGGTCTGGGTATCGTCTATGTTGCCCAACACATAAGCCCGCAAGCCCAGGTCTCTTTCTTGACAGTTTACAGGAATATCCAGTTGTTCACCAGACGAAACAGGGTTTTTATTGATATTCAGCAGTACAAGGTCAGAAGTCTGTCCGCTTGAGATGATAATTTCCTGAGAAGCTGAAGTTGCATTTCCACAGCGGTCGGTCGCCGTCCAGGTTCTGACCACGACCAATCCACCATCTCCGCAGCTTATGGGCTCAGACTCTACCATAGTGACTCTTGGAGAGCCACATGCATCAACTGCGAATACTTGCTCCGGTTCCGGCAGAATAGTTGCGCAAGTGTTTTCTGGCACATCAATCAGTTCTGGAGGCGTATTGTCAAGTACTTCAACAAGGACAACCATTTGGTTTGTGTTGCCACAATCATCCGTCGCGGTAACCGTCATAGTGGCAAGGAAAGAATAACCAAATACGGAGCAATCAACGAAGTTTCCGTACTGCCAGTCTACGCTTACTGTTGGTTCTGGATCACAATTATCTTCAGCGAACGCATTCGCCGGATCGTTTTCAATGAGAACCAACTCATCACAAGTAGCTTGAATTGTTCCACCATCGACTACCTCGAACAGGTACTCTCCGGTAAGAATGATTTCGGGTGCCGTGTTATCCTGCACGTTAACCACCTGTACCAGGTCAGAATTGTTTCCACATCCATCAGCAAACTCAAATGTCCGTACGATTGAGTAGCTACCTGAACAGTCACCACTTTGAATGCTTGTTACCAGCTCAGTTGTAACTGTACTACAATTATCCGTCACCTCAGGAAATACCGGGTCGGGAATGTTATCACATGAAGCGAATATTTCAGCAGAAAAAGCTGCGCGTGGTGTAGGAGGCTCCGTATCAATAATTGACATGAACACGGTAAAGGTACTGGCATTGCCACAAGCGTCGGTTGCCGTCCAGGTACATCTCCAGCGGCTTATGAAATCGCTTACACCACATTCTCCTTCCTCAAGCAATTCATCTTCAAAGGTTATGATTACCTCGCTACAATCATCCGTAGCAACAACATCATTCGCACCGTTGCCGAAAGGTGTCCAGTCATCATCATTGTTCTGGCATTCAACCGTAAGCGTAGCATTATTCTCAACATCACCAAACAGAGGGCTTATTTCAGGAGCCTCAGTATCAGGTAGTACCTGTACGGATACGGTTTCGGTCGTCGTATTGTCACAATTGTCCGTGACCACTACTTCATAGTCGATACTGTAGCCGTTACACACATCTTCCTCGAACGGGAGCTGCGTTATGTTGCTCGAAGCAATTCCGCAATTATCAGTCAACAAAATTTCATCCGTTTCAGGAAGTAAACCATCACATTCTATAGGGGCAAAGTTTGCTCTAATTGTTGGACCATCCAGGTCTTCCGTCCAGGTATAAGTTACTACGCA
>CAYWMW010000272.1:0-6100 GCA_964458975.1 uncultured Lewinella sp. | reverse complement strand
GGCTATGGTTGTTATCACCTATTGATAGTGTTTGTTCTTGCTCTGATGGTAGAGGTTGGAGTACAACTCTTCGGTAAACACACCCCCTACATCCGCTCCGGCACCTGAATACCCAGAGCTTTCATCCCCGACTGCAAGGTATTGCCCACCGCTTTGCAAAGCTGCAAACGGAAAGCAATGGCCGCAGGCGTTTCCGCGCTAAGGATGCTGTGGTCGTGCCAGAATTTATGGAGGTTCTTCGCCAGTTCGTAGCAGAACATGGCGATGAGGCTGGGGTCGTAACTTTCGGCGGCGGTTTTCACCAGTTCCGGGTAACCGTAGAGTTGGTTGAGCAGCTCCCGCTCTGCCGGAGCGAGGTCGGTGTACGCTGATGCCAGAGAGAGGTCTACGTTGGCCTTGATCTCGTCGGCCTTCCGCCAAACGGCGCGCGTCCGGACGTAAGCGTTCTGGACGTAGGGGCCGGTCTGGCCCTGCATATCGACGGATTCTTTGGGGTCAAAAGTCATCCGCTTCTGGGGGCCAACCTTGATGATGTGGAACTTGAGGGCAGCGAGACCGATTTGCCGGATGATGGCGTCCTGATTGTCCTGGCTGAGGCCTTCCGTGGTTGCCCGTTCCTGGCTCACCAGCCGGGCTTCGTGGATGACCTCTTTCATCAGGTCATCAGCATCGACGACGGTTCCTTCGCGGGATTTCATCCGGCCGCTCGGCAGGTCCACCATGCCGTAGCTGAGGTGGTAGAGGCCAGCGGCGTAGGGTTCTTCGAGGCGCTTGAGCAGTTCGAAAAGGGTGGCGAAGTGGTGGTTTTGCTCGTCGGCAACGGTGTAGAGCATTCGCTTGGCGCCGAAGTCGTCGTACCGCAGGCGGGCGGTACCGAGGTCCTGGGTGATGTAGATGCTCGTGCCGTCGGCCCGCATCAGGGTTTTTTCGGAGAGCTTGGCGTCCGTCAGGTCAGCGAAGACGGAGCCGTCTTCGCGGGTTTGGAAGACGTTCATGGCCAAGCCCTTGTCCACCATGTCTTTACCAAGCACGTAGGTATTGGATTCGTAGTAGAGCTTATCAAAAGTAACGCCGAGGGCTTGGTAAGTTTCTTCGAAGCCGGCGTAAACCCAGCCGTTCATCTTCTCCCAAAGCGCGCGTACTTCGGGGTCGTTGGCTTCCCACTTCAGGAGCATAGCGCGGGCTAGTTCGCCGAGCTTGCTATAATCGTTGAAGTACTTTTTGCTGTAGCCCTTGAAAAATTTCTCCGCGGTAAGGCCTTCTTTGGCGGATTGTTGGTAGACGGCCTGCCCTTCGTCCGTTGCCTGCCAGGCCTTGTATTCCTCCTGGAATTTCTGTTCGAAGCGGACGTAGTAGTCGCCGACGAAGTGATCCGACTTGGTACCGGTGCTTTCCGGCGTTGCGCCGTCGCCAAAGAGCTGCCAGGCGAGCATCGATTTACAGATCGCGATGCCCCGATCGTTGATGATCTGGACTTTTTTCACGTCGTAGCCCGCCATTTCCAGCAGCTGACTGGCGGACCAACCGAGCAGAATATTCCGGACGTGGCCGAGGTGCAGCGGCTTATTGGTGTTCGGGCTGGAAAACTCCACCACCACCGTTTCGTTCTTTTTCGGTGCTTTACCGAAGCCATCAGCTACTGCTTCATCCAGCAAAAACTGCTTCCAGTAATCGTCCTGAATCACCAGGTTCAGGAAGCCTTTGATGACGTTGAAGTCTGCCACCTGCGCGACCTTAGCCTTCAGGTATTCGCCCAAATCATTTGCGATTTCGTCCGGCTTTTTCTTCGCCACTCGGGTGAGTGGGAAAGTGACCACGGTGAATTCGCCCTCAAATTCCTTGCGGGTAGCCTGCAGGGTGATGGTTTGAGCTGCGCCATCAGCGGCGTAAAGTTCAGAAATGGCAGACTGGACACCTGCTTCGAGAAGTTGGGGAAGAGATTGTTTCATAACGGGCGGCAAAAGTACGGTTTCATTACTGAATTTCTGTTGCTTCCACTTAGGAACATGGCCAAGGCCGTTTTCCGGGGTGGAAGCAACAGAAATTCAGCAAACACCAAGCATAGAATGGATAAAAAAATAGCATGGCGCAATTATCAACCTTCGGCCAAAAGACCTTCAAATGGCTAAACCAGAGAGCAATCCGAGCAACAGGAGAAGCAGGACCAGCCCGAGCACCAGGTAGGCTCCTGCTTCGAGGTAGGCTTCGAAGTCTTCAGCTGGTTCAAACGGTCGTCGTTCAGCGGCCTTGCCAACGGGCAGTGGCTCCAGGATGCGCATTTCCCGGAAGAACCTGCGGATGAAGACGTTCTTATTCGCCGGGATGAGGGTTTTATTGTGCCAGGGTGCCTGGCCGGAATCCAGCAGGTTCAGGTCTTCGTCGAGTTCACTGAGGCCAGAAAGTTGAATACCTTCGAGGTCGTAGGCCAGGGGCCGCACCTGGGCGAAAGCTGCTTCGGGGTCTATTTTATCGGCGAGGACGCGGGTGCGAAGATCGTTGAGGTACGTCTTGGCCGCCGTCAACTCGTCGAAGCTGACGTCAAGGTTGTTTACCAATACTACGGTACCGAATTGCTCCAGGATTTTTTCCCGGTCCGCCCGGTCCATTTTGGAGAGTTGTACCACTTCTTTGCCGTCCATCCCTTGCTGCACGACGGACTTTGCCCAGTCTACCAGTACCTGGCTATCCCAGGGGTGGAGGTAAAATTTACCGAGGGCGGTTTGGGCTGGTTTATTGGAGGTAGAGGTTGGCATTTGTTTTCGTTTATTCCTTTGACGAAGGGATGTGATTAAAACGTCACAAATACCGAGAAAAGTTTTTGGCACGTAGGAAAATCACAAGTAATCAGTAACGGCTTTTACCATCTCCTGCAGGCCACCTTCTGGCCGCCAGTAACCAAGTGTTTGGTCTTCGGCGGCTGCTTCGTGGTGCCAGGTGTATTTGTAGGGGATGTGGACCGCCCGTGCGCCAATCTCAACGATGGGCAGCACATCCGACCGGAGGCTGTTACCGAGCATCAGGAAGCCAGCGGGGTCGATGGCATGGCGATCAAGCAGTTTGCGGTAGGTAGCAGGGTTTTTCTCCGAGACGATCTCGATGATGTCAAACTCCGGCGCAAGGCCACTGCGGGCAATTTTGCTTTCCTGAGCGAACAGCTCGCCCTTAGTTATTAAGAGCAGCTTAAAATGAGGTTTAAAGGCCGCAATGGCTTCGGGAATACCGGGCAAAAGCTCAATGTCGTGTTCAAGCATCTCCTTGCCCAGGTCGATGATCTGTTGAATTTCACTCCCCGTTATCTTGCCGTTGGAGAGCTCAACGGCCGTCTCAATCATTGACAAGGTGAAGCCCTTGACCCCGTAGCCGAAGATTTTCAGGTTTTTACGCTCGAAAGTGTACAGTTCCTGTTCGAGGTCCATGCCGGGTTTCATGTAAGGCCGTAGTAACTCCAGGCAGCGGGCTTTGGCGTCTACGAAAACGTGCTCGTGGCCCCAGAGGGTGTCGTCAGCGTCAAAGGCGATGTGGGTTAGGTTGTTTAGGTTGATCATTAAGCTTGGCTTTGTGAAGTGCGGCAAGGTTTGAGGGGCACAAATCAAATTGTCGCTTTTTTGGCCCCCTGGCCCCCAAAGGAGGAACAAAAAGCGACAATTTGGTTTGCGCCCGGTTTGAGTTGGGCCAAATATAGTTACAGTACACTCGGTCACTTCAGATCAACCCAGCATTAATTACTTTTGCGACCTATGAATCTCCGTACCGTACTTCCCCTCTTTGCTGTTTCTTTTCTTTTGCTCTTTGGTTGCACCACTTCGCGTAAAACAGCGCAGGAGCAATTCGGAGACGAACAGGTAACGACCTTCTACCTGGTTCGCCACGCGGAGAAGGACTACGGCGACGACCCCATACTGACCAAACAGGGCAAAGAAAGGGCCGAGCGCCTGAAGGAAATCCTGAAGAATGTAGACCTCGCAGCGGTGTACAGCACCGATACCAAACGAACCCAGGCTACGGCACGGCCAACGGCGGAAGACCACGACCTGAACATCGTCTCCTACCACCCGAGCCTGCTGCGCGAGTTGTCCGAAAAGCTGCGCAGCTTATACCGGGGCAAGGCCGTCCTCATCGTAGGCCATAGCAATACTACCCCGGCCATGGCCAACTACCTGACGGATTCAGACGAGCACCCCCGCTTTAGTGAGCTGGACTATACCAATTTGTACATTGTGACTTTGCCGCGCATTGGCGCTCCGGATGTGCAGAAGTTGCGGTATTAAACCCGTGTTTGCGGCTCAAACCGGTGCCTTAACTTTCCCTGCATCCTGCGTCCGCGCCCAAATGACATCCTGAATCAGTAGTAGACCGCTTACCTTGGCGCGATGATTGCTTCCGTTATCCTCTGTATTGCTTTTCCTTTTTTCGCCCGTTACGGCGAGCGGAGTGGCTTGTTTCCTTCCTGGTTAAGTTCCATTATTGCCTGCTACCTGATCGGGATTTTCGTCAGTAATCTGCGCCTTTGGGAAGTGGATAATGGGCTGATGGAATCGGTCGCCGGCGCGAGTATGCTACTGGGCTTACCCCTATTACTTTTTGCCGTACGGATCAAAGAAAGCCTGCAGTACGCCGGGCAAATGCTGCTCGGGTTCGGGCTTTGCTGTGCAGCAGGTTTGCTTTGTACGGGGGGGGTTGGCTACATGATGACCGGCCAGATCCCGGACGCCTGGAAGATCGCGGGCATGCTGGTGGGCCTCTACACCGGTGGCACCCCGAACGTGCAGGCCATCGGCCTGGCCCTGGAAGCTCCTTCAGAATACCTCGTCTTAGTGCAAGCTGCGGATGTTCTTCTCGGCGGAAGCTATTTGCTGGGCCTCGTTACTTTCTTACCCGCAGTTTATGCTCGTTTTTTTCGTGCCTCCGAAAACGAAGAACAGGGAGAAAGCGAAGCACTGAACAGCCGGGTAGCGTTTGCGAAGCAACTCCCCCAGCTGGGCGTTGGCCTTTTGGTGACCGCCGCGAGCGTTGGCGCAACCTATCTACTGACGGGCGGCCTGAGCAACTTAACCGTGCTGATTTTGGTGCTTACCACCTTTTCTTTGGCCGTTTCCATGAGCCCGATACCGGACCAGATCGGGAACAGCTACCCACTGGGGGAGTACTTCATCCTAATTTTCTGCGTTGCGCTGGGCCTAATGGCGGACTTCCGGGCCCTGGCGGCGGACGGGATGGACCTACTCTATTTCTCCGCCTTGGCCTTGGTCTCCACTACCCTGCTGCACCTGTTGATCTGCAAACTGTTTGACCTTGATCGGGATACAGTGATGCTGAGTTACGTTGCGGGTTTTTACGGTCCGGTATTCGTAGTGCAGGTAGCTGCGGCGCTACGGAACCAGAAGTTGCTCGCTGCCGGAATCGCCGTTTCGCTGCTCGGTTTTGGCATCGGGAACTACCTCGGAATTGGCTTGGCTTACGGCATCCGTTGGTTTACCGGAGTTTCCTGAACGGGCCGCCTTGCGCGGTAATGCTTTTTTTCTGAACAGGCTAGTGATCCGGTATTCAGGCTTATGGTACTCCCCGAGGAAAATATGAGAGTGATCGTATAAGTCATCACTCAGGAGGAGTGCAATATAAAGACTTAGTCTTCTGGTGATCCACGGTCTTTGTAGGCCTGCAAGATGATAAAACCAATTATCATGACAAAAACCATGGTCTCAAAAAGTAGAAACCCACTGTTCACGGTAGCAGAAAGAAAGGTTTCTCCTTTGTTCAGGAACTGGGAGAAGGAGGACCCAGTTACTACGTAAAAGATAAGATTTAGTGCACCGATGGTTAGCGCCGTCCAAAGTCCGACCCGGGTGAGCAGGCCTACTCCGCCCTTAAAGACATGACCTTTTTCCATAGTTTTGGAGTAAGACGAAATTGCCAGCCAAACAACTGGGATGATAAATAGGTGTTTGGCAAAACGCAGGCTCATGGGCACACTGACTTCTTCTCCACTTCCGGCGTAACTCAAGTTTACGATCAATAGGTAAATGGAAGTGATTACGCCCAATAATATGCCATAATTGCGGGCCGATCCGACTACATCAAAAGAGCTCTTTGCGTCTAAATT
>CAYWMW010000271.1:0-6129 GCA_964458975.1 uncultured Lewinella sp. | reverse complement strand
ACCTACCCATTAAGCGAAGGCGTAGCCGCAGCGTTTCTGCTCCCCTCCCCAGCCGAAGGCGGTTTGGGGAGGGGCTGGGGGAGAGGGTTTTACGCGGCTGTAAACTTGTGTGCTCACCGTAGAGTTGTACTCCGAGCAAAGAATAGTAGCTGTTCGCCTCTGCTCGGAGTACAACTCCTCGACTGTTAGCCTTACAACCCCTCCACCAAAACCCCATACAACGTCTCCGCCCCGGAAAAGTAATTCCGCAGCAAGATATTCTCATTGGGCGAGTGCTGGTTGTTGTCCGGGTTCACGAGCGGGAGTACCACGGCGGGCACGTTGAGCGTAGTGACGAAGGGGGCGATCGGCACCGATCCGCCCATCGTGCGGAGCAGCACGGGGTCTTTGCCGAAGGTGTTTTTCAGGGCGCGTTGTAGCCAGGTGCCGGTGGGTCCGTTCAGGTCGGTGCGGAAGGCGGCGTAACTGGTTTTGCCGCCGAAGCTGGCCAGGCGGTCGTGGGTAGCGCGCTCGGCATCGGTGGGTTCGCGGCCTTCGGGGATGATGTGGTAGCCCTGGGCCTTGATGTAGTCGCGCACCAGACCGAGCAGGCGGTCGCCGTCGGATTCTTTAACGAGGCGGAGGTCCATGTTCACCACCGCATTATCGGGGATGATGGTGCGGGCGGCCTGGCCAACCCAACCGGCCTTGAAGCCTTTGATGTTGAGACTTGGGTACTGGAGGGCTTCCTGCAAATTGCCCCCTACCCCGTCGGGCGTTCGGAAGCCGATGCGGCCGTGGATGGCGGGTAGATCGTCCGGCACCCCGGCCAGCATCGCGCGGGTTTTAGCGTCGAGATTGATACCGTCGTAGTAGCCGGGGATGGTAACGCGACCGTTGATGTCTTTCATCCCGGCCAGCAGCTGGGCCAGGCGCAGGGCGGGGTTCGGGGCGTAGTTGCCGTAGTGGCCGCTGTGCTGGGCCAGCTTCGGGCCGTAGACCGTAAGGCGGGCTGCGGCGATGCCGCGCGCGCCGCCCACGAGGGTCGGCTGGTTGGTGGTGTGTACCGGCCCGTCCAGGATGATGAGGTGGTCTGCGGCGAGGGCTTCGCGGTGGGTGGTTACCGCGCCGGGCAGGTCGGGGCTACTGGCCTCCTCCATCGGGTCGACGATGAATTTGACGTTGTAGTTCGGCAGTTTGCCGTCGGCGATCATCTGGTCCCAGGCAACGAGGAAGAGCATGATCGGGGCCTTGGCGTCGGAGCTGGCGCGGGCGAAGAGGCGGACATCGGTAGTTTCTGGTTTAGCGGGCAGCTTATCTACTTTGGCGTAATTCACCGTGCCGTCCGCGCTGGTTTCCATGCGGCCGTAGACGGGCTTGAAAGGGGGACTGAGTACCCATTTCGTTACGTCCACCGGCTGGCCGTCTACGTGGCCGTAGAAGAGGACGGTTTCTGTGGCTTCCGCAATCGGGTAGGTCAGTAGCAAGAAATCGATACCCGCGTTTTTTAGCCGTTGGGTTTTAAAGCCGCGCTTACCGAATTCTTTTTCCAGCCAGACGAGATTGGGCTCCAGTTGGCCTTTTATGCGCGCATCGTTGGGCATGCTCAGGAACTCCTGGTAGGTGTCCAGGCTGTTCAGCGTCCGCTCGTTCAGCGTTATTTTTTGGGCGCTGGCGCAGGTGCAGAGGAAGATTAGGAGGAGCAGGGGGAGGAGGCGAATCATTTTTGTGGTAGTTGATTATGAACCAAATAGCGGGTTTAAATTTCCCAGTTGAAAGAAGGTAAGGTACGTCGTTTGAGCTGTCGAGTATTCATTTACACCCTATTTTGCATCTTGAGGTAATTATTTACATTTTCTACCTTAAGGTCTAAATTGATGTGTAGTTGCCACCCCACCCATCCCGCCTTAAGGTAAAAATAAAACTTTTTTACCCTAGGATATGTTCCAAATAAAAATATAAAAAACAAATTAAAAATGTGGCCAATTGAGAAAATCCCATCTGCTCCGGAGTTGGAAACCAGGAACGTTTATCGAGAGCTCCTTGGTGCCAGGGCAGCGCTAGCAGAACTTAAAGGTGTTGCGGATAGCATGCCCAACCAATCAATTCTTGTTAATACTTTAGGCATGCAAGAGGCAAAGGACAGTTCGGCCATAGAGAACATCATCACGACCCTAGATGAACTGTTCAAGGGCAGTTTGGAATTGAACAAAAACCTTTCACCGGAGGCAAAAGAGGTTCAGAATTACGTCTCAGCCCTTAAGACAGGGTTCGCGATTGTTCAAAGAAAAAGGCTACTCACCGGAAACTCAATAATTGCAATTCAGGAAGTACTAGAAAAAAACAAAGCCGGGTATCGTAATACGCCTGGTACCGAATTAAGAAACTCAAGGACCGGCGAGGTCGTCTATACTCCACCCCAAGATTTTGCTACTATAAGTACACTCATGTCCGATCTTGAAAAACTAATCAATGATGATAAGTACCGGGACTATGACCCGCTTGTGAAAATGGCAATTATTCATTTCCAGTTTGAGAGTATCCATCCGTTCTACGATGGGAACGGCCGAACTGGAAGGATTATCAACATTCTCTATCTGATCCTTCAGGGCCTACTCGACTATCCGATCCTGTACCTTAGTAATTATATTATCAAGAATAAGAGAGACTACTACCGTTTACTTCAAGATGTTCGGACTAAAGAAGACTGGGAAAGCTGGATTATCTATATGGTCCAGAGTGTGAGAGTTACTGCTCTAGACACTATTCAAATGATCCGAAGCCAAAAACTTCAAATGACAGATATGGAACAGCGACTTAAGCGGGAATACAAGTTTTACTCTTATGACCTGCTATTGAACCTATTTAAACATCCATACACTAAAACAGACTTTCTTGTACGGGATATTGGGGTAACTAAGAAAACTGCTGCAGGCTATCTTAACCGAATGGCTGCAGACGGTATTCTACGAAAAGAGGAGATAGGCAACAATACCTATTACGTCAACGAAGACCTCTACCACCTTTTCCTAATGCGTTAAGCTTCATACTGTAAAATGAAACACTTATTGCTTGCCCTTACAATACTGTTACTCTCCGCTTGAGACCCCTGCAACTGCGAAGACTGCTGCGGCAACACCATCTTCTTCACCTTTGACAACAGGACGGGCTTCGATTTAGAGACCGTCTGGTACGGGCCAATCGACAGCGAGGCCTTTGCCGATACTTTATTCATCCCCGCCGCAGAAAGCGCAACCCTGTTTGGCGGCGGTGGCCTGCTGCTGATCGACAACATCAGCCAGCGTCCCTGGCGAGACAACGGTGTGTTCACTTACGATTCTCTCCACATCCGGTCTGGCGGTCAAATAATTAATCGCTTTAACCAAACCGATTGCAACCGGAACTCACTCTGCGAATCTGCTTATTCGGACGAATCTGAACGGGGAGACCGGCGGGGAGATCGTTTGCGGTTTCGTTATGAGTTTCAGTAGGGAGGGTTCAGATCAATCTACTAACCCGGCTCCCCAACACTAGCGCCCGCCCCCATCAATAACATGGTTACTAAGCCCGTGACGTTGAGGCCCGCAGCAAGCACGCCAAAGTGCATAAAGAAAGCCAGTATCCGCCAACCCAGCGCAATGTCGTAATTGGTAAAATAAGTGTACCCCGCCCGGAAGAGCCGCGCCAGCATGATAAATGCTAAAAGGCCACAGACAAAGAGCCATCCGTACGGGATCTCTTTCCCGTCGGCCATAGAACCGGACACCAAACCCCAAAAAAGCCCGCACGGAATTGCAGCCAGGCAGACATCGAAGAAGAACCAGAGCACAAACCTTGCTGCGGAAGACTTCATTTTTCAAGATTTTGAACATGTTTTCACGAAGGTACCGTTTTCCCTAAAACCTCCCTTTGCACCTGCGGCCGCGCCCAAAAAACAGTCAATTAGTCAAGCAGTCAGATAGCCAAGTAGTACCTTGCCGTCCGGTCAAACTGTTTCGCTACGCGGCTACTGCGTGATGACTATTTGACTGTTTGACTACCTGACTATGAAAAAGCCCCGCCGTTTCCAACGCTCCCAGGCCCGCAACTCTGCTACGCCGCCCGGTCTTGACCGCACCGCTGCCGACATCGTCGGGATGCGCCTCAACAAATACCTCGCCCACTCCGGCGTAGCCAGCCGCCGCCAATGCGGCGATATGGTAAAAGAAGGCAAGGTGAAAGTGAACGGCGAAACCGAAATCAACCCCGCCTACCAGGTAAAGGAAGGCGACGAAGTGAGCTTCAAAGGCCAAGTCGTGAGCCCCGACGAGCAGTTCGTCTACGTGCTCCTGAACAAGCCCAAAAACGTAATCACGACCACCTCCGACGAACACGACCGGACCACGGTGATGGACCTGATCGACGAGCCCGCCCTGAAGAACTTCCGCCTCTTCCCCGTCGGCCGCCTAGACCGGATGACCACCGGCCTGCTACTAATCACCAACGACGGCGATACCGCCAAGCGCCTCACCCACCCCAGCCACGAAGTCAGCAAGATCTACCACGCTACGCTGGACAAGCCCTTCAGCAAAATGGACCTCGCCAAAATGGAAATCGGCTACGAGTTGGAAGACGGACCGATGAGCGTTGACTGGGTCCGCTACGCAAAAGAGGGCGAACCGCTAACGGTCGCCCTCCAGATTCACATCGGCCGCAACCGGATCGTTCGCCGTGCCTTCGAGCACCTCGGCTATACCGTCGAAAAACTCGACCGCGTCTACCTGGCGGGGCTCACCAAAAAAGACCTCCCCCGGGGTTTTTACCGGTATTTATCGGAGGAGGAGGTGCGGATGATTCGGCACTTTTCTTAGAAACTAGGAACTAGGGAACTAGAAATTAGGAACTAGGAACTAGGAACTAGCAGGGCCAGAGACTAACAGTGTAGTCTCTGGCCCTTCAACGTCTAGTTCCTAGTTCTCTAGTTCCTAGTTTCTAATTACTAGTTAACGTTGTGCATGTGTACATCCTGCTGTGGGAAAGGAATGCTGATGCCACGCTTGTCAAATTCTTTCTTGACGTTCTCCTGCATGTAGAAGAAGGTATCCCAGTAGTGCTCGCTCTTACAGAACGGGCGGGTAGCGAGGTTGACGGAGCTGTCTCCGTGCTCAGCTACTACTACGCCTTGTGCGGGGTCGTCCAGAATCCAGGGGCAGGCCTTGCCTACTGCGAGGATGGCCTCGCGGGCAGCGTCGATGCTGTCGTTGTAGCCGATGCCGTAGGTGAGTTCTACACCGATCACGCCCTGACCGCTGATGTTAGTGATGATGTTGCTGCCGACGGTACCGTTGGGGATGATGACGCGCTTGTTGTCGAGGGTAGCAAGAATGGTGTTGAAGATCGCAAGTTCTTCTACCGTTCCGGTTTCTCCTCCACCGATGGTAACCAGATCTCCAACCTTGTAAGGACGGAAGAAGAGGAGCATAACGCCCGCTGCGAAGTGCGCCAGGGTACCCTGTAAGGCGAAGCCCAGAGCGAACGTAAGGGCACCAAGGATGGCGACAAAACCAGCGACCTCGATACCGACCATACCGGCTGCGGCGATGAGGACCATGACTTTCAAAGCAGTACCGATGAGGGACTGGGTGAAAGGAGTGATTGTATCGTCAGCACCGTTCTTCTTCATGCGCTTACCGATCATTTTGGCAATAGCATTTGCAATCCAGAAGCCGATGATGATGACGACAATAGCACCGATAACAGGTGTAGCGAATTTTACGATATTTTCTACCGTTAGAAAAGACATAACAGAATCCATTTGTTCTTGAAGTTTGAATTAGTGAAATTAAAAGAACACTAAGAGTATTAAAGTAGGTGTAAACCCACTTTTCTCTCCATGCAGGTTTGTGACGGAGGAAGTTAAAAAAAGACACATAAAAGTTAACAAGCTTTAAAAAAATGAGGGAAATAGCCCCGCCTACTTGTGCAGGTGTACGTCCATTTGCGGGAAAGGAATACCAATGCCTGCCTTGTCAAAAGCTTTTTTGATCTGCTCGGTCACGTGGAAAAATGCTGGCCAGTAATTGGCGTTTTCCGTCCAGACCCGTACGGCAAAATCTACACTGCTGTCGTTGAGCTTCTTCACGAAGATGTCGTAGCCACGGGACAAATCGA
>CAYWMW010000270.1:0-6147 GCA_964458975.1 uncultured Lewinella sp. | reverse complement strand
AATAGTCCTCCCCATTGCACCTGCGGCCGCGCCCCAAAACAGTCCACCTTACACCAAAAAAAAGACACCATGCTCCCTGAAGCATGGTGCCAATATTAGAATGAAACATAATCAACTAAACACTCACTAGTTTTTGATTTACAAGCTTTACTTCTTTTTAGCGCCCGCTACGGGCACCGGCATTCCGTCGTCCATCATGATGGGCAAATCACCATCGCTGACGATGATTTTGGTATTCGGGGACTTGGCGAGTTCCAGGAAAGCCTCGATGGACTTAAACTTCAGGATCTGCGGCGTAAGCCCCTCGGCAATGATCAGCTGGGCATCCCGGGTACCTTCGGCGCGGATGCGCTGCTGGTCTGCTTCCTGCTTGGCCTGCGTCAGAACGAATTCCATCCGCAAAGACTGCTGCTCGGCCTCCAGTTTCTCTTCGATAGACCGGGCAAGGTTGGTGGGCAGTTGGATCGACTTGACGAGCACGTTTTCGACGTTGATGCCCCGGCCTTCCAGGTTGGTCATCATTTGCTCCCGGATGGCACCCTCAATGATGGCACGCTGGCCGGTGTGCATATCTTTGGCAAAGTAACGGGCGGAGACATCCGCTACGGCGGAGCGGAAGACCGGCAGCACTACCGAACGGTCGTAGTTGATGCCCAACTGGCGCAGCACTTCCGCCGCCTTAGACCCATCCAGGCTGTAAAGAATAGAAATCTCAGCGCGGATGTTGAGGCCTTCTTTTGAGGGCAGGTTCAGCCCTACTTCCAGGTTTTCCGTACGGGTACTGACTTTTTGTATCGTGGTGATGAAGGGGTTGTACATCACTACACCCTTGTCTACCGACTTCTCCTGGTACTTACCAAGGGTTCTTTTGACACCGACCTCGCCCTCACGGACGATAGTGCAGCTAGGAAGAACTAGAGCGACTACTACGAAGAGCGCGAGGAAATTAAATAAGCTTTTCATGGCATTTGGTTTTAAAAGGGTTACTGTATTAAAAGGGGTTTTGGTGTTGTTAGTGGGTTTTGGTGTTTATTCTTTTCTTACAGGTCACAAAGGCTCTGGCGCATAATAACTGCCGGGCCGAAGCCTTTTTTGGCGGCCAGCGCGAGGTCATCGCAACCGTTCATGTAGTTGTGCATAAGGATGTAGCCAAGGCCACGGTTGTAGTGGAGCTCCGGCCAGGTCACTACGTTGTTGAGCGCAGCGTCGGTGTAGAGATTCACAGCATCCGAATAGTTGTGGTTCAGCATCGCGAGGTTAGCTTCGAGCATCTTGCGGACGCCCTGGTTGTAGTCTCGCGGAAGCTCATCAAGCGTATTGCTGGAGGCAAGTATCTCCTGCCCAACTTTCTGCTGCAGCGCCCGCACCGCCAGGGCCGTATCCGGCGCATTGATGATGTTCAGGTACTGATCGTAGAAATACTCCTGCGGCGAAGAGAAGCCGTTTGCAGATTGGTCCGGAGATTCCAGCCCGTAGTTGCTTCGGTACCATTCCCGGGGGTAGAGCGCCAGGAAGGGCATGAGTCCGTTGCGGCCTTTTGCCAAAAAGAACGCCGTTGCGTTCGGGTTTTGGCGGCTGGCCATCTGGCGATCACGCTGCGCCTCCAGGTTGCGCCCCAGGCGGTAGAGTAGTTCGGAACGGGCAGCCAGCGCGGGCACCCAGTTCGGCTGCCAGGCCAGCGCACTGTTGTAGGTCATCAGCGCTACCTCAAACTGTCCGGTGAGCTGCTCCCGGTGCGCCCGGTTGAGTTGAGCGACGGGTAGGTTGCTGTAGTTAGCAATCCCCGAAGCAGGCATCAGTGCTAATTCCGTCACCTGTGCGGGCAACAGGAAAGGCAACAGGAGAAAAGCGAATACGAGGCGAATCTTAACGAAGTCTTTCATAACGACTGATTTGCCTACTACAACTACTTTTTCTTATGATAGGTTTACTATCATGGTTAAAAGTATTGTATTTTACGCTGGCGTGACAAAGCCACCGCCACCTCAGCGTCGGGGTAGTGCTGGTAAAAGAGGTGCCACTCGCCTTCGTGGCAGACCATGCCGTTGGGGTCGTTCATCCAGCCGGCGGGTGGGGTGAAGTGGTAGTTGGGGCGGAGGCGGTCGTCGGTGGGCGCAACGTTTTTTTGGGGCGCGGCCGCAGGTGCGGTGGAGGTTTCGGGGCTCGTCGTCGCAGGAGGAGAAGGTTCGTTGCAAGCCGTCAGCAAAAGGACCGCAGCAAAAAACAGTAGGGTAAAAATGCGCATCATAGTCGTTTTATGCGCCTAAAGTAAAGAATGTTACGGTGGAGGACTTGTAGTCCGACTACAGCAGGGTCTGAGTAAAACTCCTCCACAGGAAACTACGGTGGAGGAGTTCTACTCTACGGTAAGCACACATCTTTACGAACGTATATTTCTCGCTAAAAACCCCTCCCCAACCCCTACCCCACAGGGGAGGGGCTTATGAAAACGCAATGCGTTTTTAGAGAAAATCAGTAGTACTAATAGACGTTCTCAATAAATGAGAACAACCGTAGCACCTACCCATTAAGCGAAGGCGTAGCCGCAGCGTTTCTGCTCCCCTCCCCAGCCGAAGGCGGTTTGGGGAGGGGCTGGGGGAGAGGGTTTTACGCGGCTGTAAACTTCTGTGCTCACCGTAGAGTACAACTCCTCCAACGCTAAACCCCCTGCAATTCAACAAGTTTCCGGTAAGCCCCATCTTGCGCCAGCAACTCCCCGTGCGCCCCCCGCTCAATGATGCGGCCGTGATCGAGCACGATGATCTCATCCGCCTTCTGGATGGTGCTGAGGCGGTGGGCGATGACGAGGGCTGTGCGGCCGTCCATCAGTTTCTGGAGGGCGTCTTGCACCAGGCGTTCGGATTCGGAATCGAGGGCGGAGGTGGCCTCATCGAGGATGAGTACGTCGGGGTTGCGGAGGATGGCCCGGGCGATGGTCAGCCGCTGCCGCTGGCCACCGGAGAGCTTGCTGCCCCGGTCTCCGATGTTGGTCTGGTAGCCTGCGGAGCTTTCCAGGATAAAGTCGTGGGCGTTGGCGATGCGGGCTGCTTCGTGGACCTCGGCCTCGGTTACGCCCTCCATCCCGAAAACGATGTTGTTGTACACCGTATCGTTGAAGAGGATGGCCTCCTGGGAGACGATGCCGAAGTGCTGGCGGACTTCAGCCAACTCATATTCCCGCAGGTCTTTACCGTCCAGGCTGATCCGGCCAGCGGTGGGGTCGTAGAAGCGGGGCAAAAGGTCAGCAATGGTGGATTTTCCGCCGCCGGAGTTACCGACCAGCGCAACAACCTTACCCTTCGGCAGGTCGATGCTGATGTCTTTGAGTACGTCCGGCCCGTCGGGCGTGTAACGGAAGCTTACGTTTTCGACCTTCATCCCAACCCGCATTGCATCCTGCGGCCGCGCCGTATTATTGGTTTTGTGGTTTTGTGGATTTGTGGTCTTGTGGTTTTGTGGTTCGGTCGTTCGGTGGTCCGGCTCATTAAGTTGTCCGCCGAGCGTTGCGTGGCCTCGCTCGTCGGCCGACTGGGCAGAAGCGTTTACGTTCGTCAAAAGCGCATTCTCCACATCCAGCACCTCTTCCACCCGCGCCATTGCGCCCAGGCCTTTCTGGACGTTATACCAGGCCTTCGAGAATTTCTTCGCGGGGTCGATGACGAGGTAAAAAGCGAAGATGAAGGCGATGAACTGCCCCGCATCCATACTGCCGCTGAACACCTGCCGGGAGCCGTACCAGAGCAGCAGGGCCACGGTGGCGATGCCCAAAAACTCCGTGAGCGGGCTAGACAAATCCCGCCGCCAGAGAATACGCGTCAGCTTATTTTTATAGTCATCATTGAGGGCCGCGTAGCGCTTGGCCTGAAAGCTTTCCGCACCGAAGCTCTTGATGATCCGCAGGCCACCGAGGCTCTCCTCCGTCCGGCTCACGATCTCGCCGAGTTGCTCCTGCGCCACGGTACTCTTCTTCTTGAGCTGTTTGCCGATACCCCCGATCACGACGCCGGTGAAGATCATGAGGCCGAAGACAAAAAGGGTGAGCTGTGGACTCACCCAAACCATATACGTTAGCGCGCCGATGATGATGAAAGGCTCTCTGAAAATGGCTTCGAGGACGTTCAGGATGCTGGCCTCCACCTCCTGCACATCGGTCGTAATCCGGCTCAGTAAATTTCCTTTGCGCTCCTGGGTGAAGTAGCCCAGTGGCAAGTGCAGCAGGTGCTTATATAAAGCGTTGCGCAGGTCCGCAATGATGCCGTTGCGCACCGGTGCCATGAAGGCCATCGCGAGGTAACGGAAGAGGTTTTTGAGCAAAAACGCCAGCAAAATACCGACGCAAACGTAGGCCAGCGCCGTCTCCTTGCCCAGCTCCGTGATCCACTGCGTGATGAGGTAATCCCCGTACTGCCCCAGGGTAGAAAAAGTGAGCGCCGCCGGCGCTTCGTTGACCGGCTCCGTCTGCTCAAAAAGGATGTTCAGGAAGGGCTGAAACAACGGCACCACCACCGTCGTGAAAATGGCCGTCAGGATGTTGCTGACGATGGCCAGGGCGACGAGGCCACGGTAATTAGACATATAGCCCAGCAGGCGACGGAAACTGGTCATTGTGGTTCGGTGGTTTTGTGGCTTTGTGGTTCGGTGGTTTTGTGGTTCGGTGGTGATGTAGGCGCTGTCGCGTAGTGGAGGGGGGCAAAGGTACGGCCCTTAGGGTTTGCGCAAGAATAAGCTGGCGTGAGGGGAACACGCCCCGTGTTGAACCATCCCTACCCAAATCTCGTTCGCCGAGGCATGAGCCGTATCAAAAAATCTACCCTTACCTTCCTGAAGCAACTCGCCAAAAACAACGACCGCGAGTGGTTTGCCGCCAATAAAGCCGCCTACGAAGCTGGCCGCGAAAACGTAGCCGAGTTCGCCCAGGCCCTGATGGATCGCCTTACGGCATCCGACGTGCTGGCTACCGAGAACGGAAAAAAGTCTTTGTTCCGGATTTACCGCGACGTGCGGTTCAGCAAAAATAAAGACCCGTATAAAACCAACTTCGCCGGCCAGTTCGTCCGCGACGGAAAGCTTCGGCGGGGCGGCTACTACTACAACATCTCCCCCACCGGAGACTGGCGCAGCATGGTTGGCGGGGGGTTCTACGGCATCGAAAAAGACGACCTCAAGCGGATGCGCGAGGAGCTGGCCGTAGATGCTTCCGAACTGCGGGCCATCATCGCCGACAAAGACTTCGTCCGCGTATTCGGCGAGCTTCAGGGCGATCAGTTAAAGACCGCGCCGCGCGGCTACGAGAAAGACCACAAAAACATCGACCTGCTCCGCTACAAACAGTTTTACTGCGCCCGCAACTTCACGGATAAAGAAGTGCTCTCCGCAGAGTTTCTGGACATGGCCCACGAAGCCACCCTCACCCTACGCCCGTTTTTTGACTTCTTTTCGGAGGTGCTTACTACGGATGCTAATGGGGAGTTGGTGCATTAGGGACTAGGAACTAGGGAACTAGAAACTAGGGAACTAGGAACTAGGAACTAGCCGTCTAGCTCCTAGTTTCTAGTTCCCTAGTTCCCTAGTTTCTAGTTTCTAGTTTCTAACTACTTGATAAACTTCATCCGGTACTCCGCCCGGGCCTCTCCTTTCTTGATCTTGTCCAGCCTACGTTTGATCATCCGCTTTTTTAGGGGTTTGAGGAGTTCCGTGAAGAGGATGCCTTCGATGTGGTCGTACTCGTGCTGGATCACGCGGGCGTTCATGCCGGTAAAGGTGGCTTCGTGGGGTTTGAAGTCTTCGTCTACCCATTTCATGGTGATGGTCTCCGGGCGCTCTACGTCTCCGGTGATGTCTGGGATACTGAGGCAGCCTTCGGAGTAAGAGACATCTTTGCCTGCTTCCTCAATAATTTCGGCGTTGATAAAAGCCATTTTCAGGCCCTTATCTTCTTCTCCTTCGTCGAACATCGGCCCGCTGTCGATGAGGAATAATCGAATGTCTCGGCCAATCTGTGGGGCGGCGAGGCCTACGCCGTTGGCGTTTTCCATGGTTTCCCACATATCAGCAATCAGCTGTTCCAGCCCTTCGTAGTCGGGGGTAATATCTTTGGCGACCTTTCTTAGTACGGGCTGTCCGTAAGCGTAGATGGGGAGAATCATA
>CAYWMW010000269.1:0-6186 GCA_964458975.1 uncultured Lewinella sp. | reverse complement strand
ACGCGAAGCGTTTTCACAAGCCCCTCCCCCGTGGGAAGGGGTTGGGGAGGGGGTTTTATGGGCCGGACAGAATTGTAGCCAAAATACACACCCTACCCCTAGCCTCCAAAGGGGGAACAAAAGCGGCAATTTGGTTTGCGCCCGTTACCTCCCGGCAGCGGGGCTGGAGCAATTTCGCCTCCGGCGGAGAGGTATTTCGCCACCGGAGGTGGCTCACGCCAGACTCGCAGCCGGAGGCAGCTCGCTCCAGACTACCCCCCAGCGCGCTCCCGCCGAATCCCAGGTTTGAGTTGCTCCGCAGCGACAAACTCGGCCTCCGCCGCCGCCGTCTGGCCTGCGTTGTACAGGGCGATGGCGTAATTCCAGCGCGCATCCGCATCGTTGGGGTTTACTTCGGCGGCCCGTTTGAAGTAGCTCAGGGCCTGTGCTGTTTGCCCGGAGACGCCGGAGGCTACGCCGAGCAGGCGAAGGGTCTCGTAGTTGTTCGGCGCGAGTTGTTCGGCGCGGCGGAGATAGTTGAAGGCTCCGGTGAGGTCCCCTTTCACCTCGCCCGCATCTTTGCCTGCGGCGGTGAGGGCGATCACCAGGTTATCCGCAGCGGCTTGGTAACCACCGTCCAGGGCCAGCGCCTGGTCGTAATCAGCAATGGCCTCCTTGAAACGGTCGAGCAGCAGGTTGGCGTTGCCCCGCAGGAGGTAAGCATTTTTATAGGTGGGGTGGATTTCAATTGCGCGGCTCAGGTGCTCGGCCGCTTCGGTGAGTAAACTGGTCTGGCCCGGCTTCTGGGTAGCGGAAAGCTTTTGGTAGCGGTCTACCTTAGTTCCTCCGGCGGCGTTGAGCAACTTGGCGGAGTTCGGCTGTTTTGCTACGTCGGTCGTGAAGAGGGTGAAGTTGTCTTTCCAGACGGGGTTGCGCGCAATCGTCAGGCCGGAGAATACCAGCACCAGCACGGGAACAACGTAAGTAAGCGCCCCACCAAACTTCCGGACACCACGCGCCAACAGAGCAGTAACGGCAATCGCCCAACCCAAAGAGGGCATGAAGAGAAAGCGCTCCGACATATTCGTCCCAACGCTGAAAAAGACGTTGCTAACGATCGACAACGAAGCCAGGTAAATCAGGATGCCCAGCGCGATGAAGCGGTAACGGCGGAACTTCAATAAGGCAAACAGGCCCATCCCAACGTGCAGCAGCAAACCAAGCCAGGGCGTGAACTGCCCCCAGGATTTTACCGGTACCGCCATCGGGTAATAATCATGCACCAAGCCGGTAGGGACAAAAAGCAAGCGGACGTATACCCAGAGCGTATGCATCACGGTAGCGAGCCGGTCTCCGGCGGAAAGGTGCGTCCAGGAACCGTTTTTCAGCTCCAGGAATGGGTTATTCATCAACTCCAGCACGGGCTCCCCGAGGGAGAAGCCGATAACGGAAGTACGGATGCCAAGGAATAAGCCAACGGCAACCAGTGCGGGCAGGAAGTACTTCAGCCGGCCCATGCTCCGGTCTTTGCCTCCGAAGAGGAGCAATACGGCGGGGATTACGGCCAGGAAGGTCAGGGCATTTTCTTTAGCGAGACAGCCCAGAAAAACCAATACTGCACCTGCGGCCGCGCCCAAAAAGTGTTGCCGTTCTGCCGACCGAAAAATCAGCCAGGTACCACCCAGAGCTCCGAGCAAAGCGATGATTTCGTCGCGGCCTTTAATGTTGGCCACCGCCTCGGTGTGCAGGGGGTGGGCCGCAAAAAGTGCCGCTGCCGCCAGCGCAAACCACCAGGGAAGACGGTCGTCTTGCTTGGCCAGATCCCGCACAAAACCAAAGACGACCGCCACCAGCAAACCGTACCAAAGCACGTTGAACAAGTGGTGTAAAAACGGCCCGGAGCTGAGTTGTTGCTCCAGGGCAAACATGGCTGGCGTAAGCGGCCGGTAGCGGCCGCCCGCCACCAGATTCGCCTTAGATTCATCGTTGAAAAAGCCGTAAAAGGTATCGTGGCTAAAGAGTTCTCCCCAGCCGGAGACGCCCTGCTGCACGATGCTGTTTTCGGTAATTACGATGGCATCATCGAGCGCAAAATCATGGCCGAGCGTATTGGCGTAGACCGCACAAGCCAGCGCAAACAGCAGCAAAGCCTGGGTTTTCGTCTTCCGGAACCAGGGCGAACTGCCCCCAGCGGAAGGCTGGTGCTGCGCTGCCGCCGGTTGGGGCTGTCCTGTATTTTTCGGTCCACGTTGCTTTTTCTGCTTCTTTGCCATGGGGTGAAAGTACGAATTTGGCGCGCACGCAGGATGCAAAGACGGGTTTTAAAGGAGCAAAGGACGAAGGGCCGGTCGAAAAACTTAAGGTAATCGCGACTATTTCCTACAACCATTCCAAGTCCACAAGGCTTTATACTATTCACTTCCCCTCAAAAAACACAGCCCATGCCCCTGATATTAGTAACCAACGACGACGGCATCACCGCCGGAGGCCTGAAAGCCCTCGTAAATTCCGCCCGGAAATTTGGCGACGTTCTCGTGGTCGCGCCAGACAGCCCCCAATCCGCCCAGGGCCACGCCATCACCATCGAGCGCCCCGTCTTCGTGCGCGAGAGCAAGGTCTTCGGAGACGAAGTGGAAGCCTACGAATGCAGCGGCACCCCGGTAGATTGCGTTAAGCTAGCCAAGTCCGTCCTGCTCAATGGCCGCACGCCCGACCTATGTGTTTCCGGCATCAACCACGGCTCCAATGCCGCCATCAACATCATCTACTCCGGCACCCTCTCGGCCGCCATGGAAGCCAGCCTGGAGCACACCCCCAGCATCGGCTTCAGCTTCCTGGAGTACCGGGCGGATGCGGATTTCACGGTCTGCATCCCTTACGTAGAAAAGCTGATCAGCCATGTTTTAGAAAACGGGATGGACGAGGGCAACCTCTACAACGTCAACATCCCCAACCTACCGGCCGAGGAAATTCGGGGCATCAAGGTCTGCCGCCAGGCCGAAGCCCGCTGGGTGGAAGAATACGTGAAAGGCGAAGATCCGCGCGGACGGCCCTACTACTGGCTCTCCGGAAAGTTCGTCAACAACGAAGAGCGGGAAGATGCGGACGCCAACGCACTTCAGGCGGGCTACGTCTCCCTCGTTCCCAGCCATCACGACCTGACCAATTACACCGCCCTCAACAAATTACAAGCCATTGAGGCAGACCTCCAACCGCTGAAAACCGGCACAAACACGAACCAAAGCTCAGTAAAACAGCAACTTGAACAGTTTTAGCGCTCCGCATAGACCGTTAAATAAACCAATCCCCCCGCTCCGTAAGCAATGCCCCGGATATACCCCCCGGCCGCACAATCGGTTTACCTTTGCTTTTGTACTCATGAAAAGCCGACCTCGATTTATTTTTTAGGTAAGAAACTTTTATAGACATCACCTCAATTCCGAGGATCATTATCTCATGAGAGTATTGCGAATATTTTTTACTTTCTCCCGGATCGTTCACGAAAGATGAGAACACCCAACATAATCATCTGCTATCCGGATATTTAAGAGAGCGGTTCCCCAGCGGAGCCGCTCTCTTTTTGGTTGCAGGCTGAGCTAACCCAGCAGATCCCGCCCGAAGTAGAAGAACCAGGCGAGTGCTAGAACCATAGTACCGGTAGCCAGCCCACGCAAGCTCCGGTTCCGGTAAGTCTTGCGAAAATAGTTGAGTGGAAAAACGTTGAGGCAAATAGCGATTAAAGCCACCGTTCGCAGCTCAAAAGAGATGGCCTTACCTGAGCCTTCGCTGAGCATGCCCTGTAACTGGAGCAACAGGAAGTATGCGATTACGGGAATGATGAGGGCTACTATCAGGCCGGTCAGGAGCTTATCGTTCTTTGGTACCATGGTTTGGTTCGGTGGTTTTGTGGTTCGGTGGGTAACGTTCAGATCACCTATTTTGGTTCCTCCTTAACGGAACGCCCCCTTCTACCTGTGTTATTCCTTCCTTACTCTACGTAGGCTGTCTAATCTGACGGTCTTAACCCGTAACGGGTTTTTACCGTTAAAACGCAGAGCGTTTTCTTCGGAATAGCCCCTTTCGCTACGCGGCTACCTCCGGTGGTCCGCCGAGCCTGAGGCGAGGCTTGTTGGAAAGGGGATGGGGTGAGGTTACCACGGGCTGAACGCGACAGATTAGACAGCCTATTACTCAACGTACTCCTGTCGTTTGATCAGGAACACCCATTCACTGTCTTCCGTATCCACCCGGTAGCCGAAGTCATAGCAAAAGTGGTACAGCGTTTTGTTTCTCGTGACGTACTGATTGGTGAAGTACCTGAACTTAAAGCCCCGGTCAATCAGCCGCTCTTTGCGGACGTTGGCTTTGCCCTCCGGGTTCAACTCCGCCAGTACATTACGGTTGTGCCGCAGGATGTTGTTGACGTTGCGCTGAAAAGCCAGTTCCTCGGCGTTGCGACGGTTGTGGTGCGTAGCCCTGCAGGCCGCTGAGCAAAACTTTTTGTCGATGCGGCCGGTGTATTCTTCGCCGCATTCAGGGCAGAGTCTTTTCATGGGGAAAAGATAAGGGAAATAATTAGATTCGCTACGCGGCTTCTTCGAGGTGATAGATTAGTAGAAGGTAGATTCGCTACGCGGCTACTGCGTGGTGATAGAGCTACCGCAAGTACCACTCACGGCGCTACGCTTGTTCGCCTTGGGTGAGCAAGCGCAGCGCGGCGAACGGTACTTGCGGTAGCCTCTATCAATTTATAAAATCAATCTATCAATCTAATCACTACCGCCGAAGCCCCTCCCCCACCATTACAGAGCGTAGCCAAACCATACTTACCACCTTTTTGGCGCAGCACGTTGACGAGGGTGACGATGATGCGGGCACCGGAGGTGCCGAGCGGGTGACCGAGGGAAACGCCGCCACCGTTGACGTTCATCTTCTCACGGTCTACACCGAGCTCTTTTCCGAAGGCCATCGGCACTACGGCGAAGGCTTCGTTTACCTCCAGGTAGTCGATGTCTTCCATCTTGAGGCCAGCACGTTGCAGGGCAAGTGGGGCGGCCAGGGTTGGGGCGGTGGTGAACCACTGCGGTTCGTGAGCGGCATCGGCGAAGGAGACAATCTCCGCCAGCGGCTTAAGGCCCAGTTCTTTCATTTTTGCTTCGCTGACCAGGACGAGGGCTGCGGCACCGTCGTTAATCGTACTGGCGTTGGCGGCCGTTACCGTTCCGTCCTTAGAAAAGGCGGGGCGCAGAGCGGGGATCTTCTCAAACTTTACCTTTTTGTACTCTTCGTCTTCGGTAATTACCAGGTCGTCTCCCCGGCGCTGGGGAACGTTTACTGCAACAATTTCGTCGGCAAAAGCGCCGCTTTCGGTGGCGGCGGCGGAGCGTTTGTAGCTATCAATGGCGTAAGCGTCCTGGTCTTCCCGGCTGAAATCATACTTCACGGCCGTTGCGTCGGCGCAGACGCCCATTGCGTTTTGGTCGTATGCATCCGTGAGGCCGTCTTTGCTGAGGCCATCGATCAGTTTACGGTCACCGAACTTCGCACCCCAGCGGGCGTCCGGCACGTAGTAAGGGATGTTGCTCATGCTCTCCATGCCTCCGGCAACGACCAGATCGTTGTGGCCGAGCATGATAGACTGCGCACCAAACATCACCGTTTTCATGCCGCTGCTGCACACCTTATTGACCTGGGTACAGGGTACGGAGTTCGGGATACCCGCGCCCAAAGCCGCCTGCCGGGCCGGTGCCTGACCGAGGTTGGCCGACACTACATTGCCCATCAGCACCTCCTCTACCTGACCCGGCGCAACGCCTGCTTTCTCCAGCGCACCTTTGATGGCCGCAGCACCGAGCTGAGGGGCTGAAAGTGATTTGAAGACGCCCCCGAAGGAGCCAATTGGCGTACGTACGGCGGCGCAGATGAAGACTTTGTTGGACATGGTTAACTTTTTTATTGTCTTGACAATTATGCTGAGTGCGAAGATAACGCAGAGATCGGTTGCAAGTTGTACTGTACGCGTGGGGGTATAACAGATTACAGGCTCGTGAATGTTTTTCGTGGTTTCACAGCTTAGAAATCAGCATGCAGGAGTCAGGCTACCGCTGTACCATTAAGTAGCCTGACTTCTGCACGCTGATTTCTGACTTCTAAAAACTTCGATAATCTTTGAGCAAGCCTGCAATTTGTTGTTCACACGTTGCAGGA
>CAYWMW010000268.1:2220-6272 GCA_964458975.1 uncultured Lewinella sp. | reverse complement strand
CTAGTTCTCGTTTACCCCAAATCCGAAGTAATCAGCTTCAAGAACTCATTCCTGGTCCGTTCCGCCTTGAATGCTCCGGTGAAAGCGGAGGTGGTGGTAACGGAAGTTTGCTTCTGCACCCCGCGCATCATCATGCACATGTGGCGAGCTTCGATGACGACCGCGACGCCGAGCGGGTTCAGGGTTTTGTGAATCGCCTGAAGTACCTGGTCCGTGAGCCGTTCCTGTACCTGAAAGCGACGGGCGTACACATCAATTACCCGGGGAATTTTGCTGAGGCCTACGATGTACCCATCGGGGATGTAAGCGACGTGGGCCTTGCCGAAGAACGGCAGCAGGTGGTGTTCACAGAGGCTGTAAAGCTCAATGTCCTTCACGATGACCATTTCGGAATAGTCTTCGGCGAACATGGCGGACCGGAGGATCGCCTCGGCGTCCTGGTCGTAGCCTTGGGTGAGGAACTGCATGGCCTTGGCGGCGCGCTCGGGGGTTTTGACCAGGCCTTCGCGATTGGCGTCTTCGCCTACACCGCCGATGATGTCGGTGAAGTTGGCGGAGAGTTTTTCCGTAATCTTGTCGTCGTAGTTCAATTGCTGGCTAAAGGACATGGCTTATTTTCTTCCGTTGGGGCCGTAGTATTCGGCATGAATGTTCTCGGTTTCGTGCAGGCGGATGGAGTAGAGTCTGGCTGTACCTGCGGCATTTACCCGTTCTTCAATTTGCTTCCAAAACAGTATCAGGAGGTTTTCGGTTGTTGGCTGCATTCCTTGCGGGACCCATTCCACATCGAGGTTGAAGTTCCGGTGGTCTACCTGGTCTACGATTTCCTCCTTCATGATGGTGGAGAGCAGTTTTGCGTCCATCACGAAACCGGTAACGGGGTCGGGCTGGCCCGCTACGGTTACAAAGAGCTGGTAGTTGTGTCCGTGCCAGTTGCGGTTAGAACATTTGCCAAAAACGGCGCGGTTTTGCTCATCGCTCCAGTCAGAGATGTGCAATTTGTGCGCGGCGTTAAAGGTTTCCCGGCGGGTAAGGTAGAGCATTGAGTTTTCAGTTTGGGGCGCAAAGATATAGTATCGGTTTGGTATTGAACCGGTTCAATCTTTAAGCGAGCCTGCAATTTGTTGTTCGCACGAGAGACCTTCTATTAAAACCCGCTCTGCATCCTGCGGCCGCGCCCAAATAACCATCCTTATGAATAAAACAACAAAGCCCCGCCGAGAACGACGAGGCTTTGCCTGTGATTTGGTTAAATCAGAACAGTCCGTTATTTGGCTCAGACGTTCATGCCTTTGTAGACTTCGAGCACACTGCGGACGGCATCAGCGGAGCTGTTCATGTCGGCCATTTCCTCTTCGTTGAGGTCAAGTACGAGTAGTTCGTTGATGCCCTCTTTGCCCAGTTTTACGGGAACGCCGAGGAAGATGCCCTCCTGGCCGTACTCGCCCTCAAGCAGCGAACAACAGGGGAAGATGCGCTTTTCGTCACGAACGATGGCCGCTACCATTTGAGCGGCAGCAGCACCGGGCGCGTACCATGCGGAGGTGCCCATGAGCTTAACAAGTTCTCCGCCGCCCTTCTTGGTGCGCTCCACAATCGCGTCCAGCTCTTCCTTGCCGATCAGTTCGGTAACGGGAATGCCGGAAACAGTGGTGTAGCGCGGCAGTGGCACCATGGTATCACCGTGGCCACCGAGAAGCATGGCCTGGATGTCTTTGCTGGAAACGTCGAGCGCCATGCTAAGGAAGGCACGATAGCGGGCGGTATCCAGGATGCCAGCCATACCGAAAACACGGTTTTTGGGCAGGCCGGAAGCTTTGTAAGCCGCGTAAGTCATCACATCGAGCGGGTTAGACACCACGATGATGATGGGGTTCTTGCTGTGCTCCATGATGGAGCGGGTAACCATGGTAACGATCTTGGCGTTGGTGCTGATCAGGTCGTCCCGGCTCATGCCCGGCTTGCGGGGAATGCCGGCGGTGATGACTACAATGTCAGAGTCGGCCGTGTCGGCGTAGTCGTCCGTACCGCGAAGTTGGGTGCTGAAGTGATCGACGCTTGCCTGCTGGTAGCTATCGAGCGCTTTCCCTTTTGCGAAGTCTCCCTTAATGTCCAGGATGACAACTTCACGAACAAGGTCTTTGTGTGCCAGAACGTTGGCTACGGTAGCGCCTACGTTTCCGGCTCCGACTACGGTTACTTTACTCATGGATCAAATTATTTTGGTTAATTGTTTAAGATTTATGGGGGTAACGTCTTAGCACGGTGTTAGTTTAGTATCTAAGCACTCAAACTTCATCGTAAAAGAGAAGCAAAAGTATAGAAAATCACTCGGACTTACTTAAATGCCGCCAACAAGACGATTGCCTAGACAAGGTTTTCTTACTTTTGACATTCAAAACTATCAATTTCGCCATGAAATCACTTCGCTCCATCCTTGCCGTCTTGTTGCCGGCCCTCCTTTTCTCCGTTGCCGCTCAGGCACAGTCCACCTCCGATGACTGGTGTGGGTACTCCGGCAAGTCCGAGTGGCTCACTAAATACCAAGCGGGTGAATTTGCCCCTGTTGGCAAATCAGACGATATTCTTTACGTTCCTTCCCGGCTGGTCGTCGTGGGAAGAAACGATGGCGGCGGTGCCCTTGACCCGGTGAGGCTTTTGCGCGGTCTTGAGTTGCTCAACAGTGACTTTGAGGACATGAACATCAAGTTTTACGTTAAGGACATTGACTACCTCAACAATAACTCTTACTACGACTACTCCAACAACAGCACCCCCGTTCAGATGATGAACCTGAACAACGAGCGCAACGTCATCAACAGTTACTTCGTTGGCAACCCTGCCGGAAACTGTGGGGTATACTACCGTAACGCCGATGCCCTGGTGGTTGGCAACAACTGTATGGGTGCCAATGACCGGACGTGGAGCCACGAGATGGGCCACCTCCTTACCCTTCCCCATACGTTCTACGGATGGGAAAGCGTAGAAGAAATTGACAACATCGACCTCGTCGAGCGTGCTCCGGAAACGGTCCGGTTCCGCGGGCGGGATGTGCCGGTGGAGCGCGTTGACGGCAGCAACTGTGCAGATGCAGCAGACGGCTTTTGTGACACCGCTCCGGATTACCTGATGCAGCGCTGGGCGTGTAACAACGCTGGTGAATACCGCGACAGCCTTGTCGATCCAGACTCCACCAAGTTTGCCGTACCGGCCTTCAACATAATGTCTTATGCGCTGGACAACTGCGTGAATGGGTTTACGGAAGAGCAGAAAACCGCCATGCAGACCAACCTCAACGCACGCCAGGTATCAGATGCCTCCGGAGTAGCTCAGGTAGCTGCCGATGGTGACGACATGAACCTCTTGCTCCCCGTCAACAACGCGACCCTTGAAGTAGCTGATTACGTAGAGTTGGTTTGGAACTCCGTGCCCAATGCAGATTACTACATCGTTCAGCTTAACACCAGTACCAACTTCAACGGTGCGGTTTTGCGGTCTTTCATCGTCTCTGACACGATGGCCGTTATCGAGGATGGCCTGAGCCCCAACACCCGCTACTTTTGGCGGGTACGCCCCTTCAACCGCTACGAAACTGATAGTGATTTCGGAGACCAGAAGTTCCGTTTCCGGAATGGTGAATTCCCGACCGCCACGATAGATGCCGCGTTAAACGCCGCCATCACCGTAGCGCCCAACCCCATCTCCGGAGGCCAGGCCCTGCGCATCGACGGCCGTGACCTCGGTCAGGCTGGCAGTATGAATTACCAGTTGATCGACGCGGCTGGCCGGGTGCTCCTCTCCCGCGAGAACCTGAACGTTAGCGCCAACGGTTTTAACGAGCGCATCGAAACCCAGGGAATGGCCGCAGGTGTTTACTTCCTGCGCATCCGCCTGAACGAAAAGCTGGTGACTAAGCGGGTTGTGGTGACGCCATAAGCAGCTTCCATATTCTATTTTCAGCAGGCCCGTTCCGATCTTCTCGGGGCGGGCCTGTTCGGTGGAAAAGAGATGGATAGGAGACCACCAGGTGACGAGTACCTTTCCCCGTTTTT
>CAYWMW010000268.1:0-2120 GCA_964458975.1 uncultured Lewinella sp. | reverse complement strand
GTGGAAAAGAGATGGATAGGAGACCACCAGGTGACGAGTACCTTTCCCCGTTTTTTTCAGGGCGCAGCCGCTGGTGCAGTGTAAGGTTTAGGGCATCGCTAACTTTGCCCAATGGAAAAACTATTGTTTCTGCTGCCCCTTCTTCTCTCCCCCAACCTCGCCGCCCAAACGGAATGGCAACACCACGTCTGCGAAGCAGGGTTGGGCCATGGCACGGGGGGAGTATCCCCGCCCCCGTCAAGACCGGCCTAACGACCTCTTTCGTATACATAGAATAGCCTTCTTAATACCTACCTTCGCCCCATGAAGTCACAAAAGGAAATCCTGGCCAAACTAGGCATTCAGGCATTGAACCAGATGCAAACGGAGGCCCGCAAAGCCATCCTGCACGGCAACGAGGTAGTCCTCCTTTCCCCCACCGGAACGGGTAAGACCCTGGCTTTCCTGCTACCGATCATGAATGAACTGAAGCAAACCGAGGAAACCGTCCAGGCGCTCATCCTGGTTCCTAGCCGGGAGCTGGCCATACAGATCGAAGCGGTGATGCGGTCTATGGGTAGTGGCTTCCGGGTAGACTCCGTCTACGGAGGTCGGCCCGGCTCTAAGGAGCGCGAAGACCTGAAGAACCCACCGGCCATTCTGGTCGGTACTCCGGGCCGGGTGGCGGACCACCTGCGCCGGGAGGCTTTCTCCGTAAAAACCATCCGTACCCTGGTGCTCGATGAATTTGATAAATCCCTCGAAACGGGCTTCGAGAAAGAGATGAAGCAGATCGTGACGGCCCTGCCTAACCTTAAGAAAAAGGTACTCACCTCCGCGACCAACGAAGTCGACATTCCAGACTTCATCCAGATCAACGACCCCGTTACCATTGATTACCTGGGCACGCGCAGCAGCCAGCTTCGCCTGGTAGACGTTCCCGCTCCGGAGAAAGACAAATTGGTCACGCTGGAAAAAGTCTTAAGCCAAACCGGCAGTGGGCGCGGCATCATCTTTTGCAACGTGAAGGGCACCCTCCGTTTTGTTGCCGACTTTCTGGACAGCCGCGCCATCGACTACGGCGTCTTCATGGGTGGCCTCGAACAGACCGAACGCGAGCGTGCACTGATCAAATTCCGCAACGGAACCCATCGCCTGCTGCTCTCCACTGACCTCGCCGCCAGGGGCATCGATGTGCCCGAACTGGACTTTATCATCCACTTCCAGATGCCAGCCAAAGAAGCCGAATTCACCCACCGCAACGGCCGCACCGCCCGGATGCACGCCAACGGCACCGCCTACCTCCTCCACTGGGATGGTTATCCTCTCCCCGACTACGTCTCCGAAACCGAAGACATTGACCTGGACCCCGAACCGGGCAACGTCCAAAACAGCAAATGGGCAACCCTCTACGTCTCCGCAGGCCGCAAAGACAAGGTTTCCAAGGGAGACATCGCCGGCCTGTTCTTCAAGCAAGGAGGGCTCGAAAAAGGGGAGCTCGGCGTGATCGAACTCCTCGCCGACTGCACCTTCGTCAGTGTTCCAAAAGCCAAGACCGAAGGCCTGATCGCGCTGCTGAACAACGGGCGGGTGAAGAAGCGTAAAATCCGGGTCAACCAACTAAAGTAATCACCGCTCATAGTCATGCATCCTATGGAAGATAAAGAACCACAAGCTCCACAGCCCAACAACCCCCTTCACGGCGTAAAGCTGGTCGACATTCTCGAATACCTGGAAAAAGCCTACGGCTGGGAAGAACTGGGTGAGATGATCAACATCCGTTGTTTCACCCACGACCCGAGCATCAAGTCCAGCCTAAAGTTTTTACGGCGGACGCCCTGGGCCCGGGATAAGGTAGAAGCCCTTTTTATTGAGTCAATTCGTAGAGAATAGTAGGAGCAAGTGTTTCATGCCCTTGAGGTAGGCTGTTAAACCTGACGATGATCACCCATGACGGTTTTCTACCACCAAAACGCGAAGCGTTTTCTTCTGGATAGCCCCTCTCCGCTGAGCCTGGGGCGAAGCGTGTTGGAGAGGGGTTGGGGTGAGGTGGCTACGGGAGGTCATCGTCAGGTTTAACAGCCTAGCCCTTGAGGTAATGATTGTTTCCCTTAGGAGCTTTTTCGAAAAACCATCTCAGC
>CAYWMW010000267.1:2195-6282 GCA_964458975.1 uncultured Lewinella sp. | reverse complement strand
CTAAATGCTAATCGCTAAATGCTTTCTCACTTCCCCCCAAAGTCAACCTCCGGCTGCACTTCCGCCTCCGCGAAGGTTAACTTCTTGATGCAGATGTCCTGAAAGTTCGTTTTCCGGCCGGTTGCGGCGGTTACGCCCCAGAAAACGGTGGAGTTACCACCGAACAATTCGGCGACAATATTGGCCTTCAGTTTGGCCCGTTCTACGCCGTCGAGCATGACGAGGAGTTGTTTCTCGATCGGGTCCCAGTTGATCCAGAGGAGGTGTTTGTTGCCGTCTTCCAGGTTACCGACCGGCGTGGGGCCGGTGATGCTGGCCGCGTGGTGGGTACGGCCGTTGATGTTGATCGCGACGTGGTCTTCGGCGGGGTCGCCGAGGTGGTAGTTTTGGTAGGTATCGAACTCGATGCCCAGGGAAGGAACGAGACCCGCGAAGCCCATCCCCTCGCCCCGGTAACCGGTGCGCATGGTGGGGTGAAAGATGAAGCCGATGCCGTCGGCCCCCAACTCGTCGTTTTCACCGAGGACGAGGCAGACGGTGATCTCGAAGGGTTCGTTGAGGTTGATCGCTTTCTCGTACCAGGCCGATCCGCTGGCAAACGGCACGTCGGGCGTCAGGCGGATGCACTCGTCGTTAAGGACGCGGGCGGTGCCGCCGAGTTTGAACTCTTCTACGCTGCTTTGGGCGAGGGCGCAGGTGCAGAGTAGGGGTAAAAGGAGCAGGGTTTGGAGACAGCGGAGGTACATCAGCGGAAGAATTGGGTCAGTTCTCTAACGTCGCTATTCCCAATCAGTTGTGAAACAGGTTAGCTTAGTTCCATCTACATTTTTAATGTTAACCAAACAGCTTCTGCCACCAAGGTTTTTCCGAAGTACCCTTTAGCAACCTTTTGACTTTTAACTCGATGGCTTCCGTTAGTTGCTTATCGTCATATCGGTTGAGCGTGAAGAAGGCATTACGGCCAAAGCTATCTTCAAGATAAGGATTAAGTCCGTTCTCAATCAACCACTCCACCTGCCGCCAAAACGGTTTTCTTGCCTTATCGTCATCGTACGTTTTGTAGTACTGAACCAGAGGAGTTGAGAGCAAGGAATCCTGGCCCAACGGTTGATTAACGCCATAACCGTTATTAATAAGGCCAATCAGGACATCATAACGTTCCTTCGCGAGAGCGAACCGTACGACACCGGGAGACGGTAACTTAATGTTCGCCACCAGGTATTGAATAAGCTTTTCCTCCTGAACGCCATTTTGCGACAATGCAGATTCCAGGAGTTTACTTCCTTTCTCCAGCAACTCAGGATGCTGCTCGAGCAACTCATCAAGTTCATCGTACCGGTGATTGCGCAACATTTTTACCGGTAAGAAACCATTATGCCAGCGCTGCCATTGCCTTAATTTACCGTACTTGGGATGCGGCAGGTACCAGGAGTAATCATCGTTGTTTGAGTAGCGACTGGAAGGATCTTCAGGTTGATCGTAGACGTAACGGCCTGCGGCCACCGCCGAAGGGGGAAGCTCATATTCATACCCCTCGCCGAAGGTTAAAATAGTCTCCCGGTTATGAACCGTTGAAACACCGTGCTCATAGTCTAGGAAACTGGACCAATGAATTGCAAAGATCGCCTGGCCGTTGATTTGATAATCAAGCACCGAAATTTCAGATAACCCTACAATGTTCCGAAGGTCCCTAACGGCGTTAAGAGCGGGGTAAGCTTCTGGATACTCTTCCGCTGAAATAAACGTCTTCCATTTAGGATAGATTACGTTTTTCAGGTAAGGAAGTAAAGTGACAAGAACTGATCGCTGATTGGCCGCGTCCATTAGCCATTCGACGGTTTTCATCTGAGCAGGTGCTGGATCTACCGCTAGCGTATTGGGGTCGTAAAAAGTGATAAGACCTTCGCCTCCTTTACCCCTCGTCAGTTCAGGGTGATCGAGAATAGCAAATTCAGCGAGCTGAATCGAGATGCTCTCCCATACGCCATCAAAAACAAACTTGGAATCCATCTTTCCGTAATTTACCGCTTAGGCTTCAAGCCCAACCGCAGAGAGACAATGTGGCTGTAAGTAGACCGCCCGTCATCATCACCCAGGTCGGTGTAGGCGTAGTCTACGTTGAGCTGACCAACCTTGAGGCCGAGGCCAAGACTCGGGCGGGAGTTGAGGCGTTCGATCTGGTCAAAGTCCTGGATGCGTTGCAGCTGGGAAACCCCGGCTCTGACGAAGATGAAATCCGAGTACGCCGCTTCCAGGCCAAAGGCCGGGTCTACAGAAATGGGATCGGCAGAGATGAGGGTATTGCGCTGGCCGTCGGTGGTAGCGATCAGGTCGAGCTCGGCGGTGAGGTCGATCTTATCCGTGAGGTTGAAGCGGCGGTTAGCGGCCAGGATGATGGTGGGGTTGGTGGTTTCGACGCTGTTGATCGGTACGGCGTTGTTGGTCAGTTCCAGGGTTTCTTTGTCCTGGTCGGAGAAGCTGAAGGACCAGGCGTTGAAGGTCGTCGTGATGTCGCGGGCCAGGAGGGCGAAGGTCCAGTCTTTGCGTTCGAGCTGTGCGCCGAGGTCGAGGCCGAAGCCCCAGCTGTTGGCGAACTCGCCGATGGTACGGCGGATGACCTTGACGTTGCCGCCGAGGCGAATAGCACCGTTGGGCTTGGGGTAAGCCTTGGCGTAGGTACCGATGAAGGCGTAGTCTGCGGCGGAGAACTCGGTTACGTTGTCGAAGTTGATCGTCCCGTCCGCTTCGTAGAGGGTCAGGGTGTTGGGGATGTTGTCGATGCCGAAGCGGATGAGGCTGAAGCCGAGGCGCTGGTTGTTTCCGGAGAGCGGCAGGGTGAAGCCGAGGTAATCGAAATTACCGACACCACCGAACCATTCGGCGTGCATGGCCCCGATCTCCAGCCCGTCGTCGGAGGAGAGACCGGCCAGTCCGGCGGGGTTCCAGGCGGAGGCGTAGACGTCCTGCTGGCCAGCCACAACGGCCGTTCCCATGCCGTGGGCGCGGGCACCGACGCCGATGGTCAGGAATTCATTGCTGTACTTTTGAGCGTTCATTGCATCCTGCGTCCCCGCCCAAAAAGCGACGATAAGTATGAGTGTTAGTAGTTTATTCAAGACAGTTCTGTTTGGGGTAAGGGGAGTATTGGAGTCGGGAGTCGGGAGTCGGGAGTTTGGAGTCGGAAGCCCAGGCAAAGGTAACGACACCGGAATCCAATCTAATTTGACTCCAGCCTCGAAAAGAACGAAAGCTTACCCTCCTTTCTTCCCTTCTACCCGTACTTTTGATACCTTGAAGCCGCAAAACGTTAAGAGCGGACACAAATCTTACCAAATGACCGAGGCGATAGTAGAGTTACGCGGCGTAAATATCCGACAAGGAGACCGCAACATCCTGGAAAATGTGGATTTACGTATTGCGCCCGGCGAATTTGTCTATTTGGTGGGTAAAACCGGCGCGGGCAAATCGAGCCTATTGAAGACCCTTTATGCGGCCCTGCCCCTTGCCTCCGGCTCCGCAACCGTTGCCGGTTTTGACCTCCGGAAAACCGGCCGGCGCAAGATTCCGAAGCTCCGCCGCCAACTCGGCATCGTATTTCAGGACTTCAACCTGCTGACGGACCACACCGTAGAAGACAACCTCCGCTTCGCCCTCGAAGCGACCGGCTGGAAAAAAGGGGCCAAAACTGAAGCCCGGATTGATGAAGTACTGACCGAAGTAGGCCTGGCCGACCGCCGCCGCAGCATGCCCCACACCCTGAGCGGCGGCGAGCAACAGCGCGTCGCTTTCGCCCGCGCCCTCCTCAACGCCCCCACCCTGCTCATCGCCGACGAAGTAACCGGAAATTTAGACCCCGATACCAGCAAAGATATTTTAGAACTGATGCGAAAACTCGGCCGCGAACACGGCACGGCGGTGCTTTTCGCTACGCACGATTACCGCTTGCTGGATACCTTTCAGGCGCGGGTGGTGCGGTGTGAAGACGGACGGGTGTTTAATTCTGATTCTTGATTTGGCTACCGCTCATTACAGATGTTTGATAAGGGATAAGCGATAAGGGATATTTGATATGCGATTTGGCTACCGC
>CAYWMW010000267.1:0-2095 GCA_964458975.1 uncultured Lewinella sp. | reverse complement strand
GCTACCGCACGAGGCAGATTCCTGATTCGCGAGATTCAGGCTTTGAAATCATCATAATAGATTTGGGCAAACAACCCCAAAAGTCGGTACATTTAGCTTTTCGGATTGGCCGCATTGCCCGAATAGCTTCAAAGCGCCTTAAATTTATACCGAGAACCATCCAAAACGCCCATGCAAAAATCAGTATCTAAATTCACCTTGCTGCCCCTCCTTTTGATCGTAGCCTTTCTGTCTTCCTGCCAGCCACAGCCGGAAGAAGCACAAGCGCCAGCGGAAGACGAAGACATCATCCTCTCGTTGAACGCCTATTCCTTCAGCGATTTGATGTTGGCGAAAGACCGCCGCAACAACCAGCAGATGTACAGCCTGTTCCATTTGTTGGACTGGTGCGCTACCCAGGACATTAAGGCACTTGACCCTACGGCCTACTTCTTCCCGACCTACCCCGAGGTACCGTCGGATGAATACCTGGCCAAATTCAAGCACTACGCCGACAGCCTGGGCATCGCGATTAGCGGCACGGGCGTTCGGAACAACTTTGCCTCGCCCGACTCCACCATCCGGGCCGAAGGCGTTGCGCTGGCGAAAGAATGGATCGTGGCCGCATCCAAAATCGGTGCGCCGGTACTCCGCGTTTTTGCGGGGGCGATCCCTGATGGCTACGAAGACAACTGGGAAGTTCCGGCGCAGTGGATGATCGATTGCTACAAAGAATTGCTGCCCCTGGCCGAGCAGTACAACGTAAAGATCGGCATCCAGAACCACGGGGAGATGCTGCAAACCGCCGAGGAGTGTTTGTACGTACTGGAGGCGCTCGACTCCGAGCGGGTCGGCATAATCGTCGATACCGGAAACTTCAAGACCAAAGACCCCTATAAAGACATCGCCGAAATAGCACCGTACGCCGTAAACTGGCAGGTGAAGGACTACCCGTACGGACGCGAGAGTAAGGAACGGACCGACTTCGACAGGCTGGTCAAAATTATTCGGGAGAGCGGCTATAAAGGCTACTTGCCGGTGGAGACGCTTTTGGTGAAGGGAGTTCCGTACGACCCCTTCGTTATGGTTCCCGATATGCTGGGAGAACTCAAGAAAGCGTTGAAAAAAGGAAAGTAAATACGTCTGTTTTTCAGGCGCGGCCGCAGGTGCGGGGGGAGGTTAAAAAGCAAGGCCGAGCTGCTGCATTACGAATCTCCCTGACGCACAATCACCATCAAACAAAGCAAATGTCTTCAAAACGAATACTCTTCACCGGCGGCTCCGGAAAAGCTGGAAAGCACGTAATTCCCTACCTCCTTAACCAGGGGCACCGCGTTATGAACGTAGATCTGGTCCCGCTGGATCACCCTGGCGTAGACAACCTGATTGTTGATATCACCGACTCCGGGCAGGTCTTTAACGCTATGAGTTCGTACACGGGCTTGCATGAGTTGGAAGGCGGGGAGGGCGTACCGAAGTTCGACGCCGTGGTACATTTCGCCGCCGTACCCCGCATCCTGATAAAACCGGACAACGAGACCTTCCGGGTCAACACCATGGGCACCTACAACGTGATTGAAGCGGCGGTGAAACTCGGCATCAAGAAGATCGTCATCGCTTCCTCGGAGACGACCTACGGCATCTGTTTTTCGGACGGCCAGACCGACCCCAAAGTGCTGCCCCTGGAAGAAGATTACGACATCGACCCGATGGACAGCTACGGCCTCTCCAAGGTAGTAAACGAAAAAACAGCCCGGGCTTTCCAGCGCAGGTCTGGCTTCGACATCTACGCCCTCCGCATCGGCAACGTGATTGAGCCGCACGAATACGCGGAGCTCTTCCCGCACTATTTCAAGCACCCCGAAGTCCGCCGCCGCAACGCCTTCTGCTACATCGATGCCCGAGACCTCGGGCAGATTGTAGACCGCTGCCTGCAAAAAGACAAGCTCGGCTTCCAGGTCTTCAACGCCGGGAACGACCACAACGGAGCCATCATCCCTAGTAAAGAGCTGGCGGAGACTTTCTTCCCCGGCGTACCGATCAGCCGGGAACTGGAGGAGCACGAAGCCCTGTACTCCAACCGCAAGATTCGTGAGGTGCTCGGGTTTAAGGAGGA
>CAYWMW010000266.1:0-6355 GCA_964458975.1 uncultured Lewinella sp. | reverse complement strand
AAAGTCTTTGGGGCGCGAGCGGCCTAAAAGCGTAGCGGACCATTGTTATACACACATGGTCCGCTACGGTTTACAGTAACAACGACGCACTTCCAGGAGATTCTGACGCTAAACTAACAACCATCTTCCTCACTCTGCTATTATACCTTTATCTCTGCACCTGCGCACCGCGCCCACATACGCAACTAAAATATGTACAGTTCTCTCCGTCAAGCCGCTCAAGACCTGGAAAAACACGGCCAACTCCTCCGCATCAGTGAGGAAGTGGACCCTGACCTGGAAATGGCCGAAATCCACCGCCGGGTATTCGCTAAAGGCGGGCCGGCGATTCTGTTTGAAAACGTAAAAGGAAGCCCCTTTCAGGCCATGTCTAACGTATACGGCACGAAGGAACGGACGGATTTTCTCTTTCGCAAAACGCTGCCAAAAGTCAAAAAAGTGGTAGAGATAAAGGCGGACCCGGCCAACCTGGCCAAGTCGCCCCTGCGCTACGCTGGCGCGCCCTTTACCGCCCTGAGTGCCCTGCCCCGCAAGCACCTGAACCCCGCCGTGAAGTACGGCCAAACCACTATCGACCAACTGCCGCTCGTCAAGTCCTGGCCGATGGACGGCGGCGCTTTCGTCACCCTGCCGCAGGTGATGACCCTCCCGCCCGGCAGCCGTAAACCGATGCAGACCAACATCGGGATGTACCGGATTCAGCTGACGGGCAACGACTACGAGACGAACAAAGAAATCGGGCTGCACTACCAGCTTCACCGGGGGATTGGTAACCACCACACCGAATATTTAAAATCGGACGAGCCCTTCCGCTGTTCCATCTTCGTTGGTGGCCCGCCGAGCCACGCCTTCTGCGCCATCATGCCACTGCCCGAGGGGCTGAGCGAAATGACCTTCGCGGGGATGCTGGCCGGGCGGCGCTTCGGCTACGCCTGGGACCGCGACTGGCTGCTTTCCGCCGACGCAGACTTCGTCATCACCGGTACCATCCGTAAGCAAGGGATGATGCGGGAAGGCCCCTTCGGCGATCACCTCGGTTACTACAGCCTGGAGCATCCTTTCCCGGTGATGGACGTGGAGACGGTCTGGCACCGCAAGGATCCCATCTGGCAATTCACCGTAGTTGGGCGGCCTCCGGCGGAGGATTCGCAGTTCGGCTACCTCATTCACCAGATTGTGAAAGATCTGACGCCGGGCGAGTTCCCCGGTATTCGCCAGATCAACGCCGTAGACGAGGCGGGCGTGCATCCGCTGCTACTGGCCATCGGCTCCGAGCGCTACATGCCCTTCCGCGAAGACGGGCAGATGCTCGTGCCCGAAGAGATCATCACCCAGGCCAACCGCATCATTGGGAGCGGACAAACGAGCCTTGCTAAATACTGCATCATCGCCGACGGAAGCAATGACCCTGACCTGGATGCGGACGATCAGCCAGCCTTCTTTCAGCACGTGCTGGAACGCTTCGACCCCCGCCGTGACCTCCACTTTCAAACCCGGACCACCATCGATACGCTCGATTACAGCGGCTCGGACTGGAACTCGGGCAGTAAGCTGATCTGGGCGGTTAGGGGCGCTAAACGGCGCGAGCTTACCACCGAACTTCCGGCCGATTTCACCCCGCCGGAAGGCTTTGCGGCTCCTCACTTCATAGCACCGGGCATTCTGGCGGTAGCTGGCCCGGCGGTGCCCGGCGCGGACCCTGACCCGGCGCGATTAGCCGACTTCCCCGCTGGCGCTCCGGACAAGGTTAAGCGCGATGCGAACTCGGCCAAGCAAGCGGCGGCCGACCTGAAGGTGTTCACCGAACACTTTTCGGACGAGCAGTCAGCGGCCATGTTGGCTGAAGGGCTGGCCCTTATTGTGATTTGTGACGACCCCGCTTTTATGGCCGAAGACTTCAGCAACTTTGTCTGGGCCGCCTTTACGCGGTCTAACCCCAGCCACGACCTGCACGGCCTGGGGGCTACTACCGAGCATAAACACTGGGGCTGTACCGGCCCGCTGGTGATGGATGCACGGGTGAAGCCCTGGCATGCGCCGGGGTTGGTGGAAGATTTGGAAGTTAGTGAGCGAATAGATGAACGATTTTCAGGCACTTTGTTCGCTAACGCCAATTCCGCCGATCAAATCACGACCGTAAAGACAGCGGAAAGTAATTACTCCGAAAACATCTCTGCTTAAACCAGTTCATATTCACAAACCTTCCGGTAGCATCAAAAAGTGGTTTCTTTAGCGCAATCCCTAAGCTCGGCTTCGCATTTCCCGGGCCCGGAAAATGAACAAAAAGCCGCGCATCTAATTCCGTACCTTAGCGCCTGATAAAAAAATCATAGTACCCGTTGGCTACCAGTATTCATCACCCCAAAAGTCCGATTGCACCCGAGCAGCTTGACGCTTACCTAAGCACGGGGTGGCGACCAGCAGGGCAGGGTATCTACACCGCTGAGTTCCTGAGGGCAGACAACGAACAGATTTACGGCTGCATCCAACTGCGCCTACCGCTGAGAGGATTTACCTTCAAAAAGCGGCACCGAAAATTGCTGCGGCGCAACGCGAAACGCTTTCGGGTGACCCTGCTGCCAGCCGAAGTGCCCGACCTGGAACTGGAAGAACTTAACCAGCGCTACCTGGTGCTCCACCCTGAGAAAACACGGGATTCGCTCGACCACCACGTCATCGGCGAGCACTGCATCAAGACCCTTGATACTCACGTGATTCGGGTATACGATGGAGACAAGCTGGTGGCCTTCAGCTACTTTGATCTGGGGCGGGAAACGGCCTACACCAAGGCAGGTATCTATGACCCTGAATATGCGTCCCATAGCCTCGGAATCTATACCATGTTGCTCGAAATTGAGTGGCTGCGCGACCACGGTGTTAAGTATTACCACCCCGGTTACGTAGCGCCGAGGTACCCGGTGTTTGATTATAAGATGCAATTCGGGGATATGGAGTTTTTTCAGCTCTCCACGGGCAAGTGGTTACCCTACGACCACAGCAAGGCAGAAGACCCCTACAATTTGATTCAGGTGGCGCTGACGCAGGTGCAAACTGAGTTAATTGGCATCGGTATTACCTCAAGGGTGATGGAATACCCTTCCTACACCGCCTGCTACCACTACCAAACTTCTGACATCGAAATGTTGGACGCAGCAATCTTTCTTTATGTTGCGCCAACTAGATACGGTACGGACTTAGTAGTAACTTACACCATCGCCGATGGTATATTCAGGCTCGTTGAGATCCGGGATTCAGGGCTGCGGGATATGAACGTGCTGCCCACCAGCAATAGTGGCCAGCCACGCTACTTGCTGCCGTCTATGGTGGATGGGGTGCTGGCTTCTTCGCCTTCGGCCCGGGAGGTGGTGTTGGCGCTTGGTGGGTTGGGGTAATGCTGGGGGGGCGTGTTTGAACACAACTCGGATGTATCAACATGTCGATTTGTTGACTTGTTGATAAGTCAATAAACCGATAAGTCTGTTGTGTTGTGGCCGTTTGTAAACGTGTTTAAACGCGTACTCGTATATATGCGAATTTCCGTTTTTGGGGACATCCACAAACCGATTTATCTGCAACCCAAGACTTGTGAATCAGACCACTAGAACCCCTTAGCTATTTTTATAAAACAAGAAGATAATCACCAGCAACAGCACCACACAGATTGCGGTAATGGTAAAGAACCGTTTGTTCGCCGCAGCGTCTTCGGCACTAACGTCCGTATTCTTCTTCGGTTTGCTGGGTCTTTTGATTCTGCGCTTTGCCATGACTGAAAACTTTTTGGTTAATAACTTTAAGGGATGGAAAAAGAATAAAGTGTTTTTTTTCTCATCCCTTAGCAGGGTCAAGATAGATGGTCGTATCGGAAATAGCAAGGAATGAACGGAACATGTTTGTTACTGCCAAACTTTACGTATGCTGCCTGGGAAGACTGGTGATGATAGTAGGGCGCAAACCAAATTGTCGCTCGACCTCCTCCCTGCCTCCCCAAACCGCTGCGCTGGGGAGGAGCAATCTCGACAATTTGGTTTGCGCCCTGATAGTATTGCTTGCTGGGTGATGTGGTTTTAGGTGTATAAGTACACTTATACGTTTGAATACTTGGTCACTTAGGTGTATAAGTACACTTATACACCAATAGGTAGGCTGTTGAACCTGACGATGATCACCCGTGACGGTTTTCTACCACTAAAACGCGAAGCGTTTTCTTCTGGATAGCCCCTCTCCGCTGAGCCTGGGGCGAGCACGAAGTACTGCGAAGCACACCGTGTTGGAGAGGGGTTGGGGAGAGGTGGCTACGGGAGGTCATCGTCAGGTTTAACAGCCTACACCAATAGGCAACAGACCACCTGACACAAAAAAGACTTTCATCCTACCGAAACCCCCTATCTTTCGCCGCCCAATAAAAGCCATGTTAAGTTCCAACAACCTAAGTTTTACGTATCCCGGCGGCGAGGTCCTGAAGTTTCCGGATCTGGACTGCCCGGCCGGAGAAACAAGACTCCTCCTCGGTAAATCGGGGAGCGGTAAAACAACCATGCTTCAGCTACTTGCTGGCCTGCGCCAACCAGCATCCGGAGAAGTCATCATCAAGGGGCAAAAGCTGGACCAGCTTTCCGGTACGGCCCTCGATCATTTCCGGGGCCAGAACGTGGGGATGATCTTCCAAACCGCCCACTTCCTACGCGCCCTGACCGTACGCGAGAACCTCGCCATGGCGCAACAGTTGGCGGGTAAGCCGGTGGATCAGCCCCGGATCAACGATCTACTCGAACAACTAGACCTCGGCGGCAAAGGGAATGCCCTCCCGGGCCGCCTCAGCGTTGGGCAGCAACAACGGGCCGCCATCGCCCGGGCCATCATCAACCAGCCCGCCGTGATCTTTGCCGACGAACCTACCTCTGCCCTCGACGACGACAACACCCGCCAGGTGATTCAACTCCTGCAAAGCCAGGCCGCCGCCGTCAACGCCACCTTACTCATCGTTACCCACGATAATCGCCTAACCAGCATCATCCCCCAACAGACGCACCTATGAACCTGCTACGCCTCAGTTGGAAAAACCTGACCTTCAAGCCGCTCAACGCCCTGTTGAGTGTGCTGCTCTTTGCCCTCAGCATCGGCCTGATTTCCTTGCTGCTCTCCCTGCGGGAGCAGGCGGACGAACAGTTCGACAATAACCTCGCCGGTATCGACCTCGTGGTAGGCGCCAAAGGAAGTCCGCTAGAACTGACCCTGAACAGCATGTACCACGTCGGCTACGCCACCGGAAACATTAAGCTGGGCCAGATCAAGGCTTTCTTTAACCCCAAGCACCCAATCGTTGAAGACGTAGTGCCGCTTTCTGTAGGCGACAGCTACCGGGGCTACCGAATTGTGGGCACGGTCCCCAAAATCCTGGATTGGTACGGGGCCGAAATCGGTAGCGGTAAAATTTGGCAACACGACTTTGAGGTGGTGGTCGGTGAAGAAGTGGCTCGGGTAAATGGCTTAAAGCTGGGCGACGTATTCAAGTCTAACCACGGCATCATCGACGAGGGCGACGAGAACAACATTGAGCACGATGATGACTTCACCGTAGTCGGCATCCTGGCCCCTAGCGGAACGGTCATGGACCAGCTAGTCCTTACCACCAACCAAACCTACTGGCATTCCCACGAAGGCCACGACGAAGCTGCTGCCGATGACCACGACCATGACCACGATCACGCAGGCCACCATCATACACACGACCATCCCCCTGCGTCTTTGCTGGACGAAGACCCGGAAAAGGAAATCACCAGCCTACTGGTTAAGTACCGCAACGCCAGCAGCTTCCAGGCGCTAAACTTCCCCCGCAACCTGAACGAAAATACGGAACTTCTGGCTGCTAACCCCGCCTATGAGATCAGCGAAGTCCGCCGCCAGTTTGACTCTGGCCAGCGCATCCTGGGGGTTCTCGTTTTGGCGATCACCATCGTTTCTGCGCTCAGCATTTTCATCGCCCTGTTTACCTCTCTCCGTGAGCGCCGCTACGAGTTGGCATTGATGCGTACGATGGGAGCAGGGCGGGGGAAACTTTTCTCGCTCATCATCCTGGAGGGGCTCCTGGTAGCCGTCATCGGCTACGTACTGGGCCTCCTGCTTAGCCACGGTATTATGGCAATACTGGCCGCCAACGTGCAGGACGACTTCCGGTACACTGTCTCCGCCACCCGCTTTCTGACGGAGGAAGGATACCTCTTCGCCGCAGCCCTGTTTATTGGCTTTCTGGCGGCGGTTATCCCCGCAGTGCAGGCGGCGCGGACGGATATTGCTGATACTCTGACGGCGGGGTGATGGTTGTCCTCATGTTTTTTCCGTAAGGACCGTCAGCCAG
>CAYWMW010000265.1:0-6377 GCA_964458975.1 uncultured Lewinella sp. | reverse complement strand
GGGTTGTTCATATTGTAGTGCACCGTCGCGATCACAAACGCGATGACCGCCAGCGTGAGGCCAAAGAGGAATACATTGTAACAGACCCGCAGGAACTGGTATTTTTTGGCCAGGACGACGCCGAGGTAGTACAAATCCCGCGTCATGGAGGAGTAGAGAAAGTCTTCATCCCGGATCATTTCCATCATGCCGTAGTGGAAGTCATCAATCGGCATATTGTAGAAATTACCGAAGAAGAGGAGGTTACTGCGGCGCGCCTTGATGTCTTCCATGCTGCTTTTCCCTTCCGTCACCTTGGGCCGGGTGGCCTGGATGGCGTAAAAAAGTGACCCCAGGCAAACCCCAACGAGGATGACCGTGGGGATGACCAAATGCGGGTTTTTATCGAGACTAGGGAAGAGGTTCGCCGCCGAAATACTGAGGATGATGGCGTTGACCGAGAGCATGATGTTGGCCTTATTGTCCGCAATGCTGCTCAGGTTAACGTGGGTGCGGTAAGTGGCGCGGTACATGGTTTCGACCCCACGGCCGGGCTTGAAGTCGGGGTCTTTTTTCTCCTCGGCTTTAGCAACGGCTTTCTTTAACTTTTTTAGTTTTTTCTTGCGCCGCTTGGCGTCTTCGAGCTCTTCCAGGTTGGTGGGGGTCTGGTCGGGGAAGAGTGCTTTTTTACGTTTGTAGAGTTGCTTTACGTGCTTGCTCTTGCGGTCGCCGAACAATTCCCTGGCGGCCTCGGTGTGGAACTCGTGGTTGAGCATGAAGCCCAGCTCAAAGTCTATCCACTCCTGATCGGACATGATCATGTTGCGCGTGATGGCAAACTCCTGCCGGACGCGCCCGCAGCGGTCCCAGTAGCTCAGGTCGCCCAGGTGACTCAGGTCAGCATCCGCAACGATTTCTTCGAGGAAAGACTGGGGCTGCTGCGGCATTTTTGTGGCCCGGATGCAGCCGGAGATGCCGTCGATCAATTTTTGATCGGTTACGCCCTTGGAGGCCAACCATTCGGTCGCGTTTTGTACGCTGCGCTCTTCGTGTTCTTCCCAGCCTTCGGAGTAGCCGGTATCGTGAAACCAAGCCGCCAGTACGATGGCCAGGCGGTCATCATCACTGACCTCGTAATGCTCGGCCAGCTCCGTCGCGGCCTCAACGACGGCGCAAGTGTGCTGAAAATTGTGGTAAACAAAATCAGCGTTGACTTCCTCCTGGATGTATTTCTCTACGTGTGCCTCCACATCTTGCAGGAGGGTATCGGTTACTATGGCTTCACTCATGTTGCGGGGCAAGTTAAGGAATATAGTCGGTTGTCGGTTGTGAGTTGTCGGTTATCCGTTGTCGGGTTCGGACAACCGACAACGGATAACTGACAACCGGCTACAACTTCTCCTCCACCTCCAGCAAATCCGCTTCCTGCACGGAGGGGAACCATTTGCCTAGTTGCTCGCGGGCCTGCGCGCGGACGTCGTCGTTGATGTAGGCGGCAACGAGGACGAGGCAGAGACTCAGGAAGCCGATGTCGTCGGTATAGCCAATCAGTGGGGTTAGATCGGGCAGCACATCGAGCGGGTTGATGAGGTAACCGAGCACACCGACGATGGACCGTTTGGCCCAGGCGGGCGTCTCTTTACGCTTAAAGGCGAAGTAGAGGAGAAGGGCGGAGTAAACCGTCTTTACGCCAGCGGCCGCGGCGAAGCGGCGCAGTTTGCCCCAAAAGGCAGATTCGCTGAAGAAGCGACGGTATTTGGTTAGTTTTTTCATCCTGACCTTAAGTTTAGTTCTGTTTGTACAACGCTTGGGGGGCGAATTTAGGTTCAATGAGGGCAATTTGTGCTGTCATCCGTGCGGGTTTTGGGCGCGGCCGCAGGTGCCGGGAAAGGTTTTGGGAGTAGGTAACCTAACTTTGTCTTCGGATACAAATCAAACCAGCCCCCCATGCGCTCTAGTAACTTGGTCGTCATTTCCCGTTTTCTCACTTTTCTGCTACTGATCGGTTTCGTTGCCGCCTGTGTGCCTCCCTCCGAGGAGGAGGAAATGGAGGGCGTAGTCATTGACCTAAACGACGCGGTAAGCCGCAGAATCTACGAACTGCAGAATGAGCGCAATGCCGACAGCCTGCTCACCTACCTGAGCCACGAGAACCCAAACTACCGTTACCTGGCTACCCGCGCCTTCGGAAGCTTTCCGGAAATCTCTCCGGAAGCCCTGGCCAGCCTCTCGGGCCTGCTTGCCAGCCGCAATGAATTGATCCGGGAGGCCGCCGCCTTCGCCCTCGGGCAATCCGGCCAGCCTCAGGCTGCGGATACCCTGACGGCTGCTTTCGATGCAGACGGCCTGTACCGAAACTACAACGCCACCTTACTCGCCGCAGTAGGGAAAACCGGCGGACAAAAGCTTCAGGACAACATCAGCAAAATCTCCACCTACACCAATCAGGATACCGCTCTTATTGCCGGGCAGGCCTGGAGCTTATATTACTTTGCCCTAAGAGAAATAACCTCCGAAGCGGGAGATCAGCGCATTCTTCAGTTGGTGCTAGGTGATAGCACTCCGATCGAGGCCCGCCTTCCTGCTGCCTATTACCTGCAACGCTTTAGGGTGGAAGCAGACTCGGCAGCCAACCGGGGCCTGCGGGAACAACTCCGAACCAACACCAACCCCGACATCCTGATGGGCGTAGCCCGAACCATCGGACGGCAGAAAAAACCCGCCGGAAGAGTAGCGCTGCTGCGCGCTCTCAGGGGCCAATCAGACTGGCGGGTACGAACGGAAATCATCCGCGCCCTGGCAAACTTCGACTACGCAAGCGTCAGAGAAACGGTAGTGGAATCCCTCAAGGACGAACACCCCCTCGTGCGGCGCTCCGCCGCCGAATTCCTGCGCGACAACGGCCTGGATACCGACGCCACCTTCTACCGGGAACTCGCCCGGGATTCTACCCAAAAAGATGTCCGGTACGTGCTCTACGCCGCCGCCCAACGCTACCTCCCGCTCTACTTTGCCGATTACCGGGGCTTCCTCAACTACGACCTCCAGCAGGCGTACGCGAAAACCTCAAACGCTTACGAGCGGGCCGACATCCTGACGGCCCTGGCAGAATACCCGTGGAACTACCGCAACATCTACGAACTCTACCAACAAACGGACCAACCCGCAGTACGCAGCGCCGCCGCTGCCGCTCTTCATACCATCAGCAACCGGGAAGACTTTAACCTATTCTTCAAAAAGAGTAGCCGTAGGGTGCGGTACGATCTTTCTACCTATTTCCGGCAAATGATCTACAGCAAAGAGGTGGGCGCGGCATCTTCAGCAGCCAGTGCCCTGCAGGATATGGCGGATGTGTACCGGCCCTACTACACCGAACTGGACTGGATGAACACCGCCCTGCGTGGTTTTCAGCTTCCGCGCGACGTAGAGGCGTACCGGGCGGTAGACCTGGCCCGGGCTGCACTGGCCGGTGAGCCCGAGCCCGCCGCTCCGGTCACGAAAACACCCGCAAAAAACATTGACTGGAACATCATCGGAACTGATTCGGGGCAGGAGGTAATCATCCGTCTACCGGGCGGGCGGGTAGTGCTGAAGCTGTGGCCTGATTTAGCGCCGGCTACGGTCTCCAGCTTCCTGGAGCTGGTCAAGGCCGAATACTACAACGGCAAGGTATTTCACCGGGTCGTCCCCAATTTCGTCGCCCAGGGCGGAGGGCCGCTGGGCGACGGCTACGGCAGCGAAGAATTTAGCCTCCGCACGGAAACCCCCGGCGTTCGGTACGACCGGACCGGCCTGATCGGTATGGCCAGCTCCGGAAAGGATACCGAAGGCGTCCAGTTTTTCATCACCCACCGGCCAACGCCTCACCTGGACGGGGGCTATACCATCTTTGGCGAAGTTACGGAAGGGCAGGAGGTGCTCGACGGGGTTACGGTTGGGACGGTAATTGAACGGGTGGAGCTTAGGTAGTAATGTAGTTTGGTAGTAATGTTGTTGCTGCCGCACGTTGTAGGGGTAGTAGGGCTGCCGCACATTACCGGTGATGAATAGCTGCTGCACGTTATAGGTGGTGATACGGCTATCGCACATTACAAGCGATCAATAGCTCCGGGAGGAGAATTGGGCGCAAAAAAACTAGGCCGCTCCGCCAGAAGCGAAGCGGCCCGGGAAAAAACCACTTAGAGAAAATAAGGGGGGAAGGGAAGAAAGGAGTAAAGGGGAAGGAAAGGGAGTAAGGGCAGAGGACGACGCTTCGCCCTTACTCCTTTCCCCCCTTACTCCCCTTACAACCTGTCGAGGTTAAACCGTTCAACGATGTCCATCAGCTTATCGGCCAGTTTGCGGTCGGAGCTGTAGTTGGTTTTGGCCAGCGCGGCGACCCACTGTTGGTAGTTGACGCTGTTGTCGGCTAGGTCGGGAAAGCGTTTGTTGACGATTTCGGAGTGGGCGCGCCAGTTCATCCAGGCGTTCTCGAAGTAGCGATCGGCGGTGATGGTGCCGAAGTGGTTGTGGTCGCGCTTGGCGGCGGCGCTCTGCCCGGCCTTACTGTTCAGGATGGCGAGGGCCATCGCTGCTGGCGCGGGGATGTTGAACTTTTGCTCTTCGCCCTGGGCGACCTTCTCGAAGCGGTTGATGTAGGCGCGCACCTGGGCGGCGTCCAGATCGTTCACGTTCCAGGAAGCACTCGCTGCGGTTGAAGTAGTTTGTTGGTGACTTACGGGCATAGCGCCCATGCTGGCAGTGGAGGTAGTGCTGGCAGTTTGTTTGGCGTTGTTGGCTGCGGAGTGCCGGCCTTCACTCTCTCCGATGGCGATGCCTTCTTTGCCTACGCTCAGGGTGAAATCCACCTGCTTTTGCGTGAAGATGAAGACGGCAAGGGCCATCAGGCCGAGGCGGAACCAGCTGAGGCGAAAACGCTGCATCCAGGTGGGGGCAATGTACTCAGTTTGGCCAGCTTTGTGGCGAAGAGAAGTGAAGAGCTGGCCAATACGGGCCAGAACGCGCTGCCAAAGGAGGCTCCAGTTTATAGAGATAGCGCTGTTGTTGCCACGGCGGGGAGCCGGAGCGGAAGAAGGAGAAGACATAACTATTTACTTTTTGCAACCTGCCACTAATCGTAGTAGCTATTGCAAATGTAAATCATTTTGTTTGTTTTTGCAAATTGTTTTCTATTTTTTGTGTTGAATGTGTGTTTTAGTGTTACTGGCCGAAAAGAAACAGCGCCGCTCCCCGGTGAAGGGAAACGGCGCTGGAAGAACAACACTGGTATTTTAGGTGAGAATGGGGGGAAGGTGGATTTCAGAGGGTGTTAGAAGGATAACTTTCAGTAGGGGATTCTTTGTTGTTGATGCTACAAATATGGGGGGCGGGGCCGCAGGTGCAAAGTTTGATCGACGAAAGCAAGGTGCAGGCCGACGTACTTAAGGACAGTAGCCACGGCTTTAGCCGTTGGCTTTCAAGGCAGCGGCTGAAGCCGCGCCTACGGTGAAAATCCTACCAAACTCGAAAAAGAATTCGCCTGTCGAGTTGAGCAACACCACCTCCCTCGGCCAACGAGCGAACCCGTAAAACCTCCCACTGCACCTGCGGCCGCGCCCAAAAAAACCATGCGCCAGCCCTAAACGTTAGCTTTGCGCCCTCAATTACCGGATATGTCAGACATCGTTGCCTCCAAATTTTCCAGCTCCCACGCCCAGATCAAGCAAGCGCCCAAGGGGGACCGCCCCGAATTTGCCTTCATCGGCCGCTCCAACGTGGGCAAGAGCAGCCTTATTAATATGCTGTGCCGCCGCAAGGAAATGGCCCGCACCTCCGGCACCCCCGGTAAAACGCAGTTGATCAACCTGTTCATGATCAACGAAAGTTGGTACCTGACGGATTTACCCGGCTACGGCTACGCCAAGCGCAGCAAAACCACCCGCGCCAAATGGGAGCGCCGCACCGAAGACTACTTCCGCAACCGCCACCAAATGCTCTGCGCCATGGTGCTGGTGGACGCCAACGTGCCGCCCCAGAAGATCGACCTCGACTTCATCAACTGGCTCGGCGAACACGGCGTACCCTTCGTAATCGTGTTCACGAAAACCGACCGCAAAAAATCGCGCGACGGCGGATCGGTCGAAGACTTCAAAGCCAAACTCCTCGAAACCTGGGCCGAACTGCCCCACATCTTCATCACCAGCGCCGTCAAAGAAACCGGCCGCCAGGAACTGATCGACTTTATGGAAGAGGCGCTGGAGGATGTGCCGTGGCCGTTTAATCAGGTTAAATAGGAGGGTGGTTCGGTGGTCGGGTGGTCATGTGGTTCGGTCTGCTCAATGAAGGAAGGGAGGATTTTTTGACCGTGTGTATAACGAGATGCACAAAACGAAGATAATCTCCCCAACGGAGACATCCTT
>CAYWMW010000264.1:0-6383 GCA_964458975.1 uncultured Lewinella sp. | reverse complement strand
GGGAACTAGGAACTAGGGAACTAGAAACTAGGGAACTAGAAACTAGGGAACTAGGAACTAGGGAACTAGGAACTAGAAACTAGGCGCTAGCTAGTTCCTAGTTCCCCGTCTCAGAGTTCTCCCCGGAAGCCTGGGGGAGAGAGACTACGTTGAGCTTACCCTCTTCGCCAAAAAGCTCTAGAGACTTTTTGTTGTAGGCCAGGGCGGCTTCTTCCGCAGTAGCGTACATCCCGATGTGGATACTGCGGCGATCTTTAGAGATGACGGCTCGGAACCGGTTGTTTTCCTGATAAACGCCGGTATAGCCAGCCTTGGAGCTTGACTTTCGTTTACGACTGGCAACAGCCCGGGAACGGTACTCCAGGTTGACCAACCGGCAATCAAGTTTATTGCCGTTTACGGTGCCAACCAACGTTCGGTTACCAACCCGCTGATCAGACAAATAGCGCTCCGCAACAAGCTTGTGTAGATAGATGGTCTCGGTTCGGTAGCCTTTATCGGGGTCAGCCTTTTTGTACGTCTTTTGGAAGACAACACAACCTGACGAATGCTTCCGTAAGTTGGAGAAAAAACCAATTTTTTGCAGATGTGGATCTCGTGAAAGTTCATCGAATACCTGCTGATCGATCAGAACAACCCCGCCGGGGTTGTTCTTAAGGGATAGTTTACGCATAGGATAGCCTGAATGGGCCAATGTCCTTAGCTATGGGAACTCGCTAGACAAGAGCAAAAAAATAACATAATTTGACCAAATGCACTTGGTCCGTTAAAGAGCATAAAGGTAGTGGTTTAATTCATACCTTACGGCGTTTTTTAATGATTTAGTCCGCTGGGAATCATTTTTCTAAAAAAACTGAAAATAACAATACATCTCCGATACTATGCCGGACTTTCATTTCTTACAACGCTGTGCCGAGCTTGCCCAACTAGGTGATAGCAGAGTGAAAAACAACCCCAGGGTAGGGGCGGTACTGGTTTATGATGGCCGGATCATCGGCGAAGGCTATCATCAGCAAGCAGGGCAGGCACACGCAGAAGTGAACTGCCTGGCTAGTGTTCGTGTGGCCGACCGGAGACTGATTCCGGATGCAATATTATTCATCAGCCTGGAGCCCTGCTGCATCTCCGGCCGCACCGGTGCCTGTACCGATCTGATTCAACGCGAGGGGATAAAAACGGTCGTGTTTGCCCAGCGAGACCCTACACCGGGGGTGGCGGGCAATAGCGTAGCGGTTTTGCGGGCGGCGGGTATTACGGTTCGGGAATATCCGGACTTCATGCCCACCCTTGCGGTTAACGCCCACCGTTTGATCCTGACCACTAAAGACCGGCCGCGCATCGTGCTGAAATACGCCCAGTCGGCCGATGGTTTCTTGCGCCCCGCAGACAGGAAACAGGCTTACTGGATTACAAATTCCATCAGCCGAAGGCTCGTACACCGCTGGCGCGCAAATACCATGGCGGTCGTTGTTGGCGGAAGAACGGTGGTCGATGATAACCCCTCGCTCAAAACCCGTCTGTTTCCCGGCCCCAGCGCCCAGCCGGTGGTGATTGATCCGCGCAACCGGGTTTCGGGCAAAGAGCAGCTTTTTAGTGAGGAGGGTAGACCGACGCTGTTGTTTTCTGGCACCCAACGCCCGGAAGTCAATGCGGACAGTACCGTCATCGGCCCGGAGTTAGATAAGGCGGCGCTGACGCAGGTGCTAAGTAAGTTGAAGGAGCACAGACTCGGCGAAGTCACCGTCGAAGGCGGAGCAGCACTGCTCAACGCCTTCATCGATGCCAACCTCTGGGATGAAGCACGGGTTTTTACCGGCCCGATCCGCTTCGGAGACGGCGTCCGTAGCCCGGTCTTACCCGCCGCCGCCTTACTCACCGCCGAAGAACGTATTCAGGGCGACGTACTCCGCTGGTTCGAAAACCCCACTCCGGCCCGTTAACGGATGTACCCATACCGAACCAGGTCCTCCCGCCCGCTAACGATCCGTGAAGTGCCCTGGTAGATCAGGTACAAGGTATCCGCCAGGTCAAGAACGTGCTGGTATTTATGGTCGGTGACCAGTACTCCTTTTACCTTCGCACTACGTTGAATGGCCTCCCTAATGTAATCAAGGTGAATGGGCATAATGTGCGAAAACGGCTCGTCCAGCAGCGTGAAGTGCGTCTCCGCCGCCAGCAGGGTCAGGATCTCAAATAGCCGTTTTGTGCCGCCAGAGAGGTCTCCAAAGCGTGCATCTCCTTCCGGGAACAAAAGACCGTGCTCCGCCATGAAAGCTGTACCGTCCACTCCGTAAAGCGCGAGGATTTTCCCCAGTCTCATATCCTCCGGATGGCAGGTGTGCTGGGGCAGGTAATTGATCAGCCCGGGTACGGCGTAGAGGTTCTTGGTGTACTTGCCGTCTACACCGATGTACAGGTTTTCGGGCCGCAGCTGGCCGGTCAGGATTTTGAGCAGGCAGCTTTTTCCTGTTCCGTTGCGGCCGAGCATACCGGTTACCTCCCCCCGGACCAGTTTGAGGTGCGCACCCTGCAGTACGTCGTGTGCGCCGAAGGATAGGTACACACTGTCCAGTAGAATCTCCATCAGAAATAGCTTATTATGATTGCGGTAATACCGAGAAGCCACGCAGCGAAGTCCACCGCTCCGACAACGGCCAGCAGGCGCGGCTCACCGTAGCCAATGTTCTGGTAAAAAAAGATGTCTTTTTTATGCCGCCTGCGCAGGCCGACCCAACCAACCAGCATTGATGCGAGCTTCAGGAAGAGCATCCCGCCAATCGCTACCGGCCCGTTGTGGTATACGGTATACCAACCAGCCAGGGTGATGGGGATGGCTACAAGAAGATAAGATCTTGCGTAGAGAAGATACATGGGCTTGGTGCGGGAGGGTTCAGGTAAAAGATACCTTTCCGGAGTGAAACGTTGTCGACCTTGCTCCAACGGGAGCCGGAGTCTGATTTATAAAGCCTCAGCGGGCTTGATCCGTTTACCCGAAAACCTTCTTTGCACCTGCGGCCGCGCCAAAAAAACACCCCCACCAGAACCAAAGGTCCGGGCGGGGGTAAAACGTGGAGAAAACCGGGCGGCGAACGTTAAGCGCTCTAGCCAAATTGAGCTACTGCGGCTTAGAAAAAAAGCCTTGAGCCGCAGACGGGACTCGAACCCGCAACCTCTCGATTTACAGTCGAAGTAGCGCCATGTCCTAACTGCCACGTAGATTTTAAATACCCGAAAAGAAAACGAAGTGGGGTTGCGCCGAAGCGCTCAGGACTCGAACCTGCTACCCCGGGATGTGGGATAGTCAAACCAAACGAAGGAACCCACTTTCTGACTGTTCCGGGTTGCGCCACACGGCCGTTGCGGTGGCTGTGGGGTTAAATGCTATGAGGCTGTCGAAAAGTTGCGGTAGGGAGTAATTAGGTTTTAGCATTTAGCATTCAGGGCTACCGCACAAGATTGTGCGGTAACCCTGAATGCTAAACGCTTTATGCTGAATGCTGAACTTAGTCCAGCTTCAAACACTCCAAAAACGCCTTCTGTGGCACTTCAACGCTACCGAACTGGCGCATCTTCCGCTTACCGGCCTTCTGCTTTTCGAGGAGCTTGCGCTTACGGGTGATGTCTCCGCCGTAACACTTGGCGGTAACGTCTTTGCGCATCGCGGAGAGGGTCTCACGGGCAATCACCTTGGCGCCGATGGCGGCCTGGATGGCGATCATGAACTGCTGGCGGGGCAGCAATTCGCGGAGTTTCTTACACATCCCCCGGCCAACGTACTGCGCCTTGGAGCGGTGAACGAGGGCGGAGAGGGCATCCACGTTTTCGCCGTTCAGTTTGATGTCCATCCGTACGAGGTCGGTTTCCTGGTAGTCTTTCGGTTGGTAATCGAAGCTGGCGTAGCCACGGCTGATGGATTTGAGGCGGTCGTAGAAATCGAAGACGATCTCGGCCAGCGGCAGCTCGAAGTGGAGCTCAACGCGCTGGGGGCTGAGGTAGGTCTGCTTCGTTAGCATCCCCCGTTTTTCGATGCAGAGGTTCATGATCGAGCCGATGTAGTCGGTCGTGGTGATGATCTGCGCGAAGATGATCGGTTCTTCAACGGATTGGCGGTTGTTTTGCTCGGGCAGTTCGGCCGGGTTGCGGATTTCGGAGACCTTGCCTTTGGTGTCGGTTACGCGGTAGGTTACGTTCGGTACGGTCGTGATGACGTCCATGCCAAACTCGCGGAACAAGCGTTCCTGCACGATCTCCAGGTGCAGCATACCGAGGAAACCACAGCGGAAACCGTAGCCGAGGGCGGCGGATGTTTCGGGCTCGAAAATGAGGCTCGCGTCGTTGAGCTGCAGCTTTTCGAGGCTGTCGCGCAGGGGCTCGAAGTCGTCGTTGTCGAGCGGGAAAATACCGGCGAAAACCATCGGCTTCACTTCCTCGAAACCGGAGAGCATTTCGCCGGGATGGTCCTTTAGGGTAATGGTGTCACCAACCTTAATTTCGGAGCTGTTCTTTACCCCGGTGATGATGTAGCCTACGCTACCGCATTTGATTTCTTCCGTTGGCCTTGGCGTGATTTCCATCGCGCCGACTTCGTTGGCGGTGTACTCCGCGCCGGTGGCAATGAACCGGATGTTTTGGAGCTTCTTCAGTGATCCGTTCATGACCCGCACGTAGGCGATCACGCCCCGGAAAGGGTTGAAGACGGAGTCAAAAATAAGGGCCTGAAGCGGTGCCTCGGGGTCGCCGCTCGGCGCAGGGACGCGCTCAACGACGGCCTTCATGATGTCCGGTACACCGATGCCCGTCTTACCGGAGGCTTCGATGATGTCTTCGCGGCTGCAGCCGGTGAGCTCGATCATCTGGTCGGCCATCTCTTCGATGCGGGCCGTCTCCATGTCTACTTTATTGAGCACGGGGATGATCTCCAGGTCGTGCTCCAGGGCGAGGAAGAGGTTGGAGATCGTCTGCGCCTGGATGCCCTGGGTGGCATCTACCAGCAACAGCGCGCCTTCGCAGGCGGCGATGGAGCGGGAGACCTCATAGCTGAAGTCCACGTGGCCGGGCGTATCAATCATATTGAAGACGTACTCCGTGCCGTCGGTGTGGGTGTAGTTCATCTGGATGGCGTGGCTCTTGATGGTGATGCCGCGCTCGCGCTCGAGGTCCATATCATCGAGCTGTTGGTCCATCTTTTCCCGTTCGGCTACCGACTGGGTAAAGTCTAGCAGGCGGTCGGAGAGGGTACTCTTGCCGTGGTCAATGTGGGCGATTACACAGAAGTTGCGAATATGCTTCATGGGGCGTAGAAATTGGGCGCAAAGATACGACAATCCATGGTCGCAAGCTTTCGCACAAAAGTAACAGGATTGGGGGCAAAGGGTTGTAGGGGAAGTGCTTTGTTTAGACTTTGTCTTAATTGGGGCGCGGACGCGGGTGCATGGCTTGTTTTTTATGTGCGGTACTGAAGTATCTTCTTTATCCGCAATCGCTCAGTCTAGTCAGCTTCTGGAGGGCTTTTTTGATGGCCATCAATCCCATCTGTTTTGGTGTTGCTTCGGTTTCCCACAGTTGGAGGTCGGGATCGAAGTCGAGAGTACCGTTAACGACGATCTCTTTGAAGATGCCCCCGTGGTTCAGGTCGTAGACCGTCAGGATGGCTGCCACCTCCTGATTGGCGTTCTGTAGTGGTGGTAGCACTGCGCCGCCACTTACCCGTCCGGGGCCGACATCAATAAAGATCAGATAGTCTAAGCTCGTTTTTTCTACGAAAAAGATAAGATTGTCTTCTGAGAGTTGGTCGCTGTAAATCGGGGGGAGTTCTCCGCGTTCGTTGAGGCCGTCTTCGGTGGCGACGTAAGCAGTGGGGCAGCGGCCCAGTGTTTTGACTGCGGTTCGGTACAGCATCTCTTTGGCTTCGGCATCGCCGAATTGTCCCCGTGGCTCAAGGATGCCGATCTTTTTGCCCTTAACGGGCAGCTGGGCGTTGACGAACTCTCCGCCGTAGCGGTAGTTGCCGTAGCGGATGCAGCTACTCGAAAAAACTAGTAAAATAAACAAGCACGTAAAACGAACGGGGTGTAACATGGGCCAATATTTAAATGCAAGCTGAACCGGTTTAAAACCTTTCCGAGCTGAGCGCTTCGCGGGGTCGTGGCGTCCCTTTAACGCAAAGTTACGATTGCCTGTAGGCGATGAGTTATTCAGGGCGAGGCTTTAAGTTTTTGTTAGCATGGTTTGGGAGAGGTAAGGTTTGATCCCAAAACATTTCCCGTGCCGCCGAGCAGGAGACTGTAAAACCTGTTGTGTTAAGGGGTTGCGGAACAATAAGTTATCCGTACACTGCTAGACAAATGCCCAATCTGGAGGTTGTTCCCGACAAAATACTTGGG
>CAYWMW010000263.1:0-6418 GCA_964458975.1 uncultured Lewinella sp. | reverse complement strand
CTGCGTGCCGCGAAAGGGCACCGACCAACCAAGTTCGCTGCCCACTCCCCGCGCTACATACCCATAGCCACGTCAAGTCTTCCACCTAATCGTCTGAATTAAGTGAAGCGCAGCGCAACGTCACCGTAAGCCCCTCCCCAGCCGGAGGCGATTTGGGGAGGGGTTTGGGGAGAGGGTTTTGTAAGAGGCACGCGCACCACAAAAAGCCTCACGACCCATCACGACCCACCGCGCAACATTCCCAACCATTCACCAACAAAACAAGACCGTTCCCTAACCATATCCAGTCTTAACACATCTCTAAGCAATTTTTACCCACCTTAGGCAGCTAAATAGGTAGCCGATTTATCCCAGTATTCAAATTCCCGAAAACATGTCACGATTTATCCTTGCGTTGAGCTTTAGTTTATTCTGTTTTACCGTTGCCGCTCAGGAGAGTTGCATCCGGGGAGATTGCCATAACGGAAACGGTAAACTGGTGTACCCCGACGGAGCGTATTACGACGGTGATTTCCGGAAAGGCAAGTTCCAGGGAACGGGCATCATGAAGTACCCCGACGGATCGATGTACGTTGGCGGCTGGCACCAGTCATTACAGGAGCGCAAGGGGCGGATGAAGTATGCCGACGGCACGAGCTACCTGGGCTACTTCCACAACGGCAAGCGCCACGGCCAGGGAGAGATCACGTTCGCAAACGGGAACCGCCTGAAAGCAGAGTTCGCTTTTGATCAGGTGAAAGGCGAGGTCGCCTTCAACTTCGCTAACGGCGACTATTACGTCGGGGAAATGAACGGCACCACCATTGAAGGCCACGGAACGATGGAGTACGCCAACGGCGATGTCTACATGGGCCAGTGGAAAAACAACCAACGCCACGGCCGGGGCGACATGGCCTTCGAAGACGGCACCCGCCTGGAAGGAAAATGGGACGCTAATAACTTCAAGGCCGACTGGGGCCAACTCGGTTACCAGGGAGACCGGGCCAGCGCGCCCGACTGCAACGGCGGCTGCGCCGGCGGGCAAGGCAAGTACCGCTACCCGAACGGAACAATTTTCTACGGAGACGTAAGCACCGGTATGCCCAACGGATCAGGTACCGTCGCCTACGCCAACGGCAATACTTACCACGGCAACGTGAGCAACCACCAGGCCGATGGCCTGGGCATCATGTACTACGCCGACGGAGAAATGCACGGCGGCATCTGGCGAAACGGTGCGCTCTACCGCAAGATATTCTCCGCCATGGGCCGCCCCGCTCAGATCATCCAGCCAGATTTCGACCCCCAGGTGAAGGTCTGGGCCGTAGTCGTCGGTGCCGCCCGCTACACCCACATGCGTACCCTCCTTTATACGGACGACGACGCCTACCAACTGGCCGGCTTTCTGCGCAGCATCGAAGGCGGCGCTTTGCCGGACGAGCAGGTGAAAGTGCTCATCGACGAAAACGCCACCCACCGCAACATCATCATGGCCATGCGTGAGGTATATCAGCGGGCAGACGAGAACGACGTCATCCTCTTCTACTTCAGCGGTCACGGCCTGGAAGGTTCCTTCCTACCCATCGATTACGACGGCTCGGCCAACCGGCTTGAGCATTACGAACTCAAAGACGCACTACTGGCCAGCCGCGCCCGCCACAAACTCGTCATCGCCGATGCTTGCCACAGCGGAAGCCTGGCCGGAAGAGACGGGGCCACCCTCAACGCCAAGGGTGGAAGTACCGATGCCACCCTTAACGCTTACTACTCGGCGCTGAACAACGCCCAGGCTTCCACCGCACTGCTGCTCTCCAGTAAGGGCAAGGAAATCAGCCTCGAAGACGGCGGTTTGCGCAGCGGTATTTTCAGCCACTTCCTCATCCGGGGCATGAAGGGCGAAGCGGATTCCAATGGCGATAAGCTCGTCTCCATTCAGGAACTGTTCTCGTTCGTCCACCGTGAGGTACGCCAGTACACCGGCAACATCCAGACGCCTACGCTTACCGGGACTTATGATGAACTGATGCCGGTTTCTGTGATTCGGGGGCGGAGGTAGTTGTGGTTCGGTGGGCTGGTGGTCCTGTGGATGGGTGGTTCGGTAGACTTGCAGGTACTATCGTTTGTGGAGGAGCACAGCTGTCGTCTTCTTTTATGAAGCGGCCCAGGATTCAAGAGGGTGTTAAATTCACGAGTGGAGTTCCACCGAACCACAAGACCACCAGACCACAAGACCACCGAACCACAAGACCACCGAACCACAAGACCACAAAAGCCACCGAACCATAAACTATTCCACCAAATAATACTCCACCACCCGGGGAGAAAACCGTACCCCCCGTACCACTTCGGGCTTTCGCTCTACCGTGATTGGAACGTTGTTTCCGCTGGCACCGGCGGCCAGCCCGGTGAGGTCCGCCACGAGGGTAAAGTCTTCGGGGCGGACGCTGCCGTAGGCGCTCTGCGGGATGCTGATGAGGAGGTCGACCATCTTAGGGTTGTACTCGTAGTTGGTACCGACGGGGCCGTTTTGGAGGCTGACGGGAACGGTTATTTTTTCTTGAATGAAAGCCTCTACTTCCAGGGTATAACTGACTTCGGAGCGGGAAAGGGTGATACCTTCCGGTGGTGTTTCGAGCTGGACGACGCGGGGTTCCGTTTTACTAAGTCCGTTTAGGGTTAAGCTTTCGGTTGGCCAACTGCTGAACTCTTCGAGGGCATCGGTGGCACCGCTGATGGTGATGCTGTCTGGCTGAATTTGGGGTGGGCTGATGGCCAGGTGGCCTTCGGCAAAGTTGGCCTGTACTTTGCTAACTATCGGAACGCGTTTGCCTTCCTTCGGGGTAGTGAGGATGGGGACGGACTCAAAGCCGGGTAGGGCGATGGAGACTTCGTTGCTGGAGAGTTTGCGGCTGAGTTCCCGTTCGAGGGTGGTGCCGGTCAGCCGTCTGTTTTCTTTATTTTGCAGGTCTACTTCCAGCTTGAGGTGGTCGTTTTCCCGAAAGGATTCCCAGAGCAGGTTCCAGCCGCTGCCGGTGATGGTGGCGTCGAGCAATTCGGGCATCCGGCCAACGACTACGCGTTCGGAGTCCACGAGATAACTGACGGGTACCTGGCGGTTGATGGTATAGTCGCGCGATAAATTAAGGATGAGCCAGAAAGCGAAGGCGGCACCGAGGCAAATGGCGAAGACCTTGCGGTCGGTTTCGGCCATTTCCTTGAAAGGGTTCTTACTTATCAGTGTCCGGAGGATAGATCGCATCGGTTAGTTCCTTGGAAATGGCGTTTTTGGTGCACCTAATGTAGGTTTTATTCCCGACGTTTAGGGTAACGATGTTCTCCTCTATTTTGTCGATGCGGCCAAGCAGGCCGCTGGCGGTCACTACTTCTTTGCCTTTTTGGAGGCTTTCCAGGAAGTTTTTTTGCTCTTTTGCTTTTTTGCGTTGGGGCAGTACCATGAAGATCACGATTACGCCGAGCATAAGAAACATGGGCATTAGGCCGCCAAGGCCACCGGAAGCTTGTAGGAAGATGTTGGTCATATTATTGTTCGTTGATTACGGTGCCGTCGACGTATATGGTCGTCATAGCGGGGTAAGTATTGGCGATGATGGTGACGGGCTTGCGCTGCCGTCCGTATTTGCGTTTGGTATCGAAGGCAACGCTGATGATGCCGGTCTCCCCGGGCGCGAGTGGTTCTTCGGGGTAGCTCGGCACGGTACAGCCGCAGGTGGAGCGGGCCTTGGTGATGAGCAGCGGCACGGAGCCGGTGTTGGTGAAGGGGAAATCGTGCTTGACGACCGTGCCCTGGTCTACTTCGCCGAATTCGAAGACGGTGTCCTCAAAGTCAAGGCGGGCCACTTTGGAGGTATCTACTTCCTGGGTTTCGGCGTTCACGGGGTTGCGGATCATGGAGGCTACCGGCCCGAGGTCTGCATCATCGATGTCGTTTTCGGGCGCGGACGCAGGTGCCGAGTCACAACCAAGGAGCAGGGTGAGGACGAAGATGGGGACAAGGCGAAGGGTGGGGGATAGTTGCATCTAGCGAGGTTTGGTTAAAACCGGGGGCAAAGGTAGTAAATGGTGGGCGGTTAGTACCTTGTGGACGGGTTATAGCTTTTAGCTTTCGGCTTTTAGGCGGCCGCAAGTAAGCGGTGTCTAATTGCTAAACCCTGAAAACTAAAAGCTAGAAACAGGCAATCCTGAACAGAATGAAAACAATCTACCTAACCGGCTTCATGGGCTCCGGTAAATCTTACACCGGTAAACGCCTGGCGGAGGTGCTGGGCTTACCCTTCCTCGACCTCGACGAAGCCATCGAGCGAAGCGCCGGTAAAACCATCTCCCGGATTTTCGCCGAAGACGGAGAGGCGGCCTTCCGCGCCCTGGAAACCCAAACCCTCCGCGAAACGGCCAACCTGCCCCCAACCGTAGTTTCCACCGGCGGCGGAGCGCCCTGCTTCAACGGTAATATGGACTGGATGAACCAGCACGGAACAACGGTCTTCCTTGATCCGCCGATCAGGGTGTTGCTGGAGCGCTTAGAAATCGGCCGAGACCACCGGCCGCTGCTGCAGCCGGCCAAAGAGCTGGAGACGTTCATAACCAATAAACTCGCTTCGAGACGGGCTGATTACGAAAAAGCACAGGTGCAACTGGTACTCGCAGATCCGGAGGCGGAAGTTGAGCGATTATTGGAACGTTTGCTGCGGTAGCAACTTACTTCCGAAAACCTTTCACTGCACCTGCGGCCGCGCCCAAATTATTCTTCGGCCGGGTAACTTTGTCTGACGGAGCGCGTTAAATACCAGTTCATCCAACAAAACCATATGAAACAACTACTTCTTTTAGCCACGTGCTTGTTGCTGGGATTACCAACTTTTGCCCAAAAAACAACCGAAACGGGTATGTACATGGTGACCTTCAAGGACAAGAAAGGGACCGAATACAACACCGACCGCCCCGGCGAATTTTTGAGCGAACGCGCCCTGCTGCGCCGCGCCGCCCACGGCACTGAAATTACCGAAACCGACCTGCCGTTGAGCCCTAAATACCTCAATAAGGTGATGGATACCGGAGCCACCCTCTGGCTGAAAAGCAAGTGGATGAACGGCGTGGTGGTCGCCGCCGCCGGCCCCCAGGTAAAACAGTTGCGGAAGCTGAAATTTGTGACGGACGTAGAGTTGGTCGCCCCGGTGCAGTACGAGCGCGCCAGCCCGCTGCCCGTAGTGCCCAACCTGGACCGCCCCGAACCCCGCGCCGACGCGGTACCCACCGATGCCCGTTTCTACGGCTACGGCTGGGCCAACCTGACGGGCATGAAGGGAGATAGCCTGCACGCCTGGGGTTTTCGTGGCAAAGGCGTACTTGTCGGTGTGTTCGACGGTGGCTTCCCTGGCGTGAACTACAAAGACTTTCTGGGCTACAACGAAGAGGCCGAAGTACCCGCCAACTACGACGTCGTGGAGCAGGACGAAACGGCGCTCGATGGCTCCACCCACGGCGCTACGGTGCTGAGTACGATGGCCGCCAACCACCCGTTTTTCTTCATCGGTACCGCCCCCGAGGCGAAGTACGTACTCTTCAAAACCGAGAACGGAAAGGGAGAGCATCGCCTGGAGGAAATCAACTACGTTGTCGCCCTGGAACTGGCGGACAGCATCGGGGTAGACGTGGTGAACAGCTCGTTGGGCTACACTACCTTCAGCTCCAAATCCATGGACTATAAATACCGGGACCTGGACGGTAAAACGAGCCCCGCCAGCCGGGGCATCACCACCGCCTTTCAACGCGGAATGATCATCGTGACCAGCGCCGGAAACTCTGGCTCCGACCCCTGGAAGTACGTTGGCACCCCGGCCGATAGCCCCGATGCCTTCTCCATCGGAGCACTGAATAAAGACGGCAGCCGCGCCTACTTCAGTAGCTACGGACCTACCGCCGACGGGCGCACGAAACCCGACGTCAGCGCCCTCGGCGTAGACGTTGCCGCCATCACGGCCAACGGCCGTGGCCTCACCTCCGCCAACGGTACCAGCCTGGCTTCGCCGCTGGTGGCGGGCCTCATGGCCTGCCTGCGGCAGGCGGTGCCGGATGCTACGAATCAGGAGTTGCTGGATGCTGTGCGGGCTACGGCCAGCCAGGCCGATTCGCCGGACAACGAGCGCGGTTGGGGGCAACCAAATTTTGCGGCGGCTTACCGGATGTTGATGGGGGAGCGGCCTTGAAAGAGAGCCTTAAGGGGGCGCGCAATAATAAGTTGTTCTTCAATGAATCTTCCGCTTACTAGGCCTTGCGGATGGCAAGTGGGTGAGTTCACAATTACTTGACCGTTATTCCTTGTCTTTTCGCACCGTAACTTCGTTGCTGAAATCCTCATTTAGCTATGGCTAAACTCCGGTTTTAGCGCCTTGCCACGGCACGAAAATCCTGCGGACTAAAC
>CAYWMW010000262.1:0-6506 GCA_964458975.1 uncultured Lewinella sp. | reverse complement strand
AACGACCAAGCAAAAGGCCTCTCCTTTCCGCATCCGCCGCTACCTGAATAACCTGCCAACTTTCTCTAAGGATAAGCGCGGGCAGAACGTCCCCGTACTCGTCTCCCATATCCTGCTCCAGTTGCAGCAAGGCAAGCTCGATGCGGTAGACGACCGCCTCGAAGCCATCGATAAATACCGCAGCCGTTACGCGGGGGTGGAGAAAAATTTTCGGGGCAACGTATTTCTGCACATGCTGAACGAGGTCGTGAAGTGCAATTTCGACCGGCAAAAAATTATGGCGCGTACGACCAAGCTTCGCGCCCTACTCGATACCGTTCCGGTAGACATCACCTCTCAGGGCTACGACCAGGAGATCCTCCCCTACGAAGACACCTGGGCCCTCCTCCTCAACGCCCTACCGAAAGCCGCGCCCGCCAGGCACGAAACATTAGGCCAATGAACATTACGGCCACTGCTCCTCCAACGTAACTCAGCACCTGCGTGCTCGCCCCCCAATGCCTTATCGCCAGCGCGGTGAAAGCCCAAACCACCACCCCTGCGTAAGCACTATCCCGGTACCGCATGCTGGTATAGCCCGCAATCAGGCTTGCGACGACGACCATGATGATCGTCCAGGCATCTTCGGCGATACCAAAGCCGTCCCAATCGTAAAAAGTCAGGGCAGAAGCAACGTTGAGCACCGTCGCCAGCGTAACCCAGGCGAAATAGATGCTGAACACGAAGCGCTCCAACCAGTACGAGATCTTCGTGCCGGAAGCCTCGATTACTTGCAGGAGTTGGTTGATTCGGAAGAGGGAGACCAGCATAAAAACGATGATCCCGACCGTCGTCCACTGCCAGTCGTAAGACGAAGCGGCCAGCCACAAACCGTTGGCCACAACGTTGGCCGCGTACCAGGCCCGCAGCTCAATCCAGGCGGGATGCGCTCCTGCGCTGAAATCGTCGAGTAATGTGCTATCTTCAGCAACGGTCTTTCTGGCGAACAGCTGATACACCGGAAAAACAATCAGCCCGATGTAAATCGGCCCCCAGATGGCAAAAGCGTAAGGTGCCGGCACGATCAGCGGACGGGTAGCGTTGGAAGTGGTCCCGATCGGGTTGGGGCCAAGCTGGCCGCTGGCGTTGAGCCCGTACAACACAAGCATGATGAGCATGCCGCCGAGGGCTAGAAACTGTGACGTGCGTTGTGACATAGTTTTTGAATCTTATTGCCTAACGCAATCTGTCCGCTCGGTGTTCTTGATTTTTTGGACGCGAACGAAGCTCAGTGTCCAGAAGTGGACAACATTCTGGGGCGCACCACCATTCCTGAAACATATCTTTGCCAATAATTCCTAAAACCATAAGTGTTGTTAAGTAGTTTTTTGTTTTAAATGTCTCTCCCGAAAATATGTTGTTCACAATATTACCCCTTAGTGCACCTTAAGACATAATGACTTAAGGTGCGCTTCTTTACCCCCCCCCCCAACATAAACAACTTAACCCCCTTTTAAGCCGCCTTACGTACGATTAACCACCAATAGCGATTTAAGCCTGTATGTTTTTTCCATCTTTGGTTACTTTAGCAGTGTTTTGTTCTTCTTTTTGTTCCTCTTGAAATGCTTGTTAAAACCACTGATTCTCTCGATCTTAATTACATCATCTCCGACTTCTATCGGGATATAGACTCTGATGTCATCAAGGGAAATGACTACCTCGAACGTGTTCAACGCAACTGTGTGGAACAGACCAACCCTTTCGCTTGCTACTTCACCCTCTTGCTAGGGGAAAAGCCCGAAATAACCTGGCGGTACAATACCGGTCAGCACTTCGGCATTGTAGATCTTCAGTATGAGGATGTTTTTGACCTCGTCCATCCGGCCTGGTTGTTTTCCTACATGAATTTCGCCCGGTCAATGTACGAGATAGCTTATACTTACCCGGAACTGATAATGAAGAAAGGCGCATCCGCTGCCAGCCTTGTTCCCCTACGGCACCGTTCAGGAGAATACTATTGGTACCACCAAATATCCGTCCGGGTCGCCAATGACGGAAACCAGCTTGCGGCCCACTTAAACTACTACCACCAGAGCACCGTCTATACTGGTCAGCTGCCAGCCATGCCAACACTTACCACGTTCGGAGAGCAAAACATAATGATGACGAGCGATTTGAACAAGCTATCTCTAAGGTTTTTGCCCGGCTTTCTCGCAGAGTTCCTCGCAGAAGCACAGGTAAACTTTATGCTTCAGTACCGAAAGGTAATTGCCGCTAACGGCGGCAAAAAAATTGTTCAGCGTGAGTTGCTTAACCACATAGATGGTGTAGACACGATAGACAACCTTAATAAGATCAAGCAGCGGATCAAAAAGAGCCTGGTGGCCCATTTTCAGCACCCTTCACTAGATTCTGCTCACAGCCTCGCCATTTGGCTGAACCGGTACTTCCCACTAATGAGTTAGAAAAGCTTGAGCTAGCAGCCTGTCGGAGAGAACGCTCACAGCCTATTATCCCAGTTACGTGCCAGCCCGAAGCCCTCGAATAAGAGTATTGGCTCGGCGGTGATTTCCGGCAACGCCGGCTCGTGGTTGAGGGATAGGGCGAAGTGTATTTTCTCTACCGGATCAATGATGATAACCGTTTCGTTGGTCATCACGATGAGGGCAGAGTCGACGTTGTAGGGGAAGAGTTGGTCCATATCCGTATCGCCTTCGCGCTGGAGGGTGACGCGGAGTTTGCTGCCGTTGTCGATAAAAGCTTCCAGTTCGTTGCGCTCGTTGAGGCGAATGGAGACCGGGGCGGTTTCCGTCTTGGCCCAGTTGCGCATGGAAACGCGGGCGTTGTGGTCTTCCACAAAGCGAGCAATGGCCTCCGCGTAGTTGGTCTGCGCAGAAAGGAAGAAGGAAGAACAGCAAAAAATAAGAATTACAAGAATACGGGGGAAGAAACGCATGTAATGTGGATAGGTTACCCGTAGTAAACGTTGCCCGGGGGGCGGTATTGTTGGTTTCAGGATTATGTATGCGAAACCCTATTCTTCCAAAATTAACGACAGCCCCCTATCAATCAACAGCTCCACCGTCTTAGTTGGCTGTTTGCTGAACGTGCCCTCCGCCCGGTTGGCCAGCAGGGCAGATACCGAAGCGGCCCGGTGCCCGAGCGCAGTTGCCAGGCCATAAATACCGGAGGTTTCCATTTCGATGTTCGTGATCCGGAGGTCATCGTGCCGCCAGCTGCGCATCTGGCGCAGTAGCTCAGGGGATAGGCCGGACGGCAGGCGCAAGGATCGCCCCTGCGGGGCGTAGAAGCCCGAGGCCGTCATCGTTACGCCCCGGGCCAGATCGCTGGCGGCGAAAGCGGGTGGCAATTCGGGGCGGACGATAAGGATGGGAACGGGCATCTGTACCTTACCGTCTTCGAGGTGTTCAAGCAGGCTGATGGCCGCTTCGTCCGGCGCTCCGCCGGAGAGGTAGAAGGGTAGCAGTCCGTCGTTGGCCAGGGCGGCTTCGGAGAGCAGGAGGCTGTCTAGCGGCAGATCGGCTTGAAAGGCTCCGCTCGTTCCGAGGCGGACGAAATCCAGCTGGGTGAGTTCGGTTTTTACTTCCCGCCGCTCCAGGTCGATGTTGAAGAGGGCATCCAATTCGTTGAAGACAATGTCGATGTTATCCGTACCGATGCCGGTGGAGATTACCGTCAGGCGCTTGCCGTCCAGCTCGCCGGTGTGGGTGACGAATTCGCGGGCTTCCACCTTCAGTTCAAGCTTATCGAAGCGTCGGGAGACGGCGTTTACGCGCTCCGGATCGCCGACGGTGATGATGGTTTCAGCGACCTGACCGGGTAGGAGGTCGAGGTGGTATAGGGCGCCGTTGGGGCGGAGGATTAGTTCGGAAGGTTGGATGGCGGGGTGGTTTTGTGGTGAGGTGGTTTTGTGGATTACTCCGTCAGCCCTTTCACCGCTTTCTTTAACGCCATTTCCTTGATTTCTGCGCGGTAGTAATGGCTCTCGGCCTTTCCTTTGTAGACGACGATGGCCTGGGGGCTGGCGTGCTCTACGGCCAGGCGTTCGGCGATGGCGACCTTGATTTCGGGCGTGTACTGCACTACCGTTCCGTAGATATCCAGGTCGTGTTTGGCGTGGGCTACTTCGATCTGGGCGGCTGCGCTGAAGGGGCAGGTGGCGCTGTGCTTGAAGAAAATCACCGGCTTTTCGTGGCTGGCCTGGATGGCGGCGTCGAGATCTTCGGAGGTATGGAGGATGTTGAACATAATTTTGGGCTTTTGGAGGTAACGCAGGGACAAGGACTTAGTTTGTTGGCAGCATTTGCCTTTGGGCGCGGCCGCAGGATGCTGAGATGGTTTTCGGACTTCGCTCCTCCGGTGGGGGAATTTTATTCTACGGTGAGCACACAAGTTTACGAAGAGTGGTTGCCGCACAGAAACCCCCTCCCTAACCCTCCCCACGGGGGAGGGAATTTGTGAAAACGCAATGCGCTTTTAGAAAACAATAGGTAGCACGGACAAATATTATCAATAAATGATAACAACCGTAGTACCTACGCATTAAGCGAAGGCGGAGCCGCAGCGTTTTTTGCTCCCCTCCCCAGCCGAAGGCGGTTTGGGGAGGGGCTGGGGGAGAGGGTTTTGCGCGGCTGTAAGCTTGTGTACTCCCCAATACCAACAAACTAACTATATTGCTCCCATGACCACGACCGATAAAATAGCCGCCCTCCGCCGCGCGATGCTCGAAGCGCAAATCGATGCCTACATCATCCCCAGTACGGACCCCCACCAGAGCGAATACCCCGCGCCCCGTTGGGCCGCCCGCGAGTGGGCTTCGGGCTTTACCGGCTCCGCCGGCACCCTCGTCGTCACCCTTCACGAAGCAAAACTGTGGACGGACAGCCGCTACTTCCTCCAGGCCAATACCGAACTTGCGGGCACCGGCATCGAGATGATGAAAAGCCGCCAGCCAGATTCCGTCTCCATCGAAAGCTGGCTCGGTGCTACCCTGATGGACGATCAGACCGTCGGCACCGACGGCCGCGTCACCAGCCTCCAGGCCAGCCGCACTATGCGCCGCAAACTCGAAAAGCTTGACCTGAAACTGGTCCTGGACGAAGACCTCATCCGCCGCGTCTGGAAAGACCGCCCCGCTGTACCCAGCCGTCCCGTTTTCGAGCATACGCCCGATTACACCGGCGAATCCTGGCAAAGCCGCCTCCAACGCTTCACCAAATGGATGGAGGAGCGCAACCTGGATTATTTCGTCGTCTCCGCGCTCGACGAAGTCGCCTGGCTACTCAATATCCGGGGCTCAGACATCGACTTCAACCCGCTCTGCGTCGCCTACCTGATTATTGGCCGCAGGGGAGACCACGCCCTCTTCACCGCGCCCCGCCCCGGTTTTTCCACCTGGACCGACGGCCTGCCCGACGGGCAAAAAATGGAAGTACACGACTACGCAAAAGTCAGCAGCTACCTCCGTCGCCTGAACGCCCTGAACGCCGACATTGGCATCGACCCCGCCACCATCTCCGCCCGCCTGGCCATGCACGCCGGAGACGATACAACCACCGAATACCCCAGCCCCGTTCCCGGCTGGAAGGCCATCAAAAACGAGGTCTCTCTGGCGCATTTGCGCACCACCATGGCCCACGACGCCGTAGCCCTGCTGCGCCTCCGGCGCTGGCTCGACGGCGCAGTCGCCGACGGCGTTACCGAAGCAGAAGTAGCCCGTAAACTCACCGCCCTGCGCGCTGAATACAGCCCCTACGTGACGGACAGCTTCCCGGCCATCGTCGGCTACGCAGGCAACGGCGCCATCGTACACTACCGCGCGCCGGAGGAAGGGTCGGCTACGCTGAAGGCCGAAGGCTTACTCCTCCTGGACTCCGGTGGCCAGTACCAAACCGGCACGACGGACATCACCCGCACCTTCGCCCTCGGCGAAACAACGGAGGAGATGCGCAAGGCCTTCACCCTCGTTCTGATGGGCCACATCGACCTCGCAATGGCGAAGTTCCCCGCCGGCACCACCGGTGTTCAGCTCGACGTTCTGGCCCGTGGCCCGCTCTGGCGCAACCAGATGAACTACGGCCACGGCACGGGCCACGGCGTCGGCTTTTTCCTCAACGTACACGAAGGGCCCGCAGGTATTCTCACCAACCCCAAGACACCCTCCGGGCAGCGCAAGCTCGAACCGGGCATGGTACTAAGCAACGAGCCCGGCTTCTACAAAGACGGCGAGTTCGGCGTCCGAACGGAGAACCTCGTCGTGATCCAAAACGCCTCCGAAGAAGGTTGGCTGGAGTTTGAGACTGTTACCCTCTTCCCCATCGATCGATCGCTGATTGAGCAGCAATTGCTCCTGCGCCACCACGTTGCGTGGATCAACGACTACCATAAGACGGTGCTGGAGCAGGTCGGGCCGCTGGTGAAGGGGGAGGAGATGGATTGGTTGTTGGAGGGGTGTCGGAGCCTTTAAGGGCTAGCCAACGGTCGAGGAGTTGTACTCTACGGTAAGC
>CAYWMW010000261.1:0-6509 GCA_964458975.1 uncultured Lewinella sp. | reverse complement strand
ACCCTGACTTCTGGCAACTTCACTGCTACTAAGCAGATGATCGTTGTGGAGTAAGTCAACTCCCGGTCTGTGATTTAATCACTAACCAAAGCAAAAGCCCTGCTACTCATGGAGTAGTGGGGCTTTTGTAATTTATAAGATATATGAGGCGTTTCTATCCCTTAGAGTTTGTTGGTGAATCAGGAAGCAAATTCTCCAGCAAGATCTCAAAGAATAAGCCCCGCGACTCTGTGAGTGGCGGGGCTTCTATTTTATTCGAGAATGAGGAAATTGTAATACTTTATGAGGCGTCCCTCTTAGACAATTCGCTTAACTACCGATTGATTTCCAATGCTGAAATCTTCAGGAGACATTCCTCCCAAGCCAGAAAGCGCTAGCAAGCCGGGCTGTTTCCCAACATCCAGGCTGCCAAGCGCATCGTCAAACTGTAACGCTTCCGCGCCGTTAATCGTGGCCCAGGTGAGTAAGGTCTCGAACGGTACGTAGCTTTGGTACTTGCTAATAGTTTTAAGCTCTTCTAGAATAGAAAGCTGCCAGTTGGAGGTAAGAGAATCCGTCCCAACGGTAACTTTTGCACCCGCATCGATGAACACATCGTAGCGTGGCAGCCGGTTCTCAATGTACAGGTTGGCGTTAGGGCAAGTAGCGAAGTAAACGCCGTTTTTGCCCCATTCCGTGGCGGCTTTAATGCCCGCAGCATCAGTTAGGGTATTGTGAACAAAAATGGTACGGTTCGCGGGGTTCATCCGGCTGATGGCGTGGTGAATAGAGCCTTCGCCGGTGGCTTTAAAGTGATCGATGCTGGCTCCGAAGCCCTGGAAGAACGCGTGAAACGGCCCGCCACCGGAGCGGAACAGCTCCATTTCTGCCGGTGTTTCCTCGCTGTGGATGGAGACGGTTTCTGTACCGTCATTTAACCCGTTAATCAAGCCGTACAGCGGGTCAGAAACGGTGTAGGGGGCGTGCGGGACGGCGCTTTTAGCGTTGCCACTGCCGTTGGCCTGGCCTTCGTAGACCGCTTTGTAGCCATCGAAACTGGCCTGCGCGCGTTCTGGCTGCAGGAAGTCGAACATCTCGACAAAGCTGTAGTAACGAATGGGGCTTTTGCGTTTCACGGGGGCTGTGTCTAGCTTATTACAGATGTCCCCAACGGCTTGTATGCCGTTGGCCCACATGTAAGCGTCCCATTTTTCGATGGCGGCATCTACTTCCTCCTGTGGCATTTCGCGCATGGTCACTACGTCCACCAAAAATGGCAGCAGCGTTTTACCCGTCTGGCTTTTGCCGACGAGGTGACTCAGCTCCAGGTGGCAATGGGTGTTGATGAAGCCCGGAATCAGGACACCGTCATGCTTTATGGGCTCGGCAGCGGGTGCCGTGAAGGTTGGAGAGGCGGGGTCGAGCACTTCGGTAATCCTGCCATCTTCATCCAGTGCTATAATGCCGTTTTTGATCGGAGAGGAAGTGATGGGGTAGAGGTAATCGGCGGTGTGGTAGGTCACTTAATTTATGTTTTGGTTTGAACTGAGGCGAAGGTAACTCCACCAAGCGGAAGCTTTGAGCGTTCCTTAGCCCCTCAGACAAGCATAGCCTCCGTCTCATAATTGTATTTGACGTAGAAGTACGCATCGCGGAAGTCAAAATGAGAAATTTTCCTCACCCGTGGCCGCGGGTGAATACGGCCACTAATGATTTGCCACCTTTTTACTCCGATGCGTGCGGGCTTACCGTTTTCATCCTTTTCTACCGCCAGCACTTTGTCGATGGCCAGCAAAGTCCAGGGTACCCGGGCCCAGCGGACTTTTCCCTTGCCGGTGACCAATTCCTCGTAGGGCATGGACAGTAGCCTGGCGTTGCCGGTTATTTTGTGGTAGCCAATCAGCCGTTCGATCATCTTGACGAAAAGAACGATGGTGTCTTCGTCATAGTTCTTCTCCTGATTGCGGGAGAAATCTTCTTTATAGCCCGTGAGAATGTCTTCCCGTCGGTTTAGGGCGAGCATGTCCTGAAGATGCTCGGCCGTAAACCGGTCGCTTGCAGAAAAGGTAAGCATGGCCTCCTCTAAAGCCGGAATAGCATCAATGCCGTGCTGGTGAATCCGGTCTTCGTTGATGAAACGATCACCCTCCAGATCGTACCAGCGGAAGGTTTTTTCCCGAATCAACTCATCGTACACATAGTCTTCCAGTTGGCTTAGCGGACCAACCGCAATGGCGAGCTGGAGCACCTTCTCCACCAGGGTCAGAATGGTGCGCTGGTCTTCGGCGGCGGGGTTGAGCTGGGCGTGGGTTCGCCTACCGATCTCGTTGGAGCGGGGGATGATAATGCGGTTCACGTAGTTCGCCGTAATGGTCAGGAGGTCTGTTTCCCGATTCCCGACACCACACTGGTTGTTCAACCAGTTCAGTTCTTCGCGGGCATCAAAGACAACCCCCAGCGGTAGGTTACGGGGGTTGGCGTGCAGGCCGTGCTTCCCGATGGCCCACCAGAAGAGGATGCCGTTGCCGACTACTTCATCGTGGCAGCACTTCAGGAACGTTTCGTCTTCGTTTACGTCGAAGCAGATTTGCCAGTTGCGGTAGCAGTACAGGATTTCGCTAACGCGCTGCCGACCGGCCAGGGCAAGGTCAAACTCGCCCATCAGGTTGATGCTTCGGTAGAGGTTGAAGGTTTTGTCTTTTAGGCGGTGGTAGTAGGTTTGGATTAGGTGCTCGATGGTGGAACCTAAGGAGGGAACACCGGTGTAGGCATCCTTCCTGCGGCAGAGGTCTTCGAAGTAGGCCAGTGCATCGAAATCCGGATCGGTGAAGCGGGTATAGAGCCTGCGGCTCCGGCCGAGTTCAAACCAGCCTACCTTACCCGCTCCGCTGCCGATTTCACGGAAGGGGACATCAAAGAACAAGCCACTGCCGGGGAGTAAGGCGTCGGCGACACGGTAGCTCTGCATCAACTCAACGTAAGGTAGATAGGTTGCCGCCGCCTCATCCGGTGTTAGTGGCGGAGCGTCCAACAGTTGTTCGTACTTGAGCCGCAGACCATCGCTGACCAAAACGGCCAGGTCTGCGACCACCTCCTGCTGGACCTGTTCGAGGGCCTTTTCCCCTGTAGTAGAAGTAGCTTTCTGTTCACGGTGCCTTTTACTTGTGACCATGCTGACGATGGAGATAAGGACCTCAACCGCATCGTATTCGGGGTAAACGTTGGTGGGGCGGCCATCATCATTAACGGTAATCCAAAAGCCCGCATTCGCCCCCAATAACTCCGAGACGATGGCCCCGAAGACAATAGACTCTGGTTGCAGGTACTGGTAGATGTCTCGCGCCGTTGTGATGATCTTCCACAGCTCTAGCGTAGACTTCTCGCGGCTGACAACACCGGTTAAAACTTCATCCGCCAGGCTCGTATGCCGCTGCGCAACGCGCAGAAGAAGGTCTTGGGCAATGATTTTCAGGTTCTCCGAGCCAGTATGCGAAAAAATGGGCTGGGCTGGTTGAGCAATAAGGTCACTCCCCGGCTTCTGATCTTTCCGGACGGGCCCACTGCTCAGGTCAGTACCGTCTGGCTTGCGGTGGCCCTGAAGGAGGTGAAATCGGCTGGCGTAGATGTACAACTGGTACAATGGGTTTTCTTCGCGCCTTGTGGACTTTCTTTTCGTGTTCGTAGAGAGGTAGCGGTCAATCAGGTGCGGGCCACGGTATTTTTTGAAGTAAGAGCTAAGTAGGAATTCGTAGAGCTGGGCACTTTCCGGGTCTATCTCATTCCTTACGCGTAAGAACAAGTCGTGGGCCTCTTCGTAACGGTGCGCCAGGTAGGCATCCTGGGCCTGAACCATCAATCTCTTGTATTCGAGATAATCACTGTCTGAGTTCAGGTAGGCAGGAACCTGAATCATTTCCAACGGGGAAAGCAACAGTTGGCGCTCTCCTGCGGAGTTGTGCCAGCTGAAGGTAGCTTCGACATTGCGGAAGGTGAGTTTGTAACGGTCAACGAGGTCGTCTTCAACTATTTTACCAATAGTTAGGGCAACGTCATTTAGGAGTGCTACTCTTTTAGCGTTGGTAAGTTCCTGCAGCCGGGCGGCTTCCTGACGCGCAGAACTACCCGGAGCGTTGTAAGTGATTTTTCGCAGCCGATCACGGTACTGGAAGTCATGTTTTGCGGCCTCCGCCTCAGCGTGTACTAACTTTTTACGAAGACTTGGGGTTTTAATCAGGTAGCGGGTGAAGGAGAGTAATGCGGAAATACCGTACTGGTGGAGGACAGCGAGCATCTTATCCGTTACGTCTGCAAGCTTAAGGTGGATGCCTTCCTCCGGGGTGTTCTCGTCCCAGAGTTCATCGCCTACGTTGTGCCGAATGAACCGGGTGGTAAGTTGGACGAACGCTCTTTTGAAGTTCGCCATATCCCTGAACTGCTCGGTTCTGGAGATTTGAAGCCCCCGCCACTCCTCATACTGGTTTAAAAGAAGTGTGTATTCGCCAGGCTCAGCAATTGGATGCGTACCGAAGTACCCTCTGATCTTTTTGATCAACAGATGTATCCGGTCGCTGTGCAGAAGGTCGAGAAAGTATTCTCTGCTGGTCATAAGCGGGAGGGTGAGGTTTAACGGCACCCTAATGTATAGAATTATTGTTAGATGGTTCTTCTTTGGTGGCAACCTTCTTCCCTCCAGGCCACCACCCCTATCTTAGCCCTCCAGATAAAAGTAGTGAAAATGAAAACTCAACTCCTCCTCCCGATCCTCCTGATCGGGGTATTGTTCTCCACTTGCCAGCAAGATCCGGCTCCTTCAACCTCCCCTGCACCTGCGGCCGCGCCCACAAAAACGGTTGCCGCTCAAGACCGGATGGCCCCGGATCAGCTCTTCGGCGAACTCTTTCGCCGCGTACAAATGGAGCGCATCTTTGCCGACGGAAAAACCTTTGTAGATATGGTGCCCAAGCGCCCCGCCGAAGAGATCATGGCCGACTATGCGCGTGAAGTAAAAACGGAAATTTTTGACCTGAAGACCTTCACCGAAAAGAACTTCGCCCCGCCGATGCAGCCCGAAAGTGGTTTTGCCAGCGACGGCAAACGCTCGATCACCGAACACATCAACACCCTCTGGCCCGTACTGACCCGCAAGGCCGGTGCTGACGAAGGTGCGAGCGGCAGCCTCCTCCCGCTGCCCAACGACTACGTGGTGCCCGGCGGTCGCTTCCGCGAAGTGTATTACTGGGACAGTTACTTCACCCTGCTCGGCCTGCAAACGGCCGGGAAGGGCGAACTCGTCCGCGATATGGTCGAAAACTTCGCCTACCTGATCGATGAAGTCGGCCACATCCCCAACGGCAACCGGACGTATTACCTGACGCGCAGCCAGCCGCCGTTTTTCTCCCTGATGGTAGAGGTGCTGGCCGAAATGGAAGGCAAGGAAGTCTACCGCGAATTTTACCCACAACTAGAAGCTGAATATGCCTTCTGGATGGACGGTGCGGACGAAGTTACGGCCGAAAACCCAGCCGTAAAGCACGTAGTTCGGATGCCCAACGGAATGCTCCTCAACCGCTACTGCGACGCCGGGGATCGCCCCCGCGCCGAATCTTACCGCGAAGACGTACTCGCCATCCGCGCATCCGGCCGCGACAGCCAAACGGTTGCCCGCCACCTCCGCTCCGGCGCAGAATCCGGCTGGGATTACTCCGCTCGCTGGTTCGCCGATGGCAAAAACATCAGCTCCATCATTACCACCGATATTATTCCGCCGGACCTGAACAGCCTGCTGAGTCACCTCGAACACGTCTTAGCCGAGTACCGAACGGTGGACGATACCGCTTATGGTGCACAGGCAAAAAACCGACGCTTTGCCATCGATACTTACCTCTACGATCAGGAGAAAGGCTTTTATCAGGACCTGAATTGGAAGACCGGGAAGTTCACCAATTACCTCACCTTGGCTGGTATCTATCCGCTTTTTACCCAAATTGCTAACGACAAACAGGCCGCTGCAGTCGGAGATGTTATCGCCGAACAATTCCTCGCCCCCGGCGGCGTTCGCACCAGCCTGGTAGATACCGATCAGCAGTGGGACGCCCCCAACGGCTGGCCACCGCTCCAGTGGATGACCTATCAGGGACTGAAGAACTACAACGAAAACTCCGTCGCCGCCCAAATTCGCGAACGCTGGATGACCAACAACGAGCGCGTCTACGCCAACGTCCATAAAATGGTGGAGAAGTACAACGTAGAAGACATCACCCTGGAAGCGGGTGGGGGAGAGTACCCGGTGCAGGATGGCTTCGGGTGGAGTAATGGGGTTTATTTGCGGATGAGTGCGGAGAAGTTAGAAACTAGAAACTAGAAACTAGGGAACTAGGAACTAGAGTGCTAGTTCCTAGTTCCCTAGTTTCTAGTTCCCTAGTTCCTAGTTCCCTAGTTTCTAGTTCCCTAGTTTCTAGTTTCTAGTTCCTAATTCCTAATTCCATTAAAACCGATGTTTATTCATCCACATAAAAATGATGCCAACAGCC
>CAYWMW010000260.1:2603-6546 GCA_964458975.1 uncultured Lewinella sp. | reverse complement strand
GACTTCTGGCAACTTCACTGCTACTAAGCAGATGATCGTTGTGGAGTAAGCCAACGGCCCTCGATAGAAGACGACAGCCCCGCTACTCGTAATGAGTGGCGGGGCTGTTGCTTTTTAGTTCCGTAGGGAATCGGTAGATGCGTGGCAACAAAAGCCCTTAACCATACTTGCACCTGCGGCCTCGCCCAAATTGTGCATAACCCTGTGGAAATCGCGGGGAAAACTAAGGGGACTGCGGACTAACAGTCTATTGGTCGCACACTATACCTTCGCCCTCTATGCGGCTACGCCAACTTGAAATCAAAGGCTTTAAAAGCTTTGCCAACCAAACGATTGTCAACTTTGACGAAGACGTTATCGGGATTGTTGGGCCTAACGGGTCCGGCAAGTCGAACATCGTTGATGCCATTCGGTGGGTGTTGGGGGAGCAGAAGGGTCGGGAACTGCGGCTCGATAAGATGAGCTCGGTTATTTTCAACGGAACGAAGAAGAAGAAACCTGGTAGTCTGGCTTCCGTTAGCCTGACTTTTGACAACGATAAAGGCCTGCTGCCAACCGAATACAATACGGTGACCATCACCCGGATGCTGTACCGCTCTGGCGATTCTGAGTACCGACTGAACGGCGTGCAGTGCCGCCTGAAAGACATTACTACGCTACTGCTAGACACCGGTATCGGCTCGAACTCCTACGCGATCATTGCTCTGGGAATGGTGGACGACATCCTGAGCGATAAGGACAACAGCCGGCGAAAAATGTTTGAGCAGGCCGCCGGGGTGAGTAAGTATAAAGCCCGCAAACGCGAGACGCTGAATAAGCTAAAGAGCACTGAGGGTGATCTGGACCGGATTGAGGACCTGCTGCACGAGATCAATAATAACCTCGTAAGCCTTGAGAAACAAGCCCGCCGTGCCCGCCGCTACCTTGAGATCAAGGAGCAGTATAAGCAGCAGAGCTTGCAGTTGACCCAGATGAAGGTCTCCGCCCTGCGCCAGGATTACGGTAAGCTGAAGAGTGAAATCACGAAAGCTGAAGACGACTACCGTAACGTAGACGTAACCATTCGGAAGCTGGAAGCGACGCTGGAAGCCGAACGCGCCAAGCACGTTGATAAAGAGAAATTACTCGGCGAACGACAAAAGAAACTGAACGAACTCGTGAACGAACTGCGCGGGCTGGAAAACGAGAAACAGATGCTCGCCCAGCGCAAAACATTCGTTCGGCGGCAAACCGAGAAATTGCAACAGGACATTGCTACGGCCTCCGGTCAGCTCACCGACTTTGTGGGCCAGATTGAGGAGATGGACAAGCGCCTGGAAACGGAGAAAACCGTTGCCACCGAACGCAAAACTGCGCTAGATGCCGCCGAGGAGGCTCTGAAGGAAATCCGCGCCGGACACGAATCGTTGAAGGGCCGACTAGATGAAGGCCTCAAGGCCCAGCAGGAAGAAGAGCGTAAGATTTTCGAATTTGAAAAGCGTAAGGCCATCAACGCCAACCAGATCGAGAACTTCAAGTACCAGGTTGAGCGCAACGCCGGGGAGATGGACGACCGCCGCAGCGAGAAAGAGAGCCTGGAAGCCGCACTGAAAGCCCTTGAAACCGAGGAAGAGAAGCAGCTGAAAGCCATCGAAAAGCTGGAACAGGCAGAAACCGACCGGCGTGAGGCAATGGAAGCTGCCACTGAAGCGGTAGACCGTTTACAAAACGAGCAAAGCAAGATCAACCGTGGCCTGGATGCCCGCCGCAACGAATTCAAGCTCACGAAGAGCATGATCGACAGCCTGGAGGGTTTTCCGGAATCCATCCGCTTCCTCAGCCAGAGTAAGCAGTGGAAGGAGGACCCACAGTTGTTGTCTGACCTCGTACTAGTGGACCAGGACTACCGCGTTGCGATTGAAAACTATCTGGAGAACTTCCTCAACTACTACATCGTAGCGGATGCGGAAGAGGCACAGCAAGCAATCTCATTGCTTAGCAAGAGCCAGAAGGGTAAAGCCAATTTTTTCCTGCTCGATGCAATCCCCGCTTATCAGGGAGGCCCGGCCCTGCTGCCCCCCGGAACCCAGTTGGCCACCGATGTGGTTAAGGTGGATAAGCCGTTTCAGCGTTTGCTGGACCACCTGCTGCACAACGTACTGGTGACCAAAACCGATGCTTTGCCGGAGCAACCGCCGGAGGGGATTACGGTACTTAGCCAGAGTGGTCGTTTCATCCGCAGGCCGTTCTCCGTTAGCGGTGGATCGGTAGGCCTGTTTGAGGGCAAGAAGATTGGTCGGAAGAAGAACCTTGAGGTGCTGGAAAAGGCGATCAAGAAAGCCGAGGGAGAAGTGCGGGAAGTGGAGAAAGCGCTCTACGCCGAGCGCAACCGCCTGAACGAACTGCGTCAACGCCGGGTGGATAAAGACATTCAGGAAAAGCAACGGGAACTCAGCCGCCTGCAGCAGAAGCGGGCGGGCCTCCGGGCGCGGGTGGATAGTTTCCAGAATTACTTCACCGAAACCCAGGCGAAGAACGATGCCCTCACCAAGCAGGTCACCGAGATTATAAAGACCAACTCCGTCATCGTTCGCGACCTGGAAACGAGCCAACAGAAGGTAGAAACGATGCGGGAGCAGCTAGCGGGAACGGACGGAAATTACCGTCAACTCTCCGAGCAACTTTCCGAAGCAAGCGCGGCTTATAACCAGCAGAACATCAGCTTCATCCAGCAGCAGAACCAGGTGGAAACCTTGGAGCGGGAAATTAACTTCCGCCGCAACCGCTTGAAAGAGCTGGGCGATCAGGACCTTACCAATAAGGAGCAGTTGGAAAAGCTGGCCAAAGAGTCTCGCCAGTTCGAGGAACAAGAAAAGCTTCAGGCCAAGAACCTGGAAACGATGTACGCCAACCGTACGGAGTACCAAACAACGCTCAACGCCGCCGAGCAGGATTACTTCAGCGCCCGTACGGCCATCAATGGTATGGAAGACGACCTGCGCCGGGAGAACCGCCGCCGACAAGACGGGCAGGTGATGGTGAACCAGCTGAAGGAGAAGTTTACCGACATCAAGTTCAAAATCAACGGACTGGCGGAGCGGCTCAAGATTGAGTTCAACATCGGCCTGGAGGAGCTTACTGGGCTTGAGGTTCCGGAGTGGGTCGGTTCCGTGGGGGACCTTGAGGTTAAGGTAGACCGTCTCCGTGGCCGCATCGGCAACTACGGCGAGATTAACCCGATGGCCGTAGAGGCTTACGACGAGATGAAAGAGCGCCACGATACAATCTCTAAGCAGCGCGACGACATCACGGAAGCTAAAGACACTCTGATAAAGACCATCAAAGAAATTGAGACCACCGCAACGGTGCAATTCCTGAACGCCTTCGAGACGGTACGGACGCACTTCATCGACGTATTCCGTAGCTTGTTTACCGAGGATGACAACTGTGACCTCATCTTGGAGACACCGGAATCTCCGCTGGAATCCAAGATCGAAATCATCGCGAAACCGAAGGGTAAACGGCCGACGACCATCAGTCAGCTCTCCGGAGGAGAGAAGACGCTGACGGCAACGGCGTTGCTCTTCGCGCTGTACCTCCTCAAGCCCGCGCCCTTCTGTATCTTCGATGAGGTGGACGCTCCGCTGGACGATGCGAACATCGCCAAGTTTAACAAGATCATCAAGAAATTCTCCAAAGACAGCCAGTTCATCATCGTAACCCACAATAAGCTTACGATGGAGGCTGTGGATACGATCTACGGGGTGTTTACCAACGAACAGCAGGGTAGTGGGGTGCTGCCGGTGAAGTTTACGGAGTTGGAGGGGAGTACTATGTTTTCTGCGGCTTAGTTTGGGGGTAGAGCACACAGAACACAGAGAACACACAGAGTACACATAGAACACACAGAACACAAAGAACACAGAGCACACACAGAACACAAAGAACACAGAGCACACACAGA
>CAYWMW010000260.1:0-2503 GCA_964458975.1 uncultured Lewinella sp. | reverse complement strand
ACACAAAGAACACAGAGCACACACAGAACACAGAGGACGCAATGAATGCAAAAGGTAAAAATAGAATGTGCCGACTATACCAACTCTATTTGATTTCTGGTAGCTGTTTGAGTGCCAACTAAATTCTTGATCGGGCCAGCTGGCCTTCAGTCGTTTTGAAAATGAAAATAGCATTAATAGGCCACGGCAAAATGGGCCGCTACATCGAAGGGCTGGCGAAAGCTGCTGGCGACGAAATCGTTTTGATTGTGGACGAGGACAACCGTCAGCAGATTACGGCGGAGGATCTGTCTGTGGCGGACGTGGCGATTGAGTTTACCCGTCCGGAGTCGGCGATACCGAACATTGAGTTGGCTTTGGAGGCTGGGGTTCCGATCGTGGTGGGTACGACGGGCTGGCTGGCGGAGCTGCCTGCCGTGTCCGATAAGGTTGCTGCGGCCGAAGGAGGGTTGTTCTGGGCGAGCAATTTCAGCATCGGGGTCAACATCTTCTTTGCGGTGGCGGAGCGGGCGGCGCAGTTGGCCAATCAGTACGGCGGTTACGAAGCGTCTGTGGAGGAAATCCACCACGAGCAAAAGTTGGACGCGCCTTCTGGAACGGGCATTACTTTGGCGGAAAGGGTAGGGGATCAGCTGGATGCTTATGACTCTTGGGCGCTGTCTTCGGTCAAATCCGATGTTCCGCAAACGCACATTGCACCTGCGTTTGCGCCCAAAGAAGGCAAAGCTCCGGTTCCGATCAAGGCTGTTCGTGAAGCAGGCGTGCCGGGAACGCACACCCTTGAACTATCGAGTAAGGTGGATACTTTGAGCCTGAAGCACGCCGCGCACTCCCGCGAAGGTTTCGCCAAAGGAGCGCTCACCGCCGCGCGTTGGCTGGTGGGCAAGCAAGGGGTTTTTACGATGAATGACCTGCTGGATTTGAATGCTTAAATACCGTAAAGTGGTTATTCCTCCCCAAGAAACAGCCTAAGGATACCGTTGGCCGCTTTAGCAATCACGGTGCCCGGGCCGAAGATGGCGGCAACGCCATGATCGTAGAGGAATTGGTAATCCTGCTCAGGAATTACCCCTCCGGTGACGACCATAATGTCTTCGGCTCCTTCGGCCTTCAGGGCCGCGATGGTCTGTGGCACCAGCGTTTTATGCCCAGCGGCCAATGATGAGATTCCAAGGATGTGAACATCGTTCTCAACCGCAGAGCGAGCGGCCTCCTCCGGGGTCTGGAAGAGCGGACCTACGTCTACGTCAAAACCGATGTCGGCAAAACTGGAGGCGATCACTTTTGCGCCCCGGTCGTGCCCATCCTGGCCGAGTTTGGCGACCATGATCCGAGGTTGGCGGCCGTAAACTTCGGCGAATTTCCGGGTGAGGTTTCTGGCGGTTTGGAAGTCGTCGTTCTGCTGCATTTCGTTGGCGTAGGCACCGGAGATGATGCGGTTGGTGGCCCGGTAGCGGCCGAAGGCGGTTTCCAAAGCGTCGGAGATTTCGCCGAGGGTGGCGCGGGCGCGGGCGGCGGTTACTGCTGCGGCTAGGAGGTTGTGGGAGAGGGACTTAGCAGCGCACTGGCGTAATGTTTCCAATGCAGCCGCTACTGCGGCTTCATCTCTTACTCCTTTAACCTTTTCCAATTTTGAAAGCTGTGACTTACGCACTGCTTTATTATCTACTTCGAGAACATCGATTTGCTCTTCTTCGTCGAGGTTGGGGAAGAGGTTGACGCCGATGATCTTGTCGGTGCCGCCGTCGATGCGGGCTTGTTTGCGGGCGGCGGCTTCTTCGATGCGGAGCTTGGGTACGCCCTTTTCGATGGCTTTTGCCATGCCGCCGAGATCTTCGATTTCTTTCATCAACTCGCGGGCGCGGTCGGCGAGGTCAGCGGTGAGTTTTTCAACGTAGTAGCTGCCGCCCCAGGGATCGACTACGTTGGTGATGCCCGTTTCCTGCTGGAGGTACTTCTGGGTGTCGCGGGCAATTTTGGCGGAGAAATCGGTGGGTAGGGCGATGGCTTCGTCGAGCGAATTCGTGTGCAGGCTTTGGGTGCCACCAAATACCGCCGCCATCGCCTCAATCGTCGTCCGGGCAATGTTGTTGAACGGATCCTGGGCGGTGAGGCTGTAGCCGGAGGTCTGGCAGTGCGTGCGCAGCGCCATCGATTTTGGGTTTTGCGGCTCGAATTCCTTCACGATTTCCGCCCACAGCAAACGCCCGGCCCGCAGTTTGGCGATTTCCATAAAGTAGTTCATCCCGATGCCCCAGAAGAAGCTCAGGCGGGGGGCGAAATCGTCAATTTTTAGCCCGGCAGCGATGCCTGTGCGGATGTATTCCAGGCCGTCGGCGAGGGTGTAGGCCAGCTCCAAATCGGCAGAAGCTCCGGCTTCGTGCATGTGGTAACCGCTGATGCTGATGCTGTTGAATTTTGGCATATGCTTGGCGGTGTAGGCAAAGATGTCTCCCACAATTCGCATCGATTCCGCGGGCGGGTAGATGTAGGTGTTGCGCAC
>CAYWMW010000259.1:0-6550 GCA_964458975.1 uncultured Lewinella sp. | reverse complement strand
AGGGAGAGTAGGAGAATGTTGGTGATTAGTCTCATTTATTTGGCCGTGTAAAGGATTGAATAAAGGGAGTTAGTTAAGGGTTCGCGCGACAACAACTTGCTCGTCTGAAAAACGGCGCTCGCGGCGTTGGCGAGCTTCAACCGGTTAAAGACGTAGCTACGGCTATGTCTTCGCCCGTTTGAAACTCGCCAGGACCACGATCGCTCATTTTTACCAGAATAACTTATCATTCCGCAACCCCTAAGCAAGGGATTCATCCATGATCGCCTTTACGACCTCCGGGTTGAGTAGCGTGCTGATGTCACCCAGGTTGGAGGTATCCTTTCCAGCGATCTTACGCAAGATCCGACGCATGATCTTGCCACTACGGGTCTTCGGCAAGCCATTGGTGAACTGGATTTTTTGCAGTTTGGCGATGGGGCCGATCCGGTCCGTAATCAATTGGTTGATTTCCTTGCGGAGGTTATCGTGGTCACGGCCTTCGCCGGTTTCCTTGAGCGTGATGTAGCCGTAAAGCGCGTTGCCCTTGATGTCGTGCGGGTACCCGACGATGGCGCTTTCCGCAACGGCCGGGTGCTCGTTGATGGCATCCTCGATGGGTGCTGTACCGAGGTTGTGGCCACTGACGATGATGACGTCGTCTACCCTGCCCGTGATACGGTAGTAGCCGACGGTGTCGCGCAGTGCGCCGTCGCCGGTGAAGTAGGTGCCGGGGTAAGCCGAGAAGTAAGTATCCCGGTACCGGTCGTGGTTGCCGTAGATCGTCCGGGCGATGCTCGGCCAGGGGAACTTGATGGCCAGCCGGCCTTCAACGCTATTGCCTCTGATCTCCTTACCGTTCTCGTCCATGAGTACCGGTTGGATGCCGGGCATCGGTAGCGTCGCAAAGGTGGGGATGGTCGGTGTGGAATACGGGATCGGGCTGATCATGATGCCGCCGGTTTCGGTCTGCCACCAGGTATCGATGATGGGGCTGTTCTTCTTGCCAATGTTTTCGTCGTACCAGTGCCAGGCTTCCTCGTTAATGGGTTCACCGACCGTGCCGAGCACCTTAATGCTGCTCAGGTCGTACTTATTTACGAAATCCAGGCTTTCCTTGGCGAGGGCACGAATGGCGGTCGGAGCCGTGTAAAACTGGCTGACTTTATGCTTCTCGACGATCTCCCAGAAACGCCCGTAATCGGGGTAAGACGGGACCCCCTCGAACATGACCGTTATCGCTCCGTTGGCCAGTGGCCCGTAGACGATGTAGCTGTGGCCGGTGATCCAACCGATGTCTGCCGTACACCAGTAGACGTCTTTCTCGCGGTACTGAAAAGCGTTTTTGAAGGTGTAGGCGGTGTAGACCATGTAGCCCCCCGTGGTATGAACCATGCCCTTCGGCTTGCCCGTAGAGCCGGAAGTATAGAGCACGAAAAGCGGATCTTCGGCGTCTACGATGGTTGCTGCCCGGTCCGGCTTTGCTTCTTCCAACAAACCTTGCATCCAGCGGTCGCGCCCCTCTTTCATCGTTACTTTGCCGCCCGTGCGCTTAACGACCAGCGAAGTCGTTACGCCCGGGCATTCCTCCAGGGCTTCGTCGACGATGGTCTTCAGGTCGATGGTCTTTTTCCCCCGGTAGGAGCCGTCGGAACAGATGACCAGTTTGCAATCACAATCGTTGATGCGGGTGGCCAGGGCCGTAGCACTGAAACCGGCGAAGACGACGGAATGAACGGCTCCGAGGCGGGCGCACGCCAGCAGGGAAACGGCCAGTTCCGGGATCATCGGCAGGTAGATGCAGACGCGGTCGCCTTTCTCCACCCCCTGTTCGGCCAGTACATTGGCCATGCGGCAAACCCGCTCGTGCAGCTCCCGGTAAGTGATGTGCTGGGCTTCTTCCTTGGGGTCGTTCGGCTCGAAGAGGATGGCCGTTTTATCGGCGCGGGTGGCCAGGTGGCGGTCCAGGCAGTTCTCGGTGATATTGAGCTGCGCGCCCTCGAACCACTTGATTTCGGGCTTACTGAAATCCCAGTTGAGGACGTTGTCCCATTTTTTGCGCCAGAGGAAGTGTTCTTCGGCGATCTCCTCCCAGAACAGTTCGGGGTTGCGGACGGAGGCGCGGTAGACTTGCCAGTACTCTTCGAGGTGTTTGATGTGGTAGTTACTCATGATCGTGACTTTTCGTTGTACGCCTAAATCTACGGCGATGAATCCTGAAGCCGCGCCTATTCGTGCCAAAAATAGCCATTGATGGCTATGATGACACCTGGCAGTACTCCTAACCAGCTCAATCGCTGATCATAATCTCTATTGTTTTTCCAGTATTCCCGTTCGGTTAGTAATAAGAGAACCAATCACAATTCTCAGGTAATTACCTCCACGAAGTCTTTTCTTAGTCATAAATAGCCATTAATGCTCTATAGCCTCACCTGCACCACTCGGAATACGAATATTCTCAACAATTTCCTGCACCTCCTGTGGTGGCGGGGAAGTGAAGTGACATACGGTAAGGCTGACAAAGAAGTTGATAAGCATGGCGATGGTACCGAACCCTTCAGGAGAGATACCGAACCACCATTCATCGCTGGAAGGCAGCGTAGCGTCGAACCAACCAAGCTTGTACTTGATCATATAGAGCAGCATCGCTAATATACCAACCACCATACCTGCGATCGCGCCCTCCTTATTCATCCGTTTATAGAAGATGCCAAGGATGATAGCGGGAAAGAAGGAAGCGGCGGCGAGGCCGAAGGCCAGCGCAACAACGGCCGCCACAAATCCGGGCGGGTTAATGCCGAAGTAACCAGCTACACATACCGCACCAACGGCAGCTAAGCGAGCCGCAATCAGCTCACCTTTTTCGGAGATGTTAGGGTTGATCACCTTCTTGATCAGGTCGTGAGAAACGGAGGCGGAGATAACCAGCAGCAGACCGGCAGCGGTAGACAGGGCAGCAGCAAGTGCACCAGCTGCGACCAGCGCGATCACCCAAGCGGGAAGGTTGGCGATTTCAGGATTGGCGAGTACCATGATGTCGCGGTCAACGTAAAGTTCGTTGGCCGTAGCAGGGTTAACGTTGGTAATAGCGCGGGCGCCTGATGCAACGCGGTTGTCCCCGTCATAAGCAGGTTTGCCGAGGAATGCGGAACCGGGGCCGTACTGAACGACGCCGTCATTGTTCTTATCCGTCCAGGCGATCAGGCCGATATTTTCGTAGTTCTTCAGCCAATCCGGTTGCTCTTCGTAGGTTTTTTCTACGACGCTATCGATCATATTCGTTTTTGCGAATACAGCGATGGCCGGAGCAGCCGTGTAAAGAATGGCGATCAGCAGCAGGGCGTAACCAGCACTCTTACGCGCGTCCCTTACCCGTTTTACGGTAAAGAAACGGACAATCACGTGGGGCAAACCGGCCGTACCGACCATCAACGCCAGCGTAATGGCAAACACATCGATCATTGATTTAGAGCCATCGGTGTAGGCGGCAAATCCAAGGTCGGTGCTAAGTCCGTCGAGCTTATCGAGCAGGAAGGTTCCGGAACCATCAGCCAGGGTACTACCCATACCGAGTTGTGGGATGGGGTTGCCGGTCATTTGAAAGGAGATGAAGATGGCGGGAACCATGAAAGCGAAAATCAAAACACAGTACTGCGCCACCTGGGTGTAGGTGATGCCCTTCATCCCACCGAGTACGGCGTAGAAGAGAACGATGATCATGCCGATGATAACTCCGGTATTGATGTCCACCTCCAGGAAGCGGGAGAAGACGAGGCCTACGCCGCGCATTTGTCCGGCTACGTAGGTGAATGATACGAGGAGTGCGCAGAATACAGCGACCAGGCGGGCGGTATTGGAGTAGTAACGGTCTCCGATAAAGTCGGGTACGGTGAACTTGCCGAATTTTCGCAGATAGGGAGCTAGCAATAAAGCCAGCAGCACGTAGCCGCCGGTCCACCCCATGAGGTAAACCGAGCCGTCGTAGCCGGAAAATGCGATGATGCCGGCCATACTTAGGAAGGAGGCGGCACTCATCCAGTCGGCGGCCGTGGCCATACCGTTGGCGAGGGGAGAAACACCGCCACCGGCGACGTAGAATTCTTTGGTTGAGCCAGCGCGTGACCAGATAGCGATACCGATGTATAGCGTAAAAGTCAGGCCGACTAGTACATATGTCCAGGTTTGAACGTCCATTATGTTGTTAATTTGAATAGTAGAAAGTGAGCTCAAAGCACGTTTGGGCGCAGGACGCCGGTGCAGTGGCTGGTAAAGGAGATGGTTTTGTGGTCCGGTGGTCCGGTGGTTTTATGGTGCCACAGCAGCACCCGACCAAATGACCAATCACTCCTCGTCGTAGCCGTACTTTTTGTCCAGCTTATTCATGAGCCGAACGTAAACGAAGATGAGGATGACGAATACGTAGATGGAACCCTGCTGAGCGAACCAGAAGCCGAGCTTGAAGCCGCCCAGGCGGAAGTTGTCGAGCGGAGCCTTAAAGAGGATACCGGCGCCGTAGGAAACCAGGAACCAGATGACGAGCAGAATGGTGAGGTTCCTAAGGTTTTCTTTCCAATAGGCCGCCGCATTGGCTTTATTATCGAGTGGCATGTGTAGTGCGTTTTTATGAATGAGTGGTTACAGGTAAATCATACCCTGAACGGTGATGATGTTGCGGGCGTCAAGGTCGTTGTACTGTTGGCGGGCATACTCCAGGCTGAGCTTCGAGTGGTGGCCGCTGAAGTAGGCGTTAGCCCCCAGCCCGAAGCGGTTGGCACCGTTTTCGAGCGCGTCGATGGAGCGGTTGTTTTAGCTCACATGTTGAGGCGGGAGATGCCGTTCTAGCAATGAACTGGTTTAAACTTTCCTGAGCTGGCCGTTCCGCAGGTCTGATTTTTGCTGACTAGGCACGAAAACCGGAGTATAGCCGTAGCTACATGAGGATTTTCGTAACGACGCCAGCAGAAATCAGGGCGCGGATAAGGTCGCGAACGGAAAGTTTAAACCAGTTCAATGGAGACCTGCTCCAATAGCGTGCGTATCCCCTACCTTCCACTGTCCCCAAAGGCCATGGAAGAAGAGCTGGGCGGAGGCTTCTTTACCCACCGGCCCCATATTGTTCCACAACCCCTTACCTCATCCCAACTGATTTCCCCGCCCCCGCAAACAATGATCCGCCAAAACCAGCGCCGTCATATTATCAACAATAGCCACCGCCCGCGGCAAAACGCAGGGGTCATGCCGCCCCTTCCCGGTAACCGTAACGCTTTCGCCCGCTTCGTTGACGGAGCTTTGGTCCTGGATGATGGTCGCGACCGACTTAAAGGCGGCACGGAAGTAAATGTCTTCCCCGTTGGAGATACCGCCCTGGATGCCGCCGCTGCGGTTCGTTTTTGTCCGAACGGTTCCGTCTTCCTCGGTGTAGAATTCGTCGTTGTGCTCGCTGCCGCGCATCGTTACGCCGGCGAAGCCGGAGCCGTACTCGAAGCCTTTGCAGGCGTTGATGCTCAGCATCGCCTTGCCGAGGTCGGCGTGGAGTTTGTCGAACACCGGCTCGCCCCAGCCAGCGGGAACGCCGGTCGCTACGCAGGTGATGACCCCGCCGATGGTGTCTCCGGCTTTGCGGACGGCCAGGATTTCTTTCTCCATCACCGCGGCCGTCTCCGCGTCGGGGCAACGAACGTCGTTCGCTTCGATTTGGCTTAGGTCGAGGTCCTGGTACGGCTTGTCCAACACGATGTTGCCTACCTGGGAAACGTAGCTTTTAATGCTGATGCCGTAGTGGCGCAGCAGTAGTTGGGCAACGGCGCCGGCGGCAACGCGGGCGGCGGTCTCGCGGGCGCTGGAGCGGCCTCCGCCCCGGTAGTCGCGCGCGCCGTACTTGGCGTGGAAGGTGTAGTCGGCGTGGCTGGGGCGGAACTTATCGAAGATGTGTCCGTAGTCTTTGCTCCGCTGGTCCTTGTTCATGATGATCATGCCGATGGGCGTACCGGTGGTTTTGCCCTCGAATACGCCGGAGAGTACCCGCACACCATCTTCCTCCTTGCGTTGGGTCACGATGCGGCTTTGGCCGGGTTTGCGGCGCGCCAGCTCAGCCTGGATGAAGTCAAGATCAAAGTCGAGCCCCGCCGGGCAACCATCAATGATGACGCCGAGGCCGACGCCGTGGCTTTCGCCAAAGGTAGAAATGCGGAATAGTTTGCCGTGGGAGGAGCCTGCCATATGAGTCGGGAGTCTGGAGTTGAGGAGTCTGGAGTCCCGGCAAAGTTACTACCGGCTGCTTTGTAAACCGATTCTTCCAGGGTGTATTCGGTGGTTAATTACGGTTGCGGGATAGTCGATGCCCTTGGTTCAGTGCCCTGAAAGGGTACGTCCCCTAGCGAGGGGTTGATCGAAGCCGCAGGCGGAGATCAGCCCCTCGCGCAGTGAGGAGTCTGGAGTCGCGGCGAAATTGCTACCGGCTCCTTTGGGAACCGCTTCCTCAGCAGTCTATTCGGTAGTTAATTACGGTTGCAGGAAAGTCGATGCCCTTGGTTCAGTGCCCTGAAAGGGTACGTCCCCTAGCGAGGGGTTG
>CAYWMW010000258.1:0-6558 GCA_964458975.1 uncultured Lewinella sp. | reverse complement strand
CTACACCTCCTCCGTCCCCGGAATAGCAAAAGTCCTACCACTAAGCCCATCCGTAAAGGCATGCTTCGTCCCCGCATCGATCTGCAACTGATCCGCCAGAAAGTCGGCGAGCAGGAGGCCGATGGTGGGCGTTTCGACGAGGAACCCGTCGTGGCCGTAGTCCGAAGACATCACGTCAAGACGGCTGTTGGGGATGAAGCGACTGAGCAAAGACTGCTCTTCGGTCGGGAACAGTACGTCGGTATCGATGCTGATGATGAGGGTTGGAGCGGTGATGCGTTGCAGCGCCGCGGCTTCGCCGCCGCGCGCCCGGCCGAGGCTGTGGCTGTCCATACCCCGCGTGAGGGCGTAGTAGCAGGCGGGGTCGAAGCGTTTCCAGAGTTTATAGCCCTGGTAGCGTTGGTAGCTGCTGGCGCGGAAATCATCAATATCTTCCGGGTTGGGCTGTTGTTGGGTCGCGTGGTACGTGCGGTAGTGCCGGTAGGAAAGTACGGCCACGGAGCGGGCGGCTTCGAGCCCCAGCCGACCGGCATCCGGCGCATCGGTTCCCAGCGTGGGGTCGGCCCGCAGGGCCATCCGCTGGCTTTCGTTCAGGGCGATTCCGTACGGGGAATGCCGGGCGTTGGTGGCCAATAAGCACAGCAGATCGAAGCGTTCCGGCTTCAGGCAGGCCCACTCCCCGGCGCACTGCCCACCCATACTGCCGCCCATCAGGAGGCGAATACGCCGGATGCCGAGGTAGTTAGCAACGAGGTCAAAAAAGCGGGCCTGATCGCGCGTAGTGATGAGGGGGAAGTCGAGGCCGTAAGCTTTGCCCGTCTCCGGGTTCAAGCTTTTAGGGCTGGTACTGCCGTAGCTACTCCCCAGCATATTGACGCAGACGATGAAGTATTTGTCCGGATCAATGGTAAAACCCTGCCCAACCAGCCCCGGCCACCAGTCTTCCGCATCGCTGTTGGCGGTCAGGGCGTGGCAGATCCAGATCACGTTGTCACCCGCCGCGTTGAGCTGGCCGTAGGTGTTGTAGGCTGCCGTCAGAGATGGAAGGGACGCGCCGGATTCCAGGGCGAAGGGATGGGAGATGTAGAGGTAGTTGGTCAAGAGTAAGGGGGGGAGGGAGTAAGGGAGGGAAGGGAGTAAAGGAATAAGGAGGGAAAGGGAGAAGGAAAGTACCTTATCCCTTTATCAGTCTAGCAAGGAGATTGATTTGCCCCAAATGGTAAATATCGTGCTGAACCGCACCATCAAGTGCATGGCGGAAGGTGTAGTAATAGTTCGGGTGGAGCTTTTCATCAACTTTGCTGTAGTCAAATTCGGCGTAGGCCTGGAGCATAAGTTCTTTGGTTTCTGCTAATTCAGCGAGCATTTCGGTCTTGGTCTTACCTGAGTAGTCGGGCCAGTCTTCCGGGGAGTTAAGCTCAATCTTCGGGCGCGGTAGGCCCCGAAAGCGCAGGGAAGTGTTGCGCCGCCAGGCGACTATGTGGCCGATGAGCTGGGCGATGGTTCGGTGACCAACGGGGCGGTGGAAATCGGCTTCGGGGATCGGCTCCAGGCTTTCTTCTACGCCGGAGCCGAAGAGGGGCATAGGGCGGTGGAGGACTTTGTATTGTTCTTGGTAGTATTTCGGGGTCATTGTTCCTGTTGTTATTTCTACAGCTTGCTAGCGCCATGAACTATGACTGGTCATCACTATTCTGAATGATGCGTACGACTTTATTACTGATGTCTTCACCAGACTGTGCAAGCACCATGATTTCGTGAGCTAACAGATTTATAGGCATGTTATGCTTACAAAGAATTATGCCAGAATGGGCGATACCCTGCTGATGTAACTTGCTGTAATCTCTGCGGTCAAAAGTAATAACGGCCCGGCCAGGTAAATGAGCGAGCGTCAAGACATCTTCATCAGGAAAACGCTGGTCATCTTTTCCTAAATCATTTATTGTCAGTATATCTAATTCAGCATCTTTCAGTAGGTCGACGAGACGGAAAGAAACCTGTTCGTTCGCTAATAGGAGCGTCATGCCAAGTCGTTTTCTATGATCTCCGCGTCTATTTCATCCTTGTGCTTATCGTAATAATCACTTACGGCTTTCAAGTCTGCACTTGTAATCTGCGGATAATACTCTTCAAACTTGGTATCGTCCCAGCCCTGGTTCCGAAGATCAATAATCATCCATACAGGAATGCGCATATCTCTAACACGAGCGGACCCGCCGACGACTCCCGGGGTTTTTCGGATAATGCCGGTAACGACTATTTCTTGTTTGGGAAAAAGCAAACCTACTAATGTCCGCAAAACCATGATTTGTTCTTCACGGTTTAGGGAGGGAGCTTTTTGCAAAAACTGGTTTACTTCTACCGACATTAGTTTAATGGTTTGACGATCAATAAAGGGAAAATGGGTACTTAGGGGTTGCGGAACAATAAGTTATCCGTTTAAAAAATGGCACTCGCGGCCCTGATTGAGTTCGAGCCGTCACAACCGTAGCGATGGCTATGCTTGCGCCGTCTCGAACTCAATCAGGACCACGATCACTCATTTGAGCTTCGCTGCTACTGCGTGGTCACCAGAATAACTTATTATTCCGCAACCCCTTAGTTCCTGTGGTAGTGAGACAACACTATCCAGTTGGGTAGGGTTGTCTCACGTTTCCTCAGTTGTGGTTTACACCAACGCCAAAGCCTGCTCCAAATCCGCCTTAATGTCATCAACGTGCTCAATGCCGACGCTGAGGCGCAGCGCGTTCGGGAATACCCCGGCGGCGAGCTGTGCATCCGCCGGCAGCTGTTGGTGCGTCGTTGCGGCGGGCTGGATGATGAGCGTCTTCGCATCACCAACGTTGGCCAGGTGGCTGATCAGCTTCAGGTTATCGACTACCTTGGTGGCGTCGGCCTTGTCGCCCTTCACCTGGAAGCCGAGTACTCCGCCGAAGCCATTCGTGAGGTACTTCTTGGCGTTGGCGTGGCCAGCGTGGTTGGGCAGACCGGCGTAGGTGACGGACTCTACCTTCGGGTGCGCATCCAGCCATTCGGCGATGGCCTGGGCGTTGTCAACATGGCGTTGTACGCGCAAGGAAAGCGTTTCCAGCCCCTGTACGTGCAACCAGGCGTTGAACGGGCTGGCGGCGGGGCCGAAGTCGCGCAGGCCCTCCACCCGGCAGCGGATGGCGAAGGCGATGTTGCCGAAGGGGCCATCTTTGCCGAAAACATCGTTGAACACAAGGCCGTTGTAGCCGGGGCTCGGATCGGTGAACTGCGGGTATTTGCCGTTACCGAAGTCGTACGTACCACCGTCAACGATCACGCCGCCGATGCTGGTGCCGTGGCCACCGATCCACTTGGTGGCGGACTCAACCACGATGTCAGCGCCGTGCTTCAGCGGCGCGCAGAGGTAACCACAGGCGCCGAAAGTGTTGTCCACGATCAGGGGCAGGTCTTCCTTCTTGGCCAGGGCGCTCAGGCCCGCGAAGTCAGGGACGAGGAAACTCGGGTTGGGCAGTGTTTCGGTGTAGATCGCCTTGGTCTTACCGTCGATCAGCTTGGCGAAGTCAGCCGGGTCGGTGCTTTCGGCGAAGCGGACTTCGATGCCGATGCGCTTAAACGCCACCTTGAACTGGTTGTACGTTCCGCCGTAGAGGTAGGGGCTGGAAACGATGTTTTCGCCCGCCTGTACGATGTTGTTGATCGCCAGAAACTGGGCTGCCTGACCGGAAGCCGTAGCCACCGCCGCCACGCCGCCTTCGAGGGCCGCGACCCGCTTCTCGAACGCGTCCGTAGTCGGGTTCATGATGCGGGTGTAGATGTTGCCGAACTCCTGAAGGGCGAAGAGTTTTGCCCCGTGCTCGCTGTCGCGAAACGTGAAGCTGGTGGTCTGGTACAGCGGCAGGGCGCGGCTGCGGGTGGTTTCGTCGACTTCCTGGCCGGCGTGAAGTTGGAGGGTTTCGAAATTCATAAGTAAAGAAGTAAGGGGGTAATGGAAAAAAGGAGGGGAGAGGGGAAGAAAAGGGGAAGGTGGAGTGAAGGTTGTAGCCTTTACCCCTTTCACCCTTTTATACCTTTATTTTAAGGGGGCGGGGCCGCAGGTACAGGGTGGAGTTCTTGGATAGCAAGGTGCAGCTCCGCCACGATCTCTTCTGCCTGGGAGGTTTTGTACTGCCAGTTGACGAAGGCGGCGAAGTAAGCGTTCCAACGATCTTCGAAAACCTTCATTGCATCCTGCGCGCCGTCGCCCAAATTCGGTAAACTGAAATCCGGAGTAGTCCGCAGCGTAGATCCCGCAGAGCGCTCACCATCCGCCCGGAAACCGACGGTGAATTTCTTCACCTGGTCGAGCAGGTTGCCAAGCAGTGATTCGTCTTGTAGGAGTTGTTTATCCATGATCCGCGCCGGTTATGGGCGTAGACAAAATGGATACGGAGAGGTAATGCATTGGCGAATGGTTTTATAGTTTCCCGCAATATTGCGGGGCAGGCTTTGGCACCTTTTTCCTCCGGCCGGGGAGGAAGTGGTTGCCAGCGTTTCACAGAGCCTGTGCTCTCCGCGCTTCGTTATAAATGGGTGGTTTCCTTAACTTCTGTTTTTCCCCAGGAGAGTAAACGCCAAAGCGTTTACTCTCCTGGGGAAAAACAGAAGTTAAGGAAAATCAACTGCGCCGGGCGTTTCCGTTGCTGCTGCAAATGTAGGAGGCTTTTTGTTACGGGACAAATGATGAATACGTCATACTTACCGTTTTTACGTCCGCCAAACCGTATGTTTGTCGTGTTCTAGCTATAACCCGTTCCAAAATGAAACGCTTCTTAAACAAAGCAGGATACACCATAATTGTCATTGCTCTACAGATTGTTCTGCTGGGAGCGTTGTATAAAATTCAAAGCTGGGAACCTCCTCATATTGCTGGTACTCAAGTTGACTTACTACTACTCGGGCTACTACTGACGAGTGGAGGAATTTGTCTGGTGCTGGCAGCCTGGCTAATGAAAACGGAAGACCGGCTGGAACTTGACCCCAACCGCGTGCCGCGCTCGGCGGAGAAGGTGGAGGAGTTGTTGGGGGGAGATGATCAGTATGTTTAGATCATTGTTTCTGATTTTTGCCAAAAGTGTGATTAATTTGGAGTAATGGCAGAATAGCTTTGCCCTACCTTCGCCCCATGTCCACCACTTTTCGTCTTTCGGCGCTTCAGTTCCTTCAGAATGCCGTCTTTGCCTCAAGCGTCATTTGCCTGGGTACTTACCTGTTACAAACGCTGAGTTTCAGCGGCCGTGAGGTAGGGATGATCTACGCTACCAACGCCATTGCGGCCACCGTGAGCCCACCGGTGGTGGGCTGGTTGGCAGACCGACATTTTAGCGCAGACCGGATGTTGGTGCTGCTCAATGTGCTAGCGGCTGTTGCACTTACGGCCTGCTTTTTTGTCGAGTCTTTTGCGGCGGTTTACGGCTTAATTTTGGTGTTCAACCTCTGCTTTATGCCGACGTTTAGCCTGCTGGCGGCCATCTGTTTTCACCAACTAGCGAAGCCGGCGAAGGAGTTTCCAGCAGTGCGGGCCTGGGGTACGGTTTCGTTTATGTTCGTGGGTTTGGGGCTTAGTTATTTTGGGGTGGAAGCCTCTCCGTGGCCGTTGGTGGCAGGTGGGGTTTTGGGCGTACTGACGGCGTTTTTGGCGCTTACCTTACCCAAAATTCCTCCACAACCGGGCTTCAATTTTTCGATGCTTACCGGGCCGGAGGTGGGCCGGATCGTTCGGGAGCCGGGCATGATTGTGCTGCTGGTGGCGGTGTTTTTTTCGTGCATTCCGTCGTCTTTTTACTACAGCTTCGTGAATCCGTTTTTGAACGAAGTCGGCTGGTCGGCGGCGGCGGCGAAGATGTCTGTCGGGCAGTTTTTTGAGATCGGGATCTTGTTTGCGATGCCGTGGGTTTTTCGGAAACTCCGGTTTCGTACCATCTTTTTCTGGGGCCTGGTTGCCTGGGGCGCGCGCTACTTCCTCTTCGCTTTTGCCCGGCCGGAATACTACGAATTTTTGCTTTACCTCGGCCTGGCGGTGCAGGGTATTGCTTTCGTATGGATCGTCGTCGCGGCTCAGATTTACGTCGATAATCGGGTGCCGACGGCACTGCGGAGCACCGCCCAGGGGCTGGTTTCTTTCGCGAATCAGGGCCTTGGCATTTTTATCGGCAGCTGGCTGGCCGGAGAAGTTGTGCTGGCCAATGCACTGCCGGGAGGCGGGCACGACTGGTCGGTGATTTGGCTCGTGCCGGGGGCGGTTGGCTTGCTGGCGGCGGTGGGGTTTTGGCTGTTTTTCCCGAAGGCGCAGCAGCTTTAGGGGGCGAGGGCGCAGGTGCAAGGGAGGGGGTAAAGGAGCAGGGTAAAACTATGGTATAAGTCGAAAACGTTTACCGTCCCTCAGTGCCCCGAAGGGGTACGTCACCTAGCGAGGGGTTGGTCGATGCCGAAGGCAGGGATCAGCCCCTCGCGAATTGGAGCGACCCTTCCCGGGTGTTCTAACCGCCATCTCAAGCCATTTCCGCATCTTTCCGTAACTTCAACCGTTGA
>CAYWMW010000257.1:0-6637 GCA_964458975.1 uncultured Lewinella sp. | reverse complement strand
CCATCGTGAACCCCAACCACACCGCCAACGCGGGTACCTTTTACGACTTCCCGACGCTGAGCGGCGGAGGCGTCAACGCCATCTCGGCGCAGATGCTGGGCAACTCGGGCTTCCTGGCCGGCGGGCTCCCGGTGGAGTACGGCTTCGCTACCGGCGGCACTTTCGACCTGCGCCTCCGGCCCGGCAGCAAAACCCGCCGCAAGTACCAGGCCCAGGCCGGTTTCATCGGCTTTGACCTGATGGCGGAGGGGCCGATTGGCAACAGCGGCAAGACGAGCTACCTCGTCAACGGCCGCTACAGCTTCACCGGTTTGCTGGCGGATATGGGCGTTGACTTTGGGGGGGAGGAGATTCGATTTGCGGATGTAAACGCGCATTTGCATCATGAGTGGGATGGGGGGGAGGTTAGTGCGTTTGCTATTCTGGGGCAGAGTTCAAACGTTTTCCGGGGGCCGGACTCTACGGAGACGGAGATTACGGAGCAGAAGGAGTTGACAGATATTGATTTTGAAAGCTACGTCAATATTTTTGGAAGCAGTTTTTTGAAGCAAACTGAGCGCGGCCGTTTTGAAGCGGGGCTGTCCTACTCTACTACCGAGTCTCGAAGAACTACAAACAGTGCCAACCCCGAACCATTTGGTTTTGAGCAAACCAACGGACTTGACAATACACTCATCAATGCTCGAATTAAATACGACTATTACTTCAACACCGAAGAAACCTTCAGTACCGGGATAGAGGCTCTTAACCAGGAAGTAGAGTATTTACCCTCCGGCACTGTTTTCTCTGGTGGTCAGCGAATATTCTTTCGGACAAATATCAACAGCGCAGCTCCGTTTGTGGAATACAATAACGTCGGGGGCCGACATGAATTCAGCGGAGGCATAAGGATCGCATTCTTTGAAGGTGAAGAACTGAACGACTTCGTTTGGGAACCAAGGATGCAATACGTATACAGGATAGGACAAGGGCGCTTGGCGGTCTCCGCTCAACGGGTTTCACGTCTACCAATTGCTAGTTCATTATTGGCCCGTCGTTTTCAGGAAGACCTCTTCGTACCCGTTTCAAACCAAGCGGATCTTAGCTACAGCTTTCGTCTCTTCGGAACTCAGGCAAAGATTGGTGGGTTCTACCAGTATACCCCCCGAGAATACGTTGACCGCGAAGGAGACTTTCTTTATTCTGCAAATAACCTATTGGAGTTCGACCCTCTTAGTGGAGGTATTGGACTAACCACAACAAGCCCAACTCGCCGTTATGGCACTGAACTTGAACTTGCCGGAGGCAAAAAGTCGGAAGGATGGTATTACCGGGGCAGCCTCACATTGTTACGTGCCGAAACCCGCCAGGAATTCCTGGAAGAAATATGGGTAAAAGATCGCTACTCGTCAGACTTCATCACCAAACTGACCGTTGGGCGGGAGTGGGTAGGTACCGATAAGATAAAACGCCCGCGAAACTACGGTATAAACTTCGCACTGATTGCCTACGGTGGAGAACGTTACGGTGAAGCACTTCCTCCGGTTTGTCGTAACTGTGGTCCACAACAGATCGTTCCGCTCAAGTTTCGCAACGGCTTCCTAAACTCCACCGGCACCTACTTCCGCCCCGATCTCCGCCTCTACAAAACCAAAACCCGCCCCAAAACCACCACCACCCTCGCCCTCGACGTGCAGAACGTGGCCAACGTACAAAACACCGCCAACGTCTACTACGATGCCTTCCTGGAACGGCCTATTGAACGGTTTCAGCTTGGCCTCATCCCCGTGCTTAGTTACCGGATCGTTTGGCGGTAGAGAGTCGGGAGTCGTGGAGTCGGGAGTTTGGAGTCGCTACCGCAAGTTCTACTCACTTCACTTCGCTCGTTCGCCCTGGGTGAGCGAGCGTAGCGCCGCGAACGGTACGTGCGGTAGCGACTCCAGACTCCAGACTCCCGACTCCAAACTCCTTCGGTACGTGCGGTAGCGACTCCAGACTCCAGACTCCCGACTCCAAACTCCTTCGGTACGTGCGGCAGCGACTCCCGACTCCAAACTCCAAACTCCTTATCTTCCCCCATGCAAGACACCAAAGTAGTAAGGCAAATCACCGCCATGGACGGCCGCGAGCGCGAGCGCCTGCGGCAGTTCGTGCGCAGCCCCTACTTCAATCGGCACAAAGCGACCTCCAAGTTGCTCGACTTCATCCTCAAGGAACTGGGCAAGACCAAGCCGAAGCTGGAGGAGGCGCGGGCGCAGGATGCAGTGAAAGGTACGGGCACTGACCAAAAACTAAACGATCTGCTCTCCGGCCTGATGAAACTCATCAACCGTTTCCTCGCCGTAGAACAACTGCAAAGCGAAGCCTTCCGCGAGGAAGTCCTCACCCTCAAGCGCACCAAAGAACTCCACCGCTACAAATTGCTCGACAACCGGGGCAAACGGCTGGATACCAAGGTCGCCAAGCACAAATTCCGCGACGCAGACACCCACCTGGCCGCCTACGAATGGAAAAACATCAATGGCTACCTCCAGGGCGAAACCAACCGGACGGACACGCGCGAGATGCAGGCCATGCTCAACCACCTGGACCGCTTCTACCTCGTCGAAAAACTCCGCCACGCCTGCCAGCTCACCGCCAACATGATGATGCTGAGCACCCACTACGACCTCCTCTTTCTGGAGCCCATTCTCGCTTACCTGGACTCCGACACGGGCAAGGAACTCCGCGCCTCCGGTAAAGAACCCAGTATCGATGCTTACTACCACATCCTGATGAGCCTCCGCGAGCCGGAAGACAAAAGCCACTACGAGCGGATGCTTCACTACCTCGACGAAGGCTTCCAGCAACTCCCCCTCCGGCACCAGAAAGACATCTACATCTTCGCCAGCAACTACTGTATCGCCCGCGTCCGCAAGGAGCCCGAATACCTCAACGAACTGATGAGCCTCTACCGCCGCGTTCTCCAAAACGGCATCATCTACGAGAAAGACGAGATCAGTGAGTTCGACTACAAAAACATCGTTACCCTCGGCTCCGCCACCAAGGAGTTCGACTGGACGGAGCGCTTCATCGAAGACAACCGCGAGCGCCTCCCCGCCGCCAAACGAGACAACGCCTACGCCCTCAACAAAGCCAAATTTCTCTACAGCCTCGGCCGCCTCGAAGAAGCCGCCCAGCTGCTCGTTACCGTTACCGATTCCGACGTCGTCTACCACCTCGCCCGCGTCATCCTCGAAGTCCGCATCGCCTACGATCAGCAAGACCAGGAATACACGCTCAACCTGCTGGAAACCTTCCGCCTCTACGTCCGCCGCAACCGCAAAATGAGTACCAAAGACAAGCGGAGCTACATCAACTACACCCGCTTCACCAAGTCACTCGTTAACCTCAAGCACCAGCGAGAGTTCATGGCTAAAGGTGCCTACCTCAAGAAAATGACAGCACTGAACACTACCGTTTCAGAAACGGAGTTGGTGGTAGAACGAAACTGGTTGTTGGGGGAGAGTAAGGTAGAAGCCTGATGCAACTATCGGTTCTTCCGCGCCGCATACACCGCCGCACCAACCGTTCCGGCAGCATTGGCTAAAGTTGCGGCCTTCACCTCCGCATTGGTCTTGAGGTGTTTCTTGAACTCCGCAAAACTCTTGCTCGCCCCTCCGCCGAGGACGATGAGATCGGGGTTCAGCACGGCGTCTACGTGGGAGAGAAACTTATTGAAGCGCTTGCCAAATTCCGACCATTTCATGTCGGTATCCTTGCGGACTTTATTGGAGATGTACTTCTCCGCTACGACCTTCTGGTTCTTCAGGTAGATCTGCCCGATTTCGAGATTAGGCATCAGCTCTCCATCCACGAAGAGAGCACCGCCGAGGCCCGTCCCGATGGTCACCATCACCACTACGCCGTCTTCCGTGTATTGCTGGCCAGCACCGAAGGCCATCGCGGCGATGCCCGCAGCGTCCGCATCGTTGACGGCGAAGAAAGGAAGGCCGGTTTTTTTCTCCAGCAACTTTTCAATGCTTGTTCCGATCCAGCTGTCCTCAATGTTAGCGGCACTCTCGGCTACGCCCCTACGGACGATTGCCGGGAAACCAACGCCCACCGGGCCGTCGTACTCCAACCTGTCGATCAGCTGCTGCACGGTGGCCGCAACGGCTTCGGGGGTAGCGGGCTTTGGGGTGGCGATGCGAATGCGCTCCGTTACGAGTGTGCCTTTCTCTACATCTACGATGGCACCTTTAATGCCGGTACCGCCAATGTCGATACCCAGTATTTCTTTGTTATTCATGATGATCTCTAAGAGTGTATAAAAAGCCCCCTGCCATTGGCTGGATACAATGTAAACTAAATTTTAGAATGCAGGGGCAGGTTCTAAACTCACCCCTGCATTCAGGACAAATAGCCTTACCTGCCCGGAGGCAGAATTAAGCGCTAAGAATTATCGCACCAGCGTCACTTTCATCCAGACGTCTTCCTCGGGCCGGTCTCCCGGTTTGGTTTTCGTAGTCGCAATTTTGTCGAGTACGTCGAGGCCTTCGATCACCTGACCGAAAACGGTGTAGCCCTGGTCCAGGAACGGGGAGCCGCCCATTTCCAGGTATTGCTCCCGCACTTCACTGGGGTAGCGAACACCGGTGGAGGATTCCTGCTTGTTCAGCTCCGCGTCGGTAACGCTGCGGCCGTGAACGATGTAGAACTGGGAGCCACTGCTGGCCTTCTGCGGGTTGTTCGTCCGCGCGGCTGCCAAAGCCCCTTTCACGTGGGCGAGGCTATCCACGAATTCAGCGGGGATCTGGTAGCCGGGGCCACCGGAGCCGAGGCGGGCGTTGGCGCCTGCCCCACGGCTGTTGGGGTCTCCGCCCTGCACCATGAAACCGTTGATGACGCGGTGGAAGAGGAGGTCGTTGTAATAGTCCTGCTCCACCAGCTTAACAAAATTGTCCTGGTGCTGGGGGGTGGCGTCGGATAGGCGGGCAAGCATATTGCCCATGGGGGTCTCGATGCGGACGAGACATTCTTTTGGAGGGGTCACGGTAATGAGTTGAGTGGTGGATTTTGATTTGCCCTTTTCGTTGGTCGCCGTCAGGGTAACGGTGTAGTCTCCTGAACGGAAGTAACGGTGGACGGGGCGAGCGTCGGTACTGCTTTCGCCATCACCAAAGTTCCAGGTGTAGGAAACAGCTTTTTCCGAAGTATTCTTAAAGGAGATCGTATCTGCGGCAACGACCCGTTGGCGTTCGGCCATGAAGCCGGGCTTGGGTGCCGAACACTGGCTGAACAATACGGCTAAAAAGAGAAGGGCGAGAAATTGACGCAAGGGAGAGTAATTTAATTTGAAAGGAAGGAATGACTAATTAACGAGACGAAAAAATTACTGGACGGTAACGCTTTCAATTACGACATCTTCTACCGGGCGATCTCCCCGAGCGGTCGGTACGCTGGCGATGGCATCTACTACTTCCATGCCGGTAAGCACCTGGCCGAACACGGTGTACTCCATATCCAGGTCCGGGCGGCCACCCTGCTCGATGTAAGCTTTACGCTGCGCTTCGTTGTACTTGATTTCCTTCATCTTTTCGTACTGGTTCAGCGTTGCTTCGCTCTGGGTTACGCCCGTTACGATGTAGAACTGAGAGCCGCTGCTCGCCTTCTGCGGGTTGTTGGTCCGGGCAGCAGCGAGGGCACCACGCAGGTGGGGCTGGCCGATCTCCGCGTCGATCAGGTAGCCGGGGCCGCCGCCGCCGAGGGCTACGTCGGGGCCGGCGCCCTTACTGTTCGGGTCTCCGCCCTGGATCATGAAATCCTTGATGATGCGGTGGAAAAGCGTACCGGCGTAGTAGTTCTCGTTGGCGAGTTTGATGAAGTTTTCTTTGTGCTTCGGGGTCTCGTCAAAGAGCAAAACGGTAACGGCCCCCTTATTGGTTTTGATTTCCAGGGTAGTTCCTGCTCCGTTGTTGCCGCAGGCGGCGAATACGGTGAGGACTAAGGCGAAGAGAGTGAATTTTACAAGTAGTCGCATATCAGCGTTTTATTTTAGTGGCCAAAGGTAAGGGATGGGAAAGTATTTCGGCTTGTCGTGTGGAGGTTGTTTGAGGGTAAGAGATCGTCAACTGCCGAACTGGTTGTGTCTACAATCAGCAACGTTAAGCATTTAGCGATTAGCATTAAGTCCGTACGGCATGACTGCTAATCGCTGACCGCTAAATGCTGCTTAATCCAACATCCCCTCCTCATCCTCCAGTTCTTTGAAGTAGGCAACGATCTTGGTTTTCAGCAGTTGCTCCTGCCCCCGCAGGTCTTGCGGCGGTATTTTGGTGTTGAGTTCGTAGTGGGGCCAGCCCTCATCGTCGCGGCCCACAAACTCGTAGTGGCCATCGGCGGCAAACAGGCGGCAGACAGCAACGTGCATCAGGTCCTGCTTCTCTTCTTTCGTGAAGCCCTCCTTCCAGCGGCCCAGCTCTTGCACGCCGATCAGGAACAGCATCGCATCCATATTAGGCAGCACGGGGCGTTGAAACCGTTTTTGAATGTAGTGGCGTACGCGCTGGTATTCGAAGTCTTCTTCCCAGTTTTCCAATGGTGTATTTTTTTTGAGGGGCAAAGATAATACGGGCGCGGCCGCGGGTGCAGGGCGAGGTTCAACTGTGTGTATAAC
>CAYWMW010000256.1:0-6667 GCA_964458975.1 uncultured Lewinella sp. | reverse complement strand
CGCTAAGTATAATAAGGTACAGGTGCGGCCGATGGAGTCCATGATGTGGAAGAATGAATTTTAGGAACTAGAAATTAGAAACTAGGGAACTAGGAACTAGTGTCCTCTAGTTCCTAGTTCCCTAGTTCCTAGTTCCCTAGTTTCTAGTTCCCTAGTTCCCTAGTTCCTAACTTTAGTCCCATGAACATTACCGAATTAGCCCAACACATCATAGACGAGCTCTCCCCGCTCCTCGGCCCCGGCGAGGCCACTTCGGTTTCCCGTTTGGTGCTGGAAGATCTGTTTGGCTACCGGCGCGGCAGCCACCCCCGGCAGCTGAGCCAGGACGAGCAGATCATGGCCTGGGCCACCATCAATCGCCTCAAGGCGGGCGAGCCGGTACAGTACGTGACGGGCATCGCGGATTTTTACGGGCTGCAGCTCAAGGTATCTCCGGCGGTGCTCATTCCGCGTCCGGAAACGGAGGAACTGGTGGAATGGATACTGGAAGATCATGTGGCGGGGCCGCAGGTGCAATGTTTGGATATCGGCACCGGATCGGGCTGCATCTCCCTCGCCCTGAAGCATAAACGGCCGACCTGGACCTGTACCGGCGTAGACGTAAGCGAAGAGGCGCTGGAAGTTGCCCGGGCCAACGCGGAAAAACTCGGCCTTACCGTCAGGTTCGCAGCAGTGGATGTTTTGGCAAACGAGGACGACTTCAAGTTTCTACCCAAGCCTATCAAAGATACGCTCACACCTCCAACGTCTGAGCCGTCTCCCCTCTCCGGAGGAGAGGGGCCGGGGGAGAGGGCAACGATAAACATCCTAATCTCCAATCCGCCCTACATCCCCCCTTCGGAGCGCGAAGTGATGAGCCCCTCCACCCTTGCCCACGAGCCGGAGCTGGCGCTCTTCGTCCTGGAAGAAGACCCGCTGCTCTTCTACCGCCGCATCGCCGAACTGGGTCTTGAGGCCCTCGCGGAAGGTGGGCAACTTTACTTTGAAACCAATGAGTTTAATAATGAATCCGTAGTCTCTGTATTGGAGGAGTTGGGGTACACTGATGTGGAACGACGTAAGGATTTGCAGGGGAAGTGGCGGATGGTACGGGGGACGCGCTAACGCTCTGCTTCAGCAATTTTTTCTTCCAGCCACGGCCGGGAGGCAACGTACTTCTTTTCGGTCAGGTCAGCTTTGATCTGTTCAATTGCCTTCTTATCACCCGGTAGCATGCGGGTAAGGCGACGGGTGAAAGAGACCAGGTTGCGGTAGGCACGCTGGTTGATGTCCGGTATTTCTTTGTGACGGTTGAGGTAGGCGGTGATAGAGTCGAAGAGGGAATCCAGTGCAGTATCGGCATCCGTTTCGTAGTAGATGGCCAGGAGCATCGTCTTGGAGTTGAGGTTGTAGGTGGTGTTTTCGTACTCGACGTCGCGTAGAAAGTCAAGTGCTTTGTCGTAGTTCTTCTGGTAGAAGTACAGGGTTGCAGAGTTGTAGTTTACGGCGTTGGAGCGCTGCTTTTCGGGGAGGCGGTCTTGGTAGTTTTCGATGTAGTATTCGGCCCAGTTGTAGTCTCCGTAGCGGAGGGCGATGAGGATGGTGTTTCTGAACTGAAGGGGGTCTAGCTTTCCGTCATCATAGACGAGATCGTGTTGTAGTGCATAGCGATAAATTTCCAGGTATTCGGCAAGAAAATCTTTGTGGCCTTCATTGATTCTTCGCCGACAGTAGTTCAGGGCGGGCTGGAAAAATTCGTATGCCTGGTCTCCTACCATTGTATCTGTATCCCGGATAATTATATCCTTATAATGGTAGTAAGCATCGTGATCTTCCGCTTCTGTCAACATCTTATACATGTAGTAATGGATCGCTACTACTGGGTGATCCAGGTAGGTTCCATTTTTGTCCAAAAAACGAACAATTTCGGGTACTAGCTGGAGCTCATATGCAGACTGGTCAGTTTGTATACGACTATGAATATTAGCTGCGTGTCTCAATTTCATTACGATGTAATAAACATCCAGGTTGTTGCTAATGGCTTCTACATTGGCGCGTTCATACGGGCGGTGTTCAAAGTTAAGCAAAGAGTACTTTTGCTCTTCCAGCAGGTGGCGATACAAGTAAGCACTGTGTTCGTAACTGTCTTCCTGGCCCGCAATATCTTCCCAGTTGCGCTCTACGCCACGAATGAGCTTGTCCGGGTTCTGTTTTTCCAATGCGGAAAGGTAGAGGTAGTTTTTCAACTCCGGCTCTTCCTGTAAGATTTCCTGGGTCAGGAATTCACGAATTTGCTTAAAAAGATCAGAGGTGAACTTACGAAACCTAACGTCGTTGAAGGTTTTGGTCTTGCCAAACACTCCAGCCCATACTTGTCGTTTGTCCAGGCTCTTTCCTTTATCCAGGCGGCGAGTGATTTCGTCGAAAAATGAGAGCAGGTCTTCATTGCCCGAAAAGTAGACAGATTGGATGAGTTTGCGGCATCCTCGTCTTTGTGCACGGTCCAGGCTTCCTAAAAGGCTAATTAACTTATTTGATTTTTCATTCATTGTTCACAAATCTACGAGCTAAATAGCTAAAAGCCAGTGAACAAAACTTTTTTTTAGCGCTTTACTTATTCACGGGCGATTAGCAAAATAAGCGTCGACTTACCCACACATCCCACCTTATCGCTATATTGTGGTCTCAACCGATTTAAACTCCACATCCTCATGAACTCTCGGCAACTAAAGTTGATATTGCTGTTTCTTCTGACGGTCGTCATTGCTGACGTTTCCGCTCAGCAGGGTGTTGTTGATTTTCAGGTTATTAAGAATCAGCCAGCCACCTACCAGTTCCTATCCCGTTTTGCTCCTGCGCTGGGGCGGGCGCCTGAGAATGGAACGGTTGAAATAGAAGAAGGACCTACTTTTTCTTACACGCTGACTTATACCCCTGATACTGACTACGTTGGTTCGGACGATATGTTGCTGGTCAGCTTCCCATTTGATGTTAGCGTAGGCTTTACGGAGTTTGACATTAGTGTTGTTGAAGCGGTCATTACCGCAAACCATGACCTGGTTTCAACCATTGCTGGTACGCCTGTCTCTATTCCTGTATTGGAGAACGATACGGCAAATGTGGGCACAATGTCGTTGGTCTCCGTCCCCGTTGCAAACGCAGGTACTGCAGAAGTAGTGAGTAATGAAGTTGTCTTTACGCCTGCTCCAGGCTTTTCTGGCCTCACTGACCTTAACTATGTTATCTGTACTTCTGGTGCTTGTGATTTAGGTACGGTTTCCATCAGTGTTACTCCCGATGGTGCAGTAAACACGGCTGATACTGTTCGTGTGTTTACAACCCGGGATCAACCGCAGTTCATCTTCGCTCCGGCGGATGCTGCTCCGGCCGGTGAGCCTGTTTCAGGTTCCATGATCTCCATTGAAGGAGTAATGGCTTACCAGCCCGACGAGAATTTCATCGGAGATGAATTTCTCGCTTACACTTCTCCCGGAGCTTCTGAACCTACCGTCTTTCACATTACGGTACTTGATCTGGAGGTCAATCAATTCTCCAAGGAAGATCGTGCTTACGCTCCTGTTGATGGAACTACTAAGCTAAACGTGTTGCACAACGACCTTTATAACGTACTGGCTGATTGTATTGCTTTTGGCGCACCACAGTTCGGTACGCTTACCGAAACTGGACGTAAAGGAGAGGTCATTTACACCGCACCTGAAGGATGGTCTGGAATAGATCAGTTCACCTATTCCTCGATGCCTCCCGGCTGTGATGGTGAAGCAGAACTCGAAACGGTTTATGTCTTTGTCTCCAACTTTGCTCCAGCAGAAGAAGAGACTACCCTTACTACGCCCGCTGGAACTCCGGTTCGTCTTACCTATGATGCTAACGGTGGTGCCGTAGACTGGACGGTGGTTTCACCTCCGTCTTTTGGCACGGTTGTTTCTGATCCGACGACGGGGGCTCTTAGTTATTTGCCCCTCACTTCTGCGGTTGCACAAACCGATGAATTAACGCTCCTTTATTGTCTTAATCAAGATGCTAACGGTGATTGTCAGTTCTCTAAAGAAGTAACGATATACATCGACATTGCTGCTGAAGATCCCAATGCTTGTGTTGACGAAGATTGTGTATGGCCGGGAGATACAAATAATGATGGTGTTGTAGACGTAGGCGACCTTCTCCCGATCGGTCTCGCCATGGGTAGTAGTGGAACTCCACGCCTGACTGCAGCCCCTTCTGGTTGGTCCGCTCAGTATGGTGAAGATTGGTATGCCGACCTTAATGGCCTCAACCTGAAGTACATTGATGCGAATGGTGATCAAGTAATTAGTTCTCTTGACACCCAGGTAGTAATGGCGAATCTCGGCTTGCAACACCGTTTACGTGCCGAGCAGCAGGCTTTTACAACTTTTGAACTTAGCCTCAGTGGCCCTTTAAACGCTGAACCTGGAGACCACATACTTCTGGATATTGTAGCTGGTAATAATGTCGTTATCGTAGAAGATGTATTCGGCTTTCGCTTTTCTTTCGATTATGATGCAAACTCTGTAGACCCCGCTTCAGTAAACGTTGAGTTTGATGAAGGAAGCTGGATGAGTTACGATAGTCCAATTTTATCGCTTACAAATAACCGTCAGGCTGAAGGGACAATTAATACCGCTCTGACCCGCACCAGCAGCGAGGGCATTAGTGGCTTTGGTAAAATTGGTACACTTGGGGTTGTTATCGTTGAAGATGTATTCGGCTTCCGCGGCGAATACGAGGGCCCGATCTCGGAAACAGCAGGTGATATTACTACTACTATCAGTAGTGGCGACAACGGCCAGGCCATGAACGCCGCTGGCCACCTAAACGCCGTCCGCGTAAACCCTTACCAACTAACCATCAAAAAACGCCCCGCTACCGAAGTAGGTGAGTTTGACCCCGTAGAAGCCAACGCTTACCTGGACGGAAAGTTACTGGCATACCCCAACCCAACCGACGGGCAGTTAACCGTACACCTCAACGGTCAGCAGCAATTCTCCGCGCTACAACTTATCGACCTCACCGGTCGGGTAGTACGCTCGGAGCAGGGCCTAAACACCAACCACCGCGAGCTTTCGCTCGTAGACCTCGCCAACGGTATCTACACCCTAACGATTACTACTGAGGATGGAGTGGTGAACCGGAAGATTGAGGTGATGCGGTAGGTAGCATTACTCTTCATTTTCAGAGGCGAGGGGTTCCATTCAATCGCTGCGCGATTTCATTGCACCCCTCGTTAAGCTAGACGTCCCTCCGGGACTCCACGTAAAAGGACTTTGCGATTGCCCGGAGCTGCTTTCTTAAAAGTAAAGAGATTGTGAACAGCCTCACCCGGCCACCAACCCCATCTCCGAAACAATCCCCAAAGGCAACAACCGGTATCCGTCAAACTCCGCAAAGAGCGACATCGGCCCGCCGCCACTGATGGCGAGCAGGGTATAAAAATTCTCATAATCGGGTTGGAAGTGGATCACTTCGCCTTCGGCATCGAGGAGGACTTTGTCGCGTCCGTTCTTTACGGGGCGAACGTCCTGAAGGTAAACGGGGTAGGCGTAGAGCCAGGGGTTGAAGGTTAGTGCTTTTTGGTAATTGGCCCGCATGTTGACGAAGGAGGTATAGCCAACCAGCCCGTCGTACGGTCGCCCGCCGGGGATGGGGGAGGGGAATACGGCGCGCTGCGGGTAGCTGCCGGGGTAGTAGTGGACTTTCCCGTCGAAGGAGGTGGCCAGCGGCCACGCCCGTTCGAAGGGGCGTTCGCCGAAGGCATAGTCGACCAGGAGGGCGAAGCGGCGGCTCTTTTCGCCCCGCAGCCAGACGCGGCGGAAGCGGAGTTTTTCTTCCTGTCCGTTCACCACGCCCATCACGAGCCAGTGGTCTTCGAGGCCGGGTTGGCGGAGAATTTCGTCTTTTTTGGTGTTGATGCCTGCGAACTGGAGCAACTCGTCGTGCTGTTTAACGGAGAGTTCTTCTTTATTTTTCCAGGCGCGGACGAAAAGGTAGAGGTCGCCCAGGGTGCGGGCGATCTGGGCTTCAGTACCGTCGGGGCCGAGGTTGGCCAGCCGTCGGAAGTGCCCGGCGGGGCCGGAGAGTTTGGCATCCTTTAATCGTGCGGCGGCGGAGAGGAAGAGGTCTGGCCCCTGGGCGAGGGTATCGGCGATGCCGCGCCGGGCGATGTCGAGCAGGCGGATTTCCAGTTCTTCGACGCCGCTGCTCATCAGGTTGAGGCGTTCCTCGAAGCGATCATCGGCGGCGAGGACGTTGCCGACGGGCTTTGCCGTCCGGTCCGCAACGAACTGCACCGACCGAACCCAGGCTGGCGGCTGGGCGACGCTGATCCGCTCCTGGGCGTTCTTAAGCATCAAAACCAGGGCTAAACCGTGGGCGCAGGGGCGCTGGCGGGCGCGGCAGCTACAGACGAACTTGCCGGTAGTGAGCTGGATGGCCGTTTCGATGGCTTTACCCATCGGGTTCGGCCCGTAGACGAACTCGCCCCAGAGCCATTGCCCATCTCCGCCCACTATCCGCCAGCGGCGGCTGTAGAAGAGTTTGCGGCCGGCTTCGAGGCTTTTGGCGTCGGGGGCTAGGCGGAGGAGGTCGTCGGGGGTGGTGATCATTTGGTGGGGGGTGAGCCCCCGGCCATCGGCCGGGGGGGTCCGCACGG
>CAYWMW010000255.1:0-6692 GCA_964458975.1 uncultured Lewinella sp. | reverse complement strand
TAACCCCTCGCTCCGTAACCCTCGCTCCATAACCCCTCGCAATACGCGGACCACCATTTCTGCCCTCTCCCCTCGCAATGCACCCGACACACAAAACAAGTACACCGCCGTACCTTCGCCAAAATTTCCAGTTTAATGAGATCGATCCTGTTACTTTGCACCCTGTTTCTTTTCAGCCTAAACCTCTTCGCCCAGACGGAGGGCTTTCACCGGGCAAAAATCTTCTATTCCACCACCGATCAGTTGGAACGCCTCGCGGAACTTGGGGTAGATACGGACCACGGGCAGCACAAAAAAGGACACTCCTACGAGTCCGATTTTTCCGCTGCGGAGCTAACGAAGGTCCGGGAAGCAGGGCTGGAGTATACCATCACGATCAAGGACGTTGACAAATTCTACGTAGACCAGAACAACCCGATGAGCCCCGAATACATCGGTGTTACGACAGCTAAGAACGCGGAGTGCAGTGGAGGAGCTTCCGCCCCAGAAATCACCTCGCCGGTAAACTACAACGGCGGCTCCATGGGCGGCTTCCTGACCTATGCTGAAATGCTGGCGGAACTCGACGAGATGTACGCCTACTGCCAGGCCAACAACATCGACATCATCACCCAGCGAGCGGACAATACCGACCCCGCTGACCCCGATAACTTCAAAACCGAGGAAGGGCGCTACCAGCAGTGGGTGAAGATTTCTGATGACCCCAATACTACGGACGACGGCGAGCCGGAAATCCTGTACGACGCCCTGCACCACGCCCGTGAACCCGCCTCCATGCAGCAACTCATCTTCTTCATGTGGTACCTGATTGAGAACTACACGACGAACGAAGAAGTGCGCAGCATCGTGGACAATACGGAGCTGTACTTCATCCCCTGCGTCAACCCCGACGGCTACCTCTACAACGAGGAAACCAACCCGAACGGCGGAGGCTTTTGGCGCAAGAACCGCCGTGGGGGCTTCGGCGTAGACCTGAACCGGAACTATAATTACATTGAGCCCGACGGTACACCCATCTGGAATACGACGGGTGTCTCAGAGAACCAGAGTGGTGAAACCTACCCCGGTACGGCCCCCTTCAGCGAGCCGGAAACCCGTGCCATGCGCCACTTCGTCGAAACCCACAACTTCACCATCGCCTTAAATAACCATACCTCCGGAGGCCTGCTGCTTTACCCCTTCGGCTACCAGCGCGATAAGTTTACCCCCGATAATGGCTTCTACGAGCAGCTTTCCGGGGCAATGGTACGGGACAATAACTACGCCAATATCGTCTCCGCCGGCCTGTACCCCGCCAGCGGCGACAGTGATGATTTTATGTACGGTTTTCTGGAAACGGTGGACGGGGGCACCCGCGAAAAAGTACTGGCGATGACACCGGAAATCGGTCCGGCTTTCTGGCCAGCCGAAAGCCAGATTGAAGGCATCTGTCAGGATATGCTGGCCCATAATATGACGGCCGCGCACGCGCTGAACCGGTTTGCTATGCTGGAAGAAACCTCTTCTGCTTTGGTGAGTGCCCTGACCTTCCCGCTTACCTACAACCTCACGCGTATCGGCTTCGTGGACGGAGATTTTACGGTGCGCGTAGTGCCGGTTTCGGAGAATATCGCGGCGGTAGGCCCTGCCAGTGTTCACACTTTAGCCCGGGGCGAACTCCAGCCCGGAGCAGTTCAAATTACCTTAAGTGAAGACATCGCCGGTGGAGATGAAGTGAGTTTCGACCTCGTACTGAACAACGGTAACTTTACCACTAGCCAACGCATTGTGAAAACCTACGGCCAGACCGAGCGCATCTTCACCAATGAGGCGGAAGACCTGGTGGGCTGGACGACCAACGGCTGGGGGCTGACTACCGCCACCTTTTACCCCGGCTCCCCCAGTGCCTCAATCACCGATTCCCCGGGCGGCAACTACCGCAACCGTGTTGAGAGCCCGTTGGCCCTCAACGAAACGATTGACCTGACGGGGGCGAACATCGTTACGGCCAACCTCAGCTTCTACGCTAAGTGGGCCATCGAAGCAGACTACGACCAGGTACAATTGGAAGTTTCCATCGATGGCGGTGCAAGTTGGATCCCGCAGTGCGGCAACCATACCCGGCCAGGAACGCAAACCCACATTACGCCAGGCGAACCGGTTTATGACGGCCGCCAGGAGGAATGGGTGCTGGAAGAAGTTAGCCTGAACGATTACATCGGGGAAATGGTCTTAATCCGTTTTGTGCTGCGGAGTGATGGCGGCGTAACGGAGGATGGCTTTTACGTTGATGCTTTGTCAGCAGACATCGTTCGCAACATTCCGGTAGGGACGAACGAACCGCTGACTGCTCCGGTCAGTATAGGGCCAAACCCCATGAGCGATCTGCTTGAAGTACAAACCGACCTTACTAACTACAGTGCAACGCTTACCAATGCCCTCGGGCAGGTGGTTATTCGGGCCTCGGGGCTGAGTGGCTTCAGCCAGCTCAGTACGCGCACTTTACCAGCGGGTAGCTACCAGCTAACCCTCGCTGCGGATGGGAAAAAGCGTACGTTTAAGGTAGTAAAGTAGACTTTTTGGGGCGCGGCCGCAGGTGCAGTGTGAGCTGATCGGGAGCGGCTCGCCCGGAAAGCTCTTCGTACAGTCTGTGGCTATGGCTTATTAGTAAATACCTTCGTCTCAGAGGAGATTGCCCAGAAGAAGATGGCTTGATTGCGTGGATAAGGCTTTACCTTTGGCCGGAGAACAGGCGAGCCTCAAAACTCGGCGTCTAAACATAGAATGTGTAATCTGACTAATTATTAGTTTACGCTTCGGCTAAAAACGCGAAGCGTTTTCACAAGCCCTTTCCCCGTGGGGATGGGGATTATGGGCTGGACGGAATTTTAGCCAAATTACACAGCTTATGTCTAGACATAGGCTGTCTAATCTGACGGCCTTAACCCGTAACGGGTTTTTACCGTTAAAACGCAGAGCGTTTTCTTCGGAATAGCCCCTCTCCGCCGAGCCTGAGGCGAGGCTTGTTGGAGAGGGGATGGGGTGAGGTTACCACGGGCTGAACGCGACAGATTACACAGCCTAGGTCTAAACATGTTGCCGAACTATAGGAAAAGTTCTTCCCGGTGTTTGAACACGTTGTTTTAACCGCCAATACTCCAGCCCTCCTCAAACCTTCAGGTAGGCCTGATGGTGTGGTACAAACAGCCACAATTCTACCTGCTTCCACGCCGTTATTTTTTTACAAACTCAAGCGTAATATGTTCCGATCATTTCTGTTTTCTACAATAGCCCTTTTGTCTGGCACTTTAGCTGCACAGATAGATGTTCAGATTCAAAAAATAAGTACTTCTCCCGCCGAGGTCAGGGCCTTAGCCGCCACCATCAAAGTGGAAGACATGAAGCGGCACCTGAATATCCTGGCCGCTGATGATATGGAAGGCCGCGAAACGGGAGAGCCCGGCCAGAAACGCGCCGCCGAATACCTGAGCAAACAATTTGCTGGCCTCGGTCTACCTGCCATCGGGGAGAACGGCGGTTACTTTCAGCGCATCCTCTTCGCCCGCCAGAAATGGAATACCATCGAGCTGAAAATGAACGGGGAGCCACTGCGCCACCTGTGGGAGTACGCCAGCGCACCGTCGGCAAATGCAGATCGTGGAACCACTCAAATCTCTGAACTCACTTTTATGGGTTACGGCATTGAGGATGATAACTACAGCGACTATAAAGGTAAAGACGTGGCCGGGAAGCACATCCTGATCTTCGCCGGAGAGCCAAAGGGAAAAAAGGGTATTTACCGCGTCTCGGAAACGACCGAACCTTCAGCCTGGAGTGCCAACAATGAACGCAAACTGGAAATCGCCAAGGCTAAGGGCGTAGAAACCGTCTTTGTCATTGACCCCGACTTTAAGACCAACGTACGCAACATTCGCCAGGAAACCCTGGACGGACGCATGCGGATGGCCGAAATGGCCGAGGCAGACCGAAAAACAGCCAACGTTGTGTACCTAACCCCGCAGCTCGCCCGCAAAATGATGGGTAAGGCTGGCAGAAAGGTCATCAAGGCACGTAAAAAGATGGAAAAATCAGGACGCTCCAAATCAGTAACCGTACCGGTAAACCTGGAACTCACCCAAACCAAAGCCGTAAGGGAACTCATCGGGGAAAACGTACTCGGCTACCTGGAGGGGACTGACCCGAAACTGAAAGACGAAGTACTCGTGGTTAGCGCCCACTACGATCACATCGGTAAACGAGGAGATAATGTGTTTAACGGAGCGGACGATAATGGCTCCGGAACAACCACCGTGCTAGAAGTCGCCGAAGCTTTCGTGACCGCAAAGAAACAAGGTATGGGGCCACGCCGGAGTGTATTGTTCTTACTCGTGAGCGGAGAAGAAAAAGGTCTCCTTGGCTCCGAGTACTACGCAAGCCATCCGATCTTTCCGCTGGCAAACACCATTGCGGACATCAACGTAGACATGGTGGGCCGGGTAGACGATAAGCACGCTGATAACCCAGAATACATCTACGTGATCGGTAGCGACCGGTTGAGCACCGAGTTGCACCTCATTAATGAGTACGCCAATAAAGAATATACCCAGCTTGAACTTGACTATACCTACAATGCGGAAGACGATCCTAACCGCTACTACTACCGCTCAGATCACTACAACTTTGCCGTCAAGGGCATCCCCAGTATCTTCTTCTTCAACGGAACCCATGCAGATTATCACCAGGCGACCGACACGGTAGAAAAGATCAACTTTGAAAAAATGGAGAAGATCGGTCGCTTAGTATTTCATACCGCCTGGCAATTGGCCAACCAGGACCGCCGGATCAAGGTAGACGTTAAGTAGAAACTAGGGAACTAGAAGCTAGAGAACTAGCTCCTGGCTCCCAGCTTCTAGTTTCCTGATTTCTAACTTCTAACATCTCTAACTGTGTACATTATAGATAACATCATCGTCAGCGACGACGTCACCGACGAGCATTTCGCCTGTAACCTCTCGGCCTGCAAAGGGGCATGTTGTTGGGAAGGAGACTTTGGTGCGCCACTTGAACAGGAAGAACTGGCTACGCTGGAAAAAATCTACCCCGAAGTAGCGCCCTACCTGACCGATGCCGGACGGGCCGCAATCGCGGAACAAGGCCTGTACACCAGCAACGAAAAACTGGGAAGTTGGGACACAACTTTGGTGGACAACGCCGCCTGCGCTTACATGACCCTAAACGAGCAGGGCATGGCCCTTTGCGGTATCGAACAGGCGCACCGAGACGGAAAGATAGACTGGCAAAAACCTATCAGCTGCCACCTTTATCCTATCCGGGTGAAGTCAAAGCCCAGCGCGGACTTTGAGGCCTTGAACTATGATGTCTGGGACATCTGCTCGGCCGCCTGTGCCAAGGGCGATAAAGAGAAAATACGGGTATATGAGTTCGCTAAGACAGCTTTAGTTAGAAAGTACGGGGAAGACTGGTACAACGCACTGGTAGCGGCCGTAGAGCGTGAAGAAGGGTAGGCCAGCTGCTTAAAACGGGTGATGAATTTAGTGTGGGCAAAAAAAGACCGGTCGTGCAAAGCACAGCCGGTCCAGAAATAAACACCTAAAACCCTATTAACATCTTTATAACGGAGGTAAAAACACCGTTGCATATCTTATAACGAAAGTAGAAGCCGTGTTTAGTATGTTAGAACATCGCGAAGAACACAATTGTTCCTACATCAATAAAGTAACACCCTCTACTTTTGATAAAGCAAATTTAACTGCAAAAACTCATTTCCCCAAACAACGAGGCGAAAAAAAATGATAGATTTTTTAATTGGTCTGATTTTGGCGCTGATAATGTTTAGCATCGGCTTAAGCCTGCGGACCGACAATTTTCGGCAACTTGCCACCAATCCAAGGGTACTTCTGCTCGGTTTAGGCCTCCAGTTGCTGCTTCTGCCAGCCATCGCTTTTTGTGTTGCGTGGGTGTTTAAACTCCCTCCGGCATTCGCAGCGGGGGTAGTTGTGCTTTCTGCTTGCCCTGGGGGGCTTAGTAGCAACTTCATTAGCTTCCTCCTCAAGGCGAATACTACATTGGCGGTAAGCCTCACCATCTGTAATACGAGCCTTTCGATGCTGTCGATTCCGGTAATCGTCAATTTTGGTCTTGCAACTTTTTGGTCGGGGGAGGGGCTGCAACAGCTACCCTTTTTGCCTACTGCGGGGCAAATTTTTCTTATTGTGTTGGTTCCGGTTGTGTCGGGAATGGTCTTCAGGGTTCGTCATACGGCCCGAGCGAACTACTTGCAACCCCGCCTACGCTGGCTGAGCCTGTTTTTGTTAGGCCTGTTGTTTACGCTGAAGCTTTTCGCTCCGGCGGATGCCGGAGGCAGCGATCTTCTGATGACAGAGGTAGTAACCATACTCCCGGCTTCGCTTACGATCAATGCGTGTGCGCTGCTTTCTGGTCTGTTTTTTGGCCGGTTGTTCGGTTTTGGCCGCAACGACCAGCTCACCCTTGGCGTAGAAGCGGGTATTCAGAATACAAGCCTTGCTTTTCTTATTACCTCCACCTTGCTGCACAACGAACAGATGCTAAAGCCTGCCCTGGTGTACGCAATGTTCACGTTCTTTACCGGCTTTGCTTACGGCCTGTGGCTCAAGCCGGGAATGTGGAACAACTTGCGGAAGGAGTGGCGGTTACTTAAGTTTTTTGGCTAG
>CAYWMW010000254.1:2809-6789 GCA_964458975.1 uncultured Lewinella sp. | reverse complement strand
CCTTTTTTTCCCCCCCCAACCCCCCATCGGTTAAAAAAAAAAGCGACAATTTGGTTTGCGCTCCTTTCATATCCAGTCTGAGCGTAAGATTTGTTAATTTTTTTAACACCCTCATTATTTATTTTAACCCGCCTTTAAAGTCACCTTACTATACTAAAAAGTGCAATTGGCCATGTTTCCCACCCTGAAACAATGTGTCTTTATTTTCTCAATCCAGTCTAATTAAGAAATTATTAGGCTTTTGGTTGTCACAACCGAGCCATCACTCAAATATCAATTTATCCCATTATGGATTTATCCGCCACTATAGAATCGATGCTTGGCCGGCTAGGCGTCGCACTCCCCACCATTGTAGCCGCACTACTTATACTACTCATTGGCTACTTCATTGCCAAAGTATTGCAGAGTCTTACCTACAAGCTGCTCAAAAAAACCGGCCTTGACAACCGCATTGCCGCCACCACGAGTAGCGACATTAAGCCCGAACGGGCGCTGTCTAAGTTGGTCTACTACATCGTGATGGTGATGGTGCTCCTTGCTGCTCTAGACCTCCTGGGCATCAACAGCATCATGGACCCGTTGAACGAAATGGTTAAAAATTTCTTAAGCTTCATTCCTAATCTTGTTGCCGCCGCTCTCATTGGTTTTGTAGGCTATGTGATCGCGAATATTGTTTCCAGTTTGGTAGGCATGGCCTCCGGTTTCCTGGAGCGAATGGGTGCTAAAGCTGGTCTCAGCACGGAGATCAACCTGACCAACATTCTCACGAAAGTTGTTTTCATCATCATTTTCATCCCTATCCTTATTGCTGCACTGGATGCACTTAAGCTGGATGCGATCACCAACCCATTGAAGGGTATGCTGGAGACCTTTGTTGGGGCCATCCCCAAGATCATCGCGGCGGGCATCATCATCGGTGTGTTCTACATCGGTGGTAAGTTCATCACCGGCCTGCTGAAGGGCCTGCTGGAAAGCTTTGGTACCGACAAGATGTCTGAGCGCCTTGGCCTGAGCAGCATCGTTGGTGAGAATACGAAAATGAGTTCGCTGATCGCAAACGTGATTTTCTTCTTCATCATGTTCATCGGTATCATCACCGGTATGGAGCGGCTTGAGTTTGTCCGTCTCAACAGCATCCTGACGGAGATCTTCGAGCTTACCGGACAGATTTCCTTCGGTCTCGTCATCCTGGTACTGGGCAACTTCCTTGCCAACCTTGCGTACAAGACGATGGCCAGTGGACGGTCTGATACCTTCATCGCCTCCATTGCCCGCATCATCATTCTCGGTCTTTTCCTTGCCATTTCGCTGCGCACGATGGGCATTGCGGACAACATCGTAGAACTCGCCTTTGGCCTCACGCTTGGTGCCGTTGCGGTAGCCGTTGCACTTTCCTTTGGCCTCGGTGGCCGGGAGGCTGCGGGAGAGCAGATGAAGCGAATTCTTGACAAGTTCAATAAGGACAAGTCTAAGGGCTAATCAGCTTCTGTCGGGTTAAGACTCCCCAATAAGTTCCTGGGCAGTCTTCGTTAAAAAAACCCCATATTTAAGCCAGCCGGTAGCAATACTGGCTGGCTTATCTATTTTTTTATCATCTTTGCTAACCTTAGCCGGGAATACTGGTTAATGTTAGTGTAATCCCAGACTGATTCAAACTATGAAACTTAGCTTCCTTGCCTTGTTCCTAAGCCTATGCACCTGCTGCTTCGCGCAACAGAGCGTACTGCGCGTGGAACCAGCCAACGTTGCCAAGGATGTGGTAGTAGACGATTTAGACAAAGATTATCAAGACATCACCACGGTCACCGTTACCAACAATAGTGCTAAGACGGTCCAGTTGGTCAAAAAGCAGGTAGTCATCGGCAAGCCAAGGGCCTGGCGGTATGGCACTTTTAGCCGCCGGAACCAAAATTCGGCTTACGTGATTACGGAGGCTAACCAAAGTACCGGACGCCCCGTAAGTTTAAGGCCAGGAGAATCGGCCAACTTCCAGGTAGTACTGGAGCCCGCTGGCGTTACCGGAGATGGACGGGTAGAAGTTCAGTTCTTCGACAGCTCTAACCCGAGTAAAATACTGGGCAAAGCAACGGTAACCGCTGAAATTATTCAACGATCAAACAATGGAGTTTCCGGTGCGGGCTCCTCCGAGAGTGGAAACTTCAGTTCCCGCCCTGTCCCTACCAGCGTAAACCTTTTCCCGAACCCCGCTCGTGAGCGCTTCTTTGTGGAGGCTCCTCCCGGCACCAAGATCGGTCGTGTAGAAGTCTCCAACGCCCTTGGCAACCGTCTGCGCAAATATGACCGCCCCGACGGCAAGCAGGGCTACGACGTCGAGAACCTCCCCGACGGGCTTTACCTCATCTCTATTTACGATGATAAGGGGAAGAAACTCAAGACGCTGCGGTTGTTGCACCGCCAGTTTGGGGCGTAAGCAATGGTCCTCCACCCGACAAGCACTCCGTAGTATCGACTTTTAAGTCGATACGGTACCATCGGCTTTCAAGCCGACCTGAAGGTCAGCAGAACCGTATCGGCTTAAAAGCCGATACTACGGGCACACCTAAAACCCGCCCCCAAGCGTTACCTTTATTCCAAGTATAATTTCAGCCCCTTAACGAATGAACTTACGTAAACTATCCCTGCTCCTCATCCTCTTTGTTTGCACCAGCGTCAGCGCCCTGAAGGCCAGCACGATCCTCGTCCCGATGGACGATAAGCAAACCGATCACCTCAAGGCCTACGGCATCTGTTACTGGGTGCTCAACAACCAAATCGACGCCTGGTGGCTACTCAACTACCGGGGCGGAAGCTTTGCCTTTCAGCACAGCCGCGCTTTCGAGCGGGAATGCCTCACCCGGGGCGTGAAGTACGAGGTGATCCCCGATGCGAAGTTCAACGCCATCCTGGCCGAAATCGCTAACCCGGAAAAGAATATGGACGCGATGAAGCTGGAGAAAGCACCGAAAGTCGCGGTCTACACCCCGGAGTTCAACTTCAAAAAAGGGACCAAAGTACAACCCTGGGACGATGCCGTGACCCTGGTACTCGCCTACGCCGAAATTCCCTACGAAACCGTCTACGACAACGAAGTGCTGAGCGATAAAATCGCTGAATACGACTGGCTCCACCTCCACCACGAAGATTTTACCGGTCAGTTCGGTAGGTTCTACCGCAGCTTCCACACGGCCGAATGGTACCGCAGGCAGGTAGCCTACCAGGAAAAACTAGCGGCGGAAAACGGCTTCGAAAAAGTAAGCCAGCTGAAGCTCGCCGTAGTGAAAAAGGTCCGCGAGTTCGTAGGCGGTGGCGGCTTCATGTTCGCTATGTGCTCCGCAACGGACAGCTACGACATCGCCCTGGCCGCCGACGGGGTAGACATCTGCGCCCATTACTACGACGGCGACCCGATTGACCCCGACGCACAGAGCAAGCTCAACTTCGACAACACCTTCGTCTTCCAGAACTTCAAGCTCCGCCGCAACCCGCTGGAGTATGAGTTCAGCGACATCGACCACAACCCCCGCTCCGTACGGCAGAACGAGGACTACTTCAGCCTCTTCGAGTTCAGCGCCAAGTGGGACCCCGTGCCAACGATGCTGACCCAAAACCACACCCGCTCCGTGAAGGGTTTCATGGGCCAGACGACGGCCTTCCGGAAGGAAAACATCAAGTCCAGCGCCCTCATCCTCGGTGAAAACAAAGCGGCCGATGAAGCGCGCTACCTGCACGGTAACTTCGGTGAAGGTTTCTTCAGCTTCTACGCCGGCCACGACCCCGCGGACTACCGCCACCTCGTAAACGATCCGGAAACAGACCTGAGCCTGCACCCGAATAGCCCCGGCTACCGGTTGATTTTGAATAATATTCTGTTTCCCGCCGCCAAGAAGAAGAAGCGGAAAACTAAGTAGGTTAGCGTGCACTTCTCTCGGGAAAAATTATGTTTGGGGGTGGGCCGTGTGGGGCGGGCCGCCGAGAAGTTT
>CAYWMW010000254.1:0-2799 GCA_964458975.1 uncultured Lewinella sp. | reverse complement strand
GTAGCGCTTTGCGCTACCGGACCATTTCAATTTTCGAGAGAAGTGCACGCTGATTACTCCACATTGCCGAAGGCCACGCCCGCCCACTCCAGCCGCGCCTCAATCGTGCGCGAAGTCGTGATGCCGGGGAAGAAGACGAGTTCGATCCGGACGTTGTCGTTGCCGAGGAATAAGTCCTTAAAGTTGACGAGCCCGGGGCTAAGGTCGATGGTTTGCTGGCGGCGGCGAAAGAGATCGCTCTGGCTGAACATGATGTCGCGCTGGTCGCAGCCATTGGTGGAGCCTACAGGGCAGGCGCGCAGCTCAATCCGTTCGATCTCGCTGAAGTCTTCTCCGGTGAGCGAAGTTACCCGGGCGCGGAAGCCGCCGTATACATCGATCTCGTCCGGGGTAACGCCAGCGGTACGCATCGCTTCCATGAGGCCGGTTGGGATGCTGTTTTGGGCGTTGACGAACGAGCGGCTTTGTGGTTGCCCTGCGGGGACGATAATGTCGTTCCTAATCGGATAGGGCACTTCGAAGAGGCGGTCTCCGGTAGTGTCCCGAATACAGGCGGAGAGCAAGAACAAGCAAGGAAGGGCAAAGCAGAGGAAACGGGCGATGATGGAGTAGTTTATTTGTCAGGATACAACGAGGAATATGCTTCGCAAGGTATGCCTTTAGGGATCGTTTGTGGCCCTTAACGAACTTTGCATCCTGCGACCGCGCCACTTTATATAGATATGATAGATTGACAGGAGGTAGATTTATCAATCTATCCATCTATATTTGCCCTGCCGAAGCGTAACGGCAAAAAACCAACCAAAAATGGCCCTCAAGTACCGTCGTGTAATGCTAAAACTGAGTGGTGAGACCCTGATGGGCGACCAGCAGTACGGCATCGACTCCAAGATGCTCACCTACTACACCAAGCAAATCAAGGAGCTGATAGACATCGGGGTTGAGGTGGCCGTAGTGATCGGCGGAGGCAATATTTTCCGGGGCTTGTCCGCCGCCGAATCTGGCGTAGAGCGCACCCAGGGAGACTATATGGGGATGCTCGCCACGGTCATCAACGGCATGGCGCTGCAGAGCATGATGGAGACCCACGGGGTTTTCACCCGCCTGATCTCAGCCATAAAGATGGAGCAGATCGCCGAGCCGTACATCCGCCGCCGCGCCGTTCGCCACCTGGAAAAAGGCCGCGTCGTGATCTTTAGCGCCGGCACCGGCAACCCTTATTTCACGACCGACAGCGCCGCTGCGCTCCGCGCCAACGAGATCAAAGCCGACATCGTTTTGAAGGCCACCCGCGTAGACGGCATCTACACCGCCGACCCGGAAAAAGACCCTACCGCGACGAAGTACGACGAGATTTCTTTCAAGGAAGTGATGGCCAAGGGCCTGAAAATTATGGACCAGGCCGCCTTCGCCCTCTGTGAAGAAAACAAGATGCCCATCATCGTTTTCGACATTAACGAGCCGACCAACCTGCGTAAGATTATGTTCGGAGAGCAGGTGGGAACGCTGGTTACTAATAAATAGTCGTACAAACCGATCAATCCAATTAGGGCGCGGCCGCAGGATGCAGTGTAATGTAAAGGAACGGTATCCTCGATTTAATCGGGATGTAAAAGCTGCTGGGCGAGGTATGGGCTGAGGGGGAAGGCGATAGGAACGAAGGAACTTTTTTAAGCCTGTTTCCGTTATATCGTCACCCATAAAGACAATTACATCCCCATGACATTTTTCATCCTAGGCCTGGTCTGTATCGGAATTGTGTATTTCTTACAAGCCGACGGCGCCCACCAGTAAATTATTTAGCTTGATACGTAGTGTATTTTCATTCTTGCCGTGGCTCCTGCTCACAGCTTGCGGTAGCGTACCCAACCTACCCGAAAATAATTCTTTTCCTGTACCTCCTGTTCCAAATTACGACGAGCCAAAGAACTGGGCAGCGTCTCCCTTTGCTCAGGACGAAGCCGACCGTACACCTGGCACAGCATTTAAAGACCAGCAAACTACGGCAAAAGCCGACGTCTTCTACCTACACCCCACCATCTACCGCAAAGCCGTTAAGGGCAATGACCTCTGGAACGCCAACTTAGCCGATGAGGAACTGAACGAGTCCGTCGATGAAACAGCGATGCTCAACCATGCCTCCATTTTCAACGCTGCTGGCCGGGTCTTCGCCCCCCGTTACCGGCAAGCAAACATTGCTGTGTTCTACCCAAAGGGCCGAACCGTAAGCGAGCGCGCGCTAGACACCGCCTATACCGATGTCCTCGCGGCATTTGACCATTACCTCCAAAACTGGAACGAGGGCCGGCCGATCATCATCGCCAGCCACAGCCAGGGAACCGTACACGCTAAACGCCTGATGGCCGACCGTTTTGACGGTAAGCCACTGCGCAGGCAGTTGGTTACCGCGTATCTGATCGGGATGCCCGTCTCCGCAGATGCTTACCGGACTATTCCCGTTTGCGAGAACGCCTCCCAAACGGGATGCTTCGTCAGCTGGCGCACTTACCGGGAAGACTTTGTTCCCAAAGCCAGTTACCGCGACACTGTCCAGAACATCGCTGTGGTAAACCCGCTTAGCTGGACTACGGACGAGAACCGCGCCCCCGCAACGCTTAACAAAGGTGGCGTTCTTTATAACTACGATAAAGGCCCGTTGCCCGAGCTCGTCTGGGCGGAACGCCGGGGCGCGGGCCTCTTCACAAATAAGCCGAAGTTTTTCGGTGATGTTTTCTTCCGTACGAAAAACTATCACGTCGGAGATTATAACTTGTTCTGGGTCAATATCCGGGAAAATGC
>CAYWMW010000253.1:0-6848 GCA_964458975.1 uncultured Lewinella sp. | reverse complement strand
AGGGGTTGGGGAGAGGTGGCTACGGGAGGTCATCGTCAGGTTTAACAGCCTACCTTAACTCGATACCCCTGCCTCCTCATCGCTTGCTGCCTCGTTTTCAGTAGCGGGGTGCTTAGCCGGTTTCTCAATACTATCAAGAAAGGCAGGGGTAAGGTCTCCCACCTCCCCGTTTAAAAGCTCAGCAAGGTCTTCAACTTCATCTACCTTGTCGAGCGTCTCAAAGACTTCTTCTTTGAGTTCCTCGGGCACATCGTTGTTCTCCCTGCGCGCGTCGGCGAGTTGTTCAAACTTGTCCTCAAGAACTATTTGCAGTTTGGTTTTATCACTCATGGTCAAGTTTTTTGATAAGGGTAGCCAGGTGGATCCGAATACGTTTGAGGCGCATTTTTACGGCGCTCTCCCCCACCTGCAGGATACCGGCAATTTGTTTAATGCTCATCCCCTCCTGGTAACGCATCAGCAGAATGGCTTCTTCACTTGGCTTCAGCTTTTTGATCAACGCTTTGAGTTGGGTAAGTTTGAGGTCACGGATGATCTTTTCGGCCAGTTCGGTTTCACCTCCATCCTCGGGGTCTACTCTTTCGTCGATCGCCTCAAAGCGAAGCCTTTTCTCTTTTTTGAGGTGGGTGATGCAATGGTTGTAGGTGATGGCGTAAATCCAAAAAGAAAGCTCGGCGGTACCTTTATATTTGTCGAGGTTGGTGGATACCTTGATGAAAACATCGTGCGCCATGTCCTGTGCCTGGTCCGCATCTTTAACCATCCCCAGGCATTTGTAGTAGATCTTGCTCGCGTAGCGTTTGTACAGTTCATTCAGCAGGCTACTACTTCCCTCCCTGATGCCAGCTACGATTTCCGCGTCGGTCAGTGAAGCAGGAGATGGAAAAACCCCTTTGGTCGGATTGGAAGGCATGAAAAAGTAGTAAAGCGTTGAAAACAGGAGTTGGTCGCTCCCAAAAACGTAAAGATAACCGCCACAGCTGCCAAAATAGAAATCATTAGGAACGCGAATAGAATAAAACACGATTTTCTAACCTGGCGTTTTTGTTCCTGCCGTTGTCAAAAATCCTTTGCATAGCCCCCGTTACGGAAATGATTTTTGGCGGCGGCAGGGGCAAAATAAGTCGGTCAGAAATCATGTTTTATTTTGTTCGCGTTCCTTATGCATAAGACCAGGTGACGAAATCGTAAAAATGACTCTCTATGGCAATCAACAACCTGTTCACTAACAGTGATGCATTCGGCCAAATAAATCCCTTCACACATTCTGGCCGTTGCCCCAAGTATTTGCCATGAACAAACCACGAGTAATCAAGGACTATGAAAAGCTTGACGAAGCTGTCCTCCAACAGATCAAGCTACATTACCCCGAAGGCTTTTCAAAATCACTCATCCGGTTCACGGGTGTTGATGGCCGGTTACATAGTGCCTTACCCTTCGAAGCGGAAGACAAGTACTACCTCATCCGGATGACCAAACAGGAGGCCCTCGTCATCATCGATGACGACGACGACTACGACGACGACGGCAACCTGCTAGACGAAGCACGAGAAACCTACCAGGATAAACTGGACGAAGACGAAGACGATGACCTTGAAGCGGCAGAGATAGACCTTGAGGAGTTGGAGTTGGAAGATGAAGATTATGACGAGGAGGAAGAGGATTAAGGCTGTCTAATCCGACGGTCTTGCCCCATAACGGGTTTTCACCAGTAAAACGCAGAGCGTTTTCTTCAGAACAGCCCCTCTCCGCCGAGCCTGAGGCGAGGCTTGTTGGAGTGGGGATGGGGAGAGGTTGCCACGGGCTGAGCACGTCAGATTAGCCCCCCTACTCTATCCCCAAGTGCAAGATCCGCCCCCCACTCTGGTTAACGGGGCTGGTGGATTTACCAATCACCACCCCTTTCTCGGGGGCGAAGTACTCCTGCACAAGCTCCCCGAAGACGTTGCGCAAAGAGGCTACTAACTGGTCTTTCTCCACCCGCTCCAGTAGGTCTACGTGTACCTGTAGCAGGCCTCCCGTTTGGGTATACAGCCAGTAACTCTTCTTGCACAGAATGGCGGAAGCCTGTAGGGTCTCCTCCTCGTCGTCCGTCATCTTGAGGTAGCTCAAAACGTTGTGTACGCCGACCAATCCGCTGCGGATCATCTTCTTCTGATATACTCCGGGGTTACCGACTTCGAGGGTGATGGCGGGGATGTCGAGCGCGTCCGCAGTACCCCGGAAGGTGCCGTCGTTGGGTGGGTTGTGTACGATGAGCTGCGGGTGCTGCAGCAACGCCAGTTTCCGGGTAATCTCCATACTCATATCGGCACGGACGTAGTAGCTGTTTACCCGGCCCCGGCTCGCCGTGTGGAGGTCGAGCAGGTAATCGACGTGCTTCAGGAAGCGATCCACCAGGCGGTAGGCGTAGACCTGGCTCGCGTTGCCGTTTTCCTTGCCGGGCATGAGGTGGTTCAGGTCCGAGCCATCCGAATACACCCGCTGCTGGCGGTGAAAGCCGGGAACGTTAACGACGGGAATAGCGACGACAGCCCCACACAGGGTTTCCACTTCAAGATCGGCGAAAAGGCGCTGAACGACGGAGATGCCGTTAAGCTCATCCCCGTGGATGGCAGCGGTGATGCCGAGCGTGGGGCCGGGCTTAACGCCCCGCGCCACCATGAGCGGCACGACGATGGGGACGCCCATTCCATCGCTCGCAATCCGCAGCCAGTAGTGCCTGATGGTGCCGGGTTTCGTATCCTCCAGTTTGAAGGCAAGGACGACGGGCAGTGGAGAATTATCGGGATTCAAGGTAGTGATAGATTTCATTGATGGTTTGTTGGAGTACGGGGCGACCGGTCTGGGCTTCCGCCTGGGGGAAACCACCGATGCTGTTGGTGTTAAGTTCGGAGAGGACGCGGGTACCGTCGTCGTCCGTGAGGGTATCGGCGCCGAAGATGACGACGCCTTTTTCGAGGAGCACGGGGGCTACGGCGGCAATCATGGCTTCTTCTTCGGGGCTTACTTCTGCAACAACGGAAGTGCCCCCCTGAGAGACATTACAGAGCCACTGGCCGGGGGCCGGAATCCGCAGGCTGGCCCCGAGAATTTTACCGTTGACGACCAGGATGCGTTTATCCCCCTCACTCACCCGCCTGAGGTATTTCATGGCGAGGTAGTTGCCGGCGGAGATCTCGGCTTCGGCCGTTTCCAGCCATTGGTTGAGGGGGCGCTCTACCCCGTCAACTTCGGCCAAACCGTTCATTATTTTCACCAGGCCGCGCCCGCCGTATTCTTCCAGTGGCTTCAGGACAATGGCGTGCTGACGGGCCAAGCCCTGCACCTCCAACTTACTTTGCACCCTGCGCACCGTCGCCGTAAAATCAGGAAAATGGCAGAGGAAAGCCTTGTTTCCCGTCTCCAGAATACCTGCGGGCGCATTTATTATTGTGGGCGCGGTCGCAGGTGCAAAGGCGGTTAATTGAGCAAAGAAGCTCCGGTCCGCCGGAGGAGGAAGCCGGAGCCACACCACATCCGCCTCGGTAAACATCATGCTGTCTTCGGAGGTCGTAAACTGCTGGCCGGAGGGGTCAAAGCTAAACGCCGCCGTAGCCGTTAAGCCAAAAACGGGAGCGGCAAGCTCCCCGGAGAAAAAAGCGGCATTGCGCGCATCGCTCCGGCTGGCGACGAAGGCAAAGGCCGTCCGCGAATCCGCCGCCAGGGTACGCGTCAGGGCGTAGAGCGAATTCTGGTTGCTGTGCCCGCTATGATCCGTCAGGATCAGGAATTTGAGCTTTCTCATGACATCATTTCTTCGATCAGCGCAGCATCATCGTTCAGGCTGCGGAAAAGGCGCATGCTGAATTTCCCCTTCTTGGTGAAGAGCTGCTTCGCCATTTTATCAATCGCGATGGTGGAGAGCACCGTCTGGATGAACGCTTCGATGAGGTCATCAAGGCCGACCCCCATGCGGTTAAAGTCCCGGCGATCCATGAGCAGCAAGCGGTTCACGTCGCTAGACCACTGGTTGTCGCCAAGCTTTTCGGAAAGGTTGGTACCGAGCATGGCCCAGGAGTCTTCGTTTCCCGTCAGGGTGTCGGACAGCGGCGCGCGGGCCCGGCGGCTGTAACAGGCTAGCGGGCGGAGGCCCTGGGGCGTACTGCTGAGCATCAGACGAATATCGCAAACATGGGTTTGCCCCTGCTTATTGGGGATCGTGCCAACGTGGTAATACCGGCCGGCGTTCGTCGTAGAACTCCACTGATAGTTACCGATCAGGCTCTGGACGATGTAGCGGTCGTAGTGCCCGTCGCGGGCCATAAACTCCTCCAGCTCCCGCTCGTTGGTGATGGTGAATACGCCCTGGCCAGCGTTGCTGTAAGGTATTTTAACGACGGCCTGCCCACCCCAGCGGTTCACCCACAGCGGAATCTCGTTTTTAGCGACGTCCCGAATGGTCTCCGGGGCGTGAATCTTCAGCCCGGTGCCGTAGAGCTCTCCGTTGAAGAAATCGTAGGCCTTGGCGGCGACCATCTTATTGCGGCCACCCGCCAGACAAGCGACGATGGGGTTGAGGATCTTCGTCTTGCAGTTCAGCGGCAGGCGCGACCACGGTTGCTGGGTAACGTAGCGGAAGGCGGCACGGAGCGGTACCCACTCCCCGTCCACCAGGGCGTGTAGCTGGTCGTTTTCAACCTTGAGGAGGCGCTCGTCGGCACCGTTGTAGTCGGTAATGAGCAACACATCCTCCTGGAACACATCGGCGATTACGGCGGCGTAGCCGGAGGTTTCCATCGGGTTTTTATCGTAGATGACCGCCAGGCGGCCCTTCACCTTCGGCCCCCCGGTTTTACGGTTGACGAAGGGAAGGAAGGTCCGTTCCACCAGCCGGCGGTAACCGCCCTCTTCTTCATGGTCATCGAGCAAGGGCATAGACTTTTGCCCGCTGGGGCAAGAGTTGTTTTCGATGACTACCATGCGGCGGTTCCCCTCGGCGGTGGTTGCGTGGATGAGGTCTGCTCCCCCCCAGAGGAAGTGCCTGCACTCATAGCTGAGTACCTCCCGCAGCTTTTCGGGGTCCGTCTTCGGGTTGAGGTGGCAATAGCGGCTGATGATCCGCTCGGTAGAGAGGTTCAGGAAAAAGCTTACCAGCGGATGGATGGTAGCGTTGAGCGCCTTGGGGTACCAGTGCGCTTCGGCCTGGAAACTGTTGGGGGGAACCACCCTTAGGGTGTTGCTTGGGGTCACTATTGAATTTGGGTTAGTCCTCGCAAAGCTACGCCCATAGTTTATATCGTGAACCGTTTTTTTACTTAGAGCTTGCGCAAGAACAAGTAAATGATGACACTGAACTGGTTTAAACTTTTCTGAGCTGGCCGCTCCGCAGGTCTGGTTTTTGCTGGCTAGGCACGAAAACCGGAGTATAGTTATACGCATAGTTGGTTGACAACATTAGGAGTACAACTCCAAGAAAACGTCTCTTCTTCAAGTCGAAGACCCAAAATTGACGAAGTAAAAATTAAAAAAACAACGCAAACACCGCACATTTTTATTCCGCCAAAGCAGCAACTTGCTACTACTTAAGTTTGAAAAAATACAGACTCTGGGAAAAAAATTCGTAACCCTTATGAACAACATAGATATTCTTTGGTTGAAAATATTAAAATTTATAAATCCTAGTAATTACACATTAATAACCCGGCTTTTTAGTATTTAAATGACGTAACCAAATTACAATCATGTCATTTTTTTAATACCACCCAATTTGAGTGGGGGGGGGGTAGTATGCCCCTCCATTCCGCGTAATTTAGATACGGAAGAAGTTCTGCGAATAATAAACGTTAGCGGCCAGATATTGTACGCTAATCGTCTCCCGGAAGGCAGCACGATCAACCTCAACCTCAACAACTTCCCCGCCGGAATTTACTTCGCTACGCTGCAACGTTCCGATGGCTCCTCATTCACCACCAAATTTCTCCACGCCTTATGAAAAATAGCATCAATCTCCTTTGGCTTTTATCCCTGCCACTCCTGTTGTTCGCCTACGGCTGTGGAGAGAACGGACTGTTTGGCGGTGGGGAAGACCCGGTAGTTCCTATGGGCGAGGAGTGCTCTGGTAACGGTTCCTGTCTTTTTGCGGCAGTGTGTGACAACGGTTACTGTGTGTGCCCCGACACCACAAGGCAAATCCAACCAGGATTCTGCTGGGAGCGGGTTGCTCCCGCCATGTTCGTCACCTACGATGCGCACCCCGACTGGGTAGACACTACTGTTATCGGCATTGACGTTGAACCTTTTGATGTAGATTGGTCAGCAGTTGGAGAGTTTGGAACGCAGATTTGGGGCCAAACCATACAGTTTTATCCCCGTTTCTCAGGAGGCTCAATTGGTCGCCTTTGGCCACCCGAAGACCCTGGCGTAGGAGCAGATAGTATCTGGATTATGCCGATTAAAGTTGGCAGAAACGGCTGGGACCAAGCATATTTCAATGATTTTGACTGGCGTTGCACCAAAGTTTTCATGGGCCGCTTCATCAACCGCGACACCATCGTAGGGAAGCTAAACTTCATTGGTTGCGGCGGGCCGCGCGAGACGCCCATGCCCGCAGAAGTCGCGAACCCAACGCACGAGATGACGTGGATACGCCTGGAGTGAGGCGCTGAGTTTGCTCCAAAATAGAACTGACCGATAGTATGGGTGTCGCTGGCTAAAACCAGCGGCACCCATTTTATTTCTTGCAACCAACCACTGACCTTTACTCCATCATCCCATGGTCAATCCTAGTGGGTGAGTTCATAATTATCTGGTCGTTTAGTCCGCAGGATTTTCGTGCCGTGGCAAGGCGCTAAAACCGGAGTTTAGCC
>CAYWMW010000252.1:3194-6855 GCA_964458975.1 uncultured Lewinella sp. | reverse complement strand
AAACTAAATAGTCCGTCCAGAAGGCGAGAAAAACGTGCAGCAGAAAGTTGAATCACCATCGAAACGTACAGTTCAGCGAAGGCGGAGCCGCAGCGGTCAACCTCTCCCCTCTTCTTTGGAGAGGGGCCGGGGGTGAGGTTACGAGCGAAGCGAGCTGCCTCCTTCTCGACTTGTGAGTTACTTCACCCCTTTAGAGAGAAGCTGAGGGTTAGGTTACGAGCGTGCATGCGCCCCGACTCTTTCACGGGGAGCGAGCTAAGGGAGTTCACGCCCTAAAAAGGAGATCAAAAGAAGATTAATACGTCTTCCCCAGTACCTCCGACACCACAATCGTAAAATCCGCTTTACCCCTATTTTTTTCACTCAGTATGGTTGGATCGCTTTCCTCGATGGTGGTAATCGTCATCACGTTCAGCTCTGGCGCGTATTTCTTCAGGTACCAACCGATGCCCTCGTAATCGTCGGAGTGGTAGGAACCGTTGAGGTGGAGGAAGGGGACTCCGGTTTTTTTGTTGGCCACGATGAAGTGGGCCATGGTCGCGTCTTTGATGGCCTGGGCCATGGGGAAGGTCTCCCCGCCGTGGCCGCCGGGCATCATTTCCAGCATCCGGACGTAGCCGGGGAGGGTCGCGTCGTAGGGAACGGGTAGGGGAGGGAGGAGCGCTTTTTCTTCGGCGGATACGTCGTTCAGGGCATCGAACCCGCCCTTGAAGACGATGCGGGCGTACTTGCGGGGTACGTTAGTGGCGACGACCGCAACGTCGTTTTTCGCGGCCCAGTCAACCACCGGTTTGTAATCGGTTTTAAAGTTGCTCCACAGGCCTTCACCAACTTCGTCGATGGCTTTAATCTCTACCTTCCCGGCCAGGTAATCGTTCAGGACTTCCTGCTGGTCGGATTCAAACATTTCCATACCGATGCTTAGGGGGGCGGCGGCGCGCAGGTGCAGGGCGAGGTTGTACTGAAGCCAGTGTACAACGGCGTCGTTGTGGCTCTCACCGAAGAGGATTACGTCGGCCTTCAGGGCTTTCTTGACGAGCTTTTTGAACTTAGTTCGCTTGCCGGCCTGGTTGTACAGCGCGTAGGGGCTGGGGTCGGATTGTGCGGGTAGGGCGGCGGTCATGACTAATAATAAGAGGATAGGTAGGAAACGGTGTAGCATTGGTAGAATTTGGGCTAAGATACGGTTCACCGTTCGTTATATTTGCCTCATGGACACAACCGAAAACCAAAAACCGAAGTGGCTGCGCAAGCTGGAGCGGGAAAGCTGGCAAGCCGAGCTGATCATCTCTGGTGCCGCCCTTTTGGGCTCTTTGCAGCTGCCTGGTATTTTGGAGAAGTTCCAGCATTACCTCTTGTTGAATTACGAGCGGGCTTCGCTCCAGTTGTGGTTTTTTGCTACCTCGTACTGGGCCTTGTTTGTGTACGGCTTGGTTTTTCTGTTCGTCTTTCACTTCATCGTCCGGGCGCTATGGATCGGGCTGGTGGGCCTCAACAGTATTTACCCCGATGGCATCATAGAGACTTCACTTTCGAGTAAGGACTATCAGGAAAAGACGAAGGCGGAGTATGGAGACATCGACGGCTTTATTAACCGCCTGGACCGGATGGGCAGCGGGATGTTCGGTACGGGCTTTGCCTTCATCGGCTTGTTCTTTAACCTCGGCTTGTTTATGTCCGTAGCCATCTTGTTGATCACCTTTCTTCAGAGCTTGGGCGTACCTGATTTTTGGGCATGGTTTATTGGGCTGAGCCCCGTGATTCTTACTTTTTCCCTCTCCATCTTTAGCACGGTCTTAAACTTGCCGAAGTTTCGGGACCGGGCGTGGGTGAAGCGGTATCATTTCCCGCTGGCAAAGCTTATTGCCAGCCTGAGTTATCCGGTCAATACCCGCTACATAACTACGGGCCTGATGCTTATCAGTAGTCATTCCGCACCCAAGGAGACAAAGGCTGTGGACATCGTAAAAGGTTTCGGAAAGGTGATGGTGGGGTCAATCTTAATTGGCATCGTTCTCGGGATGTCTGGCGGGATTAAGCCGGAGTTTATGGACAATCAGTATCACCGGATGGGCGACGACGAAACGGGCATCGACATCAGCAACTACGCAGGCTCCGGCTACGAAGGTGTACTCTACGAGCCGCTGCTCTTCCCCCTTTACTTCTGCCTCCACACTTGGGCTGAGTAAGAAGGTTTCCTCGTTTTACCTTACATCGCTTCCTGATGGAGCAGAGGGTTCAACTATGCTTCACCTGCGGCCGCGCCTCCCCTTCCAAATTCAGTTACCTTTCCCTACTTTCGCGTCCAATAAAACAAAAACCTCATGACAGATTCTACCACCCTCGGCGTAGGCAGCCGCGTTCGCCACCCCGCCTACGGAGAAGGCGTAATCATCAAGCTTTACAAAGCCGCCTACGACGTTACTTTTATGTCTCAGGGCATCAAATCCGTCGGGCGTGACTTTTCTGGTTGGGACGTGATCGAAGCCATCGAACCCGACGAAGCCGTCTCCTTTAACGAAGCCGAAGAAGCCCTCGTCCGCATTCTGAGAACCTACAACGGCATCCAGGAAACGACCCAGTTAGGCGATAAATGGGACGGCGGAACCCTCATCCTGAAGCCGGGAGAAGTTGGTCTGGCCAAGAAAGAAATGCCCATCGATACCTTCTTCCATAAGATCGTCATGGTGCGCGACCGCCTCCGCGTCATGGAGCAGCGCATCAACTCCAGTAGCATGACCGACGAAGAGAAGGTCAACCTCCAGCAGTACATCACCCGGATTTACGGGTCGCTTACGTCGTTCAACGTCTTGTTCCGGCGCAAGGAAGACCATTTTACCGGGAGCAAAAGTTAATATTAGGCTGCTGAACGAAATACACATAAGCTTCAGGTAAACCGTACAATTTGTGGCCCTGTGTTTCGGTAGTGCCTTTTGTGTGACCGCTCCACCGAACCACAAAACCACCGAACCATAGAGCCACCGAACCAACTATCTTCGCCCCGTGCAAGAAAACCAACCAACCAACTCCACAGACGGCCCCCACGAACCCGCCCCGCTCCAACGCCGTTTCATCGCCTGGCTACTAGACCGAATCGTACTGCTGCCCTTCACGGGAGGCCTCCTGTATGCCATCGTTGAAATGAAATCACTTGCCTTTGCCATCCTGATGATGGTAGCCGAAGCAGCCTACAAACCGATCATGGAGGCCCTCTCCGGCCAAACACTGGGCAAGAAATGGATGAACATCAGGGTCGTAAACCAGAAAAACTCCGGCCCCATCTCCTGGAACCAGAGCCTGCTACGGTTTTTACCCTGGGCGGCGGTTTTTTACGCAACGGTCTTCATCGTGGTTCGGCACTTCCAGGCGGAGGGCTTCATGGAAGTTGATTCCGTGACGGCCTACCTGGAGTTCAGCCAGGCCCATCCGTTGGGCGAAAACCTCTTCATCGCTATGATCAATTACCTGCCCCTGTTTTCGGTGATGTGGGTAATGTCTGACCCGCTGCGGCGGGCACTACACGACCGGTTGGCGGGGACGGTGGTGCTGGCTGCTAACGAGTAGACCTAAGCGACAAATAAAAACGGCAATTCCCCGTGTACGTAATTCAAAGCGGAGTAAACCACCGTAAATAACGTACACGAAGAATTGCCGTCAAAGT
>CAYWMW010000252.1:0-3094 GCA_964458975.1 uncultured Lewinella sp. | reverse complement strand
CCCCTTTCTTCCCTTACTCCGCCGGATCCTCCGCCAAAGTAAACGTCCGCGTAACCGGGTTAAGCGGCGCGTCTACTTTTTTACCGTCCTTCATCAGGGTAAGCTCAACGGTGTTTTCGCCCATGGGCAGGTTCTTCAGGAAGTAAGGCCGCCAGTCGTCGATCATGAATTCTTCCTTGCCGTTCACGACGGCTTTTACCTGGTACTCGCCCGCTCCGAGAGGAGCGTTCACGGGGTAGAAGTCGAGCATCACGTTTTGCGTGGCATTTTTGCCGGTGTAAGTGCCCTTGGGGCGGCTGTAGAAAAGCATGGGGTCCGCGATGGGCGTCGCTTTGGTGAAAGCGCCGTCCTTCACCGAAGCGATCACAGCGCGGTGCGCCGCCGGGGTCTTGATGGACTCGTGGTAAGACCGGCTCAGGAAAGTAAGAATGTGGTGGTCTCCGTCAGGTAGCGCCTGCTCGAAGGTAGGCGCATACTTCGCGATGTACGGCTCGTTATTGACGATGAGGTGAGCGTGCTGGCCCTTGCCGGAGTTGGCGCACATCAAGGCATCTGCGTCCGGGGTCGGGACGGCGAACTCGTAGCCGGAGGTTACGTAGTTGAACTTGCCACCCGCGTAGGTCCAGTCAGAAATAGTAGCGTCGGGAAATTCCTGGGTGGCGGGCATGGGCTCCAGGGCAACGGCCATGATTTTACCGTCGGACATCGTCATCTCGGTATCCATGGCCTTCTCGGTGTTGTTCTCCACGGTGTGGTCCGCTTCGGTACGGTTGCCGCACGCGGTGGCTAACAGGGCGAGAGCAAGAAAAGATAAAAGGCTGTAAAAGCGCATAGTGGGTGGGTTGAATTTAATAGTCAGGTAGTTAAACAGTAACGATACTGCTGGCTGGTACCCGACCAAAAAGGTTGGTTAACTAATCACGGAACTACCGTGTTCTCTAATAAAACCGCTTAAAGCATATAAGTTCGTGAATAAGCAACGAGAAATTATCGAATTACGGGTAGATGGCATGGATTGCAACAACTGCGCCATGTCTATCCACCGCTTTTTGGAGCGCAAAGGACTAAGGGATGTGCTGGTAAACTTCCAGACCAAAGAGGTCCGTTTCCGGCAGGATGACGAAGCCCTGGACGTAGACAGCGTCCGCGCGGGCATCCAACGGCTCGGCTTCGTGGTTATTGAGGAAAACGAGCCCGGTCAGGATGGCAACACCAGTGCACAGGGCCACGAAGGCAAGGCCCGTCGGCGGCTTCTCATCTGTGCGGTGCTCACCGCTCCGCTACTGATCGCTCACCTGCTGATGACCTTCGGCATCGAGATCGGCCTGATGCACAACGGCTGGGTCCAGCTCGCTTTGGCGGGGCCGGTGTATGCCATCGGTGGTTTGTACTTCGGAAAGTCCGCCCTGGCGGGCCTGCGGGAGCGGATGCTTAATATGGACGTGCTGATCTTCATCGGTGCAACGGCGGCTTTTGTGTACAGCCTCGTCGGCCTCGTCTGGCAAGACCCCGACTACTACTTTTTTGAAACGGCGGCGACCATCATCACGCTCGTCCTCATCGGCAACTGGCTGGAGGCCCGGGCGGTGGAGCGTACCACTACGGCCATCGGCGCTTTGTCGGACCTGCAGGAAGAAACCGCGCAACGGGTCACGGAAAGTGGCGCTACGGTTAGCCTACCGGTGGCGGAGGTGCGCGTTGGGAACAACGTTCGCGTGAATACGGGAGACAAGGTTCCGCTGGACGGAGAAATCCTGACCGGCACCGTAACCGTCAACGAAGCCATGCTGACCGGGGAGAGTATGCCGGTGGAGAAAACCATCGATGACCGCGTACTTGGCGGTAGCATCATTGTGTCCGGCCAGGCGGTTGTCACCGTAACGGCGGGCTATAAAGACGGTACGCTGGCCAAGATCATCGACCTCGTAAAATCGGCCCAGGCGGACAAGCCGGACCTGCAGCGGCTGGCGGATCGGGTCAGTGCGATCTTTGTGCCGGTAGTGCTGGTCATCGCTTTACTTACCTTTCTCATCGGTTGGGGCGGCGGCTTTTTTACGGCTACGAAGGCGCTCATGAACGCCATCGCCGTCCTCCTGATCTCTTGCCCGTGTGCGATGGGCCTCGCTACGCCAACGGCCGTGATGGTTGGGGTGGGGCGCCTGGCCCGGCTGGGCGTTTTGATCCGGGGCGGAAGCACCGTGGAGCGCTTTGCGGGCATCGAGCGCATGGTGTTCGACAAAACCGGAACGCTGACTACGGGCAACCTTCAGGTGGGCAATTTTACCGTCGCTGAAGGGGCCAACGAGGCCCAAGTACGCGGCATCATTTATACCATGGAGCAGCATTCGAGCCACCCGATTGCGGCTTCGATCCTTGCTTTTTTGAAAACGGCTTCTACTGCACCTGCTGCCGAGCCCCTTACTGTTTCTGAAACGCCCGGCCTGGGCCTGAACGCCACCGACGAGGCGGGAAATCGTTACTACCTCGGTGCCGCCCGCAAGCTGCCCGCAGGCGTGCAGGCACCGGAAAATACCGACGTTGTGCTACTCAAAAACGATCAGTACCTCGCAAGTTTGTCGTTGGCAGATGATTTGAGGAAAGGGGCGCGGGCGCTGGTGCAAAGTTTGGATGAAGCAGGCATTGAAACCACCCTGCTGACCGGAGACCGAAGCGCAAAAGCCGCCGCCGTTGCCCACGAACTCGGCATAAAAGCAGTGTTCGCCGAACAGCTCCCCGCCCAAAAGCTGGACCGCATCGCCGCCCTCTCCGCCGAAAAACCCACCGCGATGGTCGGCGATGGCATCAACGACGCGGCCGCCCTCTCCCGCGCCGACCTCGGCATCTCCCTCGGCGGCGGCTCCGCCGCCGCACTAGACGCCGCCCAGGTCGTGCTGCTCCGCGATGACCTGAGCCTGCTCACCGAAGGCCGCAAAGTAGCCGCCCTCACCCTCCGCACCATCAAAGAATCGCTTTTCTGGGCCTTCAGCTACAACATCGTCGCCATTCCGCTCGCCGCCATGGGCTTCCTGAATCCGATGTGGGCTGCGCTCTTCATGGCTTTTTCTGATGTGGTGGTGATCGGGAATGCGATTCG
>CAYWMW010000251.1:5298-6879 GCA_964458975.1 uncultured Lewinella sp. | reverse complement strand
CACGGTGCGAAAAGACAAGTAATAACGGCCAAGTAATTATGAACTCACCCACTAGGGTTGCACCTTCTGCACTTATCCGTAGCTTGTGCCGTACTCCAACTTGCGGCAGCAAATCGCTTCTCGCTTATCACTTATCGCTTATCGCTTATCAAAAATGGCCGAACAGCTTGGTTTCCTCACCCTCCTTCCGCCCCTGGTGGCCATCATTCTGGCCATCGCGACAAGGCAAGTATTCATCTCGCTCATTGTCGGTATTTTCATCGGCTACGTGATCATGGCCGGGGGCAACCCGTGGCTTGGTTTTCTGGACACCATGCAGGGGCTCGTCGATGTATTCGCCGATGCGGGCAATACGCGGACGATCATGTTCTGCGCGCTGGTGGGCGCACTCATCGTGTTCATGCAGCGATCGGGCGGGGTGGCGGGTTTCATCGCTTTCGTGGAGCGAAAGCTGAAAAAGTACGAAGACCGGCAGGATGGTTCCGGGCGGGTCGTTGTGCAGTTGCTGGCCTGGCTCACGGGTGCCTTGATCTTCGTGGAGAGCTCCATCAGTGTGCTTACGGTGGGTACTTTGTACCGGCCAATTTTCGATAAAATGGGCATCAGCCGGGAGAAGCTGGCGTACATCGCGGATTCCAGTTCGGCACCGAGTTCCATCCTCATCCCCTTCAACGGTTGGGGGGCCTTCATCATGACGCTGCTGGCCAACGAAGGCTTCGGCGATCCCTTCGGGACGATGATCAGCGCGCTGGGCTACAACTTTTACGCCATCCTGGCGCTGCTGCTCGTGCCGGTTATCATCCTTTCCAAGCGCGATTTCGGACCGATGAAAAAGGCGGAGGTTCGGGCGAACAACGGACAGGTATTGAGTGAGGGCGCAACGCCGGTAGTAGATACTGAACTGACCGATATTGCGGCCAAAGGCGGCGTTATTCCCAATCTCTGGAACATGGTGCTGCCCATCGTCGTGATGGTGCTGGCCATGCCGCTCATGCTGGCCTATACGGGCTGGTCCGGCGCGCAGGAAGTTTTGGGCGCGGCCGCAGGTGCAGGGGAAGTTTTCATGCTCGCCATCGGCAAAGGCTCCGGTTCTACTTCGGTATTGGTGGCGGTAAGTCTGTCGATATTGGTCAGTATGGCTTTCTACAAAGCCCAGGGCATCTTCGGCATCCGCGAGAGTGTAGACCTGGTGCTGAAGGGCATCGCCGGCCTTATCCCGCTGGCCCTGTTGATGCTCCTGGCCTTCGCCATCGGTTCGCTCTGTAAGCAGCTGGAGACTGGTATTTACGTAGCGGATGTGGCCAAGGGCTTCCTCTCCCCCGCCCTGGTGCCGTTCCTGGTCTTCATCGTGACCTGCTTCATCGCCTTCAGCACGGGTTCCAGCTGGGGCACCTTCGCCATCATGATCCCCATCGCCGTGCCCATGGCGACGCAGATGGACGCCAACGTGCTGATGGCCATCGCCGCCGCCCTCGGCGGCGGTGTGTTCGGAGACCACTGCTCCCCCATCTCCGACACCACCATCCTCTCCAGCATGGCCTCCGCCACCGATCATGTGGACCACGTGAAGACGCAGTTGCC
>CAYWMW010000251.1:0-5198 GCA_964458975.1 uncultured Lewinella sp. | reverse complement strand
AAAACACCCAGCACCCATTGCGCCAAATGACTACTCTACATTGTGCAAAATGACTAGTGAGAGGTAAATTTTATTGAATTTTCACTACTTTTACCTAAATGGATATTCAACGCACCGCAACCGGGCTACTGGAAGAGCTCATCAAGTACTTCCCCGTTATATCAGTGACCGGGCCACGCCAGTCTGGAAAAACTACTCTAATCCGGCAGTTTTTTAAGGACTACGCTTATTTTTCACTGGAGGACCCACTACTTAGAGCCACGATTGAAGAAGACCCCCAAGCCTTTTTAGCAAAACATAGCCATCGCGTAATTTTTGATGAAGCGCAGTACTTCCCCGACCTGTTCAGCTATTTACAATTGGCGGTGGACGAGGACAGAGCGCCCGGCCGCTTCGTCATCTCCGGATCACAGAACTTCCTCCTTAATAAAAACATCACGCAGTCGCTTGCCGGTAGGGTCGGTATTGTTCGACTCTATCCGCTAGATATGGTAGAGTTGAAGACAGCAGGTATACTAACCAATAGCGTTATTAGTAACATATATTCAGGTTTCTATCCTGCATTTTATAAAAGCGGAGTTCCCCCAAAGTATTTTTACCCAAGCTACATCGCTAGCTACCTGGAGCGGGACATCAAGGGTTTTGTAGCGCCCAAGAATATGTTGTTGTTCAGGAAGTTCATGCAGCTCTGCGCTACGCTTGCTGGTCAAACACTAAACGTTAGCAACATGGCTTCAGCTTTAGGTATTTCAACAACCACCGTTAGAGAATGGCTTTCCATTCTGGAAATGAGCTACATCGTTTTTACGTTACCACCCTATTTTAAGAACTTCAAAAAAAGGTTAGTCAAGAGTTCAAAGCTCTACTTCGTTGATACCGGTCTCCTATGTTATCTCATCAATTTGGATACCGAGGAGAAAGTAGACAACTATCTTAATAAAGGAGCTTTATTCGAAAATCTTATCATCGCAGAACGGTTCAAAGCGCTCCATCACGCGGGGGATTATCCTACTCTATACTTTTATCGGGACAGCCATAAAGTAGAAGCCGACCTGCTCGAAAACCTGGGAAACTCCATCCGTTTAACGGAAATTAAATCTACTACTTCTTACCACCCCAAGCTCGCCGCCACGATCAAACGCATCGGAAGTGCCGCCGACGTACCAGCGCATTATCGCGTAATCTACGGAGGCGAAGACCGCAAAGAGGTAGGGGAAGTTGAAGTTTTTCCCTGGTTTGAGGCAGGAATAAAGTAGCTCTCTACCGATTCATCACCCGATACACCCACCGCAAAACCTTAGGCAAAGGCCCACTGGTCAGCAAAGCCGCCGCCCCTTTGCGTGCGCCCTTCTGCACAATCCGACTCGCGACGGGGTAAGGGTAGATCATATTCGTGATGGCCGAGTACTTCATCCCCTCCACCTGGAGAAAGTGGAGGGTCTGGATCATCTCCCCCGCAGCCGGAGCGGCCAGTGAGCCGCCGAGCACTTTGCCCCCACCCCACCAGCCCTTGCTGAGGTAAACGATGAGGTGGCCGCCACGGTAGTCCGCCGAGATGGCCCGGTCGTCGTCCTTCAGGGAGAGCTCGCGGGTTTCGAAGTCGATGCCTTTTTCCTGGAGGCGGCGCGGGGTCATGCCGAAGGTGGCAATCTCCGGATCGGTGAAGGTGACCCAGGCGAACTTATCCAGGTTGTGCTTTTTCTTGAGCGGACTGATGAGGTTGTTCCAGAGCTGGGTATTGTGAAACTCCGCCCCGTGGCTAAATTGCTCCCCGCCCCAGGCATCGCCGATGGCGTAGATGCGTGGGTTGGAGGTCCGGTAACGATCATCGGTAACGATCTTCCCCTCGTCAACCCTTACCCCACCCTGCTCTAGCCCGAGGCCTTCGGTACGGACGTTGCGGCCGATGGCCACCAGGAGGTGAGTGAACGTCATCCCTTCCTCCCTTGCTCCTTTAATCCCTTTCTCTGCACCTGCGGCCGCGCCCACCTTAAGCATTGCCGTATTGGCATCCGGGAAAGACGCGATCTCCGTATTAAACCGAATATCCACGCCTTCTTCCGTGAGTTTGGCCGCCAGTATCTCGCCCATCTTCGCCGGGTCGTTGGCGTTCAGGCGGTCTCCGCGCACCAGCAGCGTTACCTTGCTGCCCAAACGAATGAAAGCCTGCGAAAGCTCGCAACTGATCGGTCCGCCGCCCACCACCAGCAGGTGCTCGGGCAGCTCTTCGAGTTCCCAGAACACGGATTCGTTGTCCCACTGTTTCACCTGCTCAACGCCGGGTAAATTCAGTTTCCGGGGCACGGAGCCGGTAGCCAGTACGATGTTCGGCGCGGTAAGCTTTTTCCCGTTCACCGTCACTTCGTTTTTACCCGTCAGCGCAGCTGTACCAATGATGGTATCGGTGCCATATTCGCTGGCAAAATGCTCCGGTGTTTCGTGCGCCCGGATGATGTCCTGGCGGGCGTGTACCCAGTCCATCACCTTTTTGAAGTCCGCCTTCCCCTCCGTTTTTAAACCGAAAGCCTCCGCTTGTTTTCCACCCGCAAACAGGCTTGCTACGTGCAGCAGCGCTTTGCTCGGGATGCAGCCGTAGTTGAGGCAGTCTCCGCCGAAGTTCTTCGCTTCCTTATCAATCAGGGCCACCTTCAGGCCTATGGAAGAGCCGAAGCCAGCGCAGCCGAGGCCTCCGGCACCAGCGCCGATTACTATTAGGTCGTGGGTGTGTTTCATGGCTTAGAATTTTAACCAAACTCGGCCGGCGAGTTAGAAGCGCCAGATGGCCTGCATTCCAGCGTCCGTCCTGCGTGATCCGCCGGTGGCTTCGAGGCCGTTGTCGAAGGTAGTACCGTCCGTGAAGAAGGTTTGTGCGATCCGGGCTTCCAGCGTGAGGCCACGGATGCCTTTGTAGCGCATTAGGAAGAAGGCGCGGGTACCCCGGTTGTAGTAGGGCAAAACGCGGGCGTTGTACAGCAAACCGTTTTCGTACTGGTAGAAGCGGACGTTGAAGCCGTCGGTATCGAACACCGCCATCCGGGTGCTGAAGCTGAAGGGGCCACGGGGGCGGTAGTGCAGGTCCTGGTAAACCATGAAGCCCGTCTCCCGGCCGTTAAGTTCGTCTTCCGTGAAGCCCGCATCAACGCGGCTGCGCCATTCCAGGAAAGGGTTGATTTTGTAGCCGAAGTGAAGCCGGGCCTGAAAGCGCGTCCGGGGCACTACGGGGTCGAGGTTAGTGAACACGGATTCATCGCCGTCGGTACCGAAACCTTTGGTTTCGGAGCGGAGTTCGAGGTAGGTCTCCAGCTTCCGCTTTTGCCAGTAGGTGACACGGAGGCGGTATTCGTGGCCCTCATCCGGCCCGTCGAGGTTAAAGCGGAGGTAGGGGAAGCGGAAGACATCGTAGTAGGCGTTGACGCGCCAGTGCTTGCCGGGGCGCAGCTCGATGCCCAGGTAGATACCGTTTTCGTTGCGGGCGCCGTTGGTTTCTCCGAAGGGGAGGGCGTTCAGGGCCTGGTACTTGACACCGTAGTTGCGGTACACGAGGGAGAGGTCCACAAAACGATCCAGGCCGAGCATCAGGCCGTGGAGTTGCGACACGCCGATGTCCCCACTCTGCCCCTCCGAGTCGTTCTTTGAACCTGCGACCTCGCCAAAAAACGTAAAGTTGCGGTAGCGGTAACGGTAGTCTACGCTGGCGTTGAGCAGCCGGTCTCCGGAGAAGAAGAAACGGTTGTAAGCCGCTGGGCGGCGGAAAACAGAGTTGTCAAAACGGGTACCGAGCAGATTGGCCCCGACCCGAAAGCGCTGGTTGGCGCGGTAGCGCAGGCTACCACCGTAATTATATTGCAGCAGTACGTTACGGTCAGCCACTTCATTTGGGGTACGGTTGAAACCGGTGATGTTCAGGGAGCTCACGTCGGCGGTGAGCACTTCATCGTCCAGGGTATCAAGCACGGTAGTGGTACTGATGCGGTTGCCGTTTACACCCCGGCGGCTACCAAAGAGGGAGAGTTCAAATTTTTCTCCGAGGGCCAGGGTGGTAGCAGCGCCGCGCATGAAACTCACCTCGTTTACGCTGGTGTAGGGGCGGATGACCGGCCCGCCGCGCGCCACGTTCGTGGTCTGGCTGCTCTTCCCGAAACCAAAGCCGGTGTAAAGGATGAGTCCCTGCCCGAAGCTGACGGCAAAGTCGCCTAACGCGACGGCCTTCACCGTCCGGTTCACGTCGCCGAGGTACAGGTGGGCGCTGTAAAAGTCGAAGCCGCGCCTGCGGTTATTTTCGGCAAAGAAGGCTTCACCGGGGTCTTTCTCGGCCGTGAAGCCGAAGCTGAGTTTTTTGGAATACCGCTGCCGGAAGCGGGTGTAGAGCCGGTCCCTGCTGCCGAGGTAAAAGTTCGTGGCTCCCGTTTCCGGGCCAATTTCGTAGCCCCGGGCGCTTTCCAGGCGGCGTTGCCAGCGGACGTAAAGTTCTTTATCGGCCTCCGCAAACATTCTCCCGAGCGGGATTTTCGCATCGTCCAGATCACCACCGACGCGGACAAAAGCGGCCAGGCGGCGAACGCTTTCCAGGTCCATACTGGGAATGACCTGCAGTTCGTAGACGCTCAGCAAACCGCCCATCCGCTCGCGGTAATCGATCAGTTGACCAATTTGAATCTGGTTCAGGAGCAGGGTTTCTTCCAGGTCCTGGTAGCTGGCTTTATTGAGGTTCAGCGGCCGTTTGCGGTAGGTTTCCAGCAGGTCAAAAGCGGCGTTGAAGGTAAACTCGTCCGTATCGCCTTCGGAGTTGGCGAGCACGTCTTCAATGAGTTGTTGCTGCAGTTCGTCGTCTTCGCCGATGCCCAGGGGCGTGGTGTCCCGCTGGGCGTTTAGTGCTGCTCCGAGCCCTACAATCGTCAGTAAGATCATCAGGCGCGGCCGCAGGTGCAGGGAAAGTTGGAGGAGCATGGGGTAAAGGTAGTGAGTTTGGAGTCATGGAGTCGGGAGTTGGGAGTTTGGGAGTCGGGAGTCGGGAGTCGGGAGTCGCTGCCGCAAGTACCACTCAGTTCGCTACGCTCCTTCGCCTTTGGTGAGCAAGCGTAGCGCCGCGAATGGGACCTGCGGCAGCGACTCCAAACTCCCAACTCCCAACTCCCAACTCTTTGGTGAGCAAGCGTAGCGCCGCGAATGGCAACAGCGGCAGCGACTCCAAACTCCCG
>CAYWMW010000250.1:0-6969 GCA_964458975.1 uncultured Lewinella sp. | reverse complement strand
AAACTCCACCTGCACCATATCCTCCACCAGAATACCAAGCAGCGTAGCGGCCTTACCCAGATTGATGGCGACCTCAAGTAAACCGTCCGAGTTGAAGCGGCAGAGCGGCTCCCCTTCCGGTACGTCGTGGTACCTGAAGCTGAGCCCATCGATGGGGTCCATACGTTTGATGAGCAGCTTGAAGCCCCGGCCCCGGCCTACTTCTTCGAAGCGTTCGCGGCTGATGTTGGTCGTTACGTTGTCGAACCGGTCAACGAAGACGACGGTACCACGGATGTAGTTAGGCCCGATCACCGGCTGAAACGCCAGCCGTTCGGTGAAGCGCGTTGCGGGCAGTCCGATTTCCAGGAAAGGTTTGTCGCGCGCAATGTGGGCAACGGCGCGGGCGTAGATGGTGGAAAGGGAATCAGCTTTTGTGTAGCCATCGAGCACAAAGGTCTCCGTCGGCAGCTTACCGAAGATAAGGCTGAAAATTCCGTTGTCCGGCCCGATGAAGTACCGGCGCTCGTGGCGGATGGCCAGGAACCGCCCCCGGGGCTGGTAGTAATCGTTGACGCTGATGAGGTGGATCGTCCCCTCCGGATAGTGCCGCCAAACCCGGTTGAAGATGAAGGCGGCGCGCACGATGTCGTAAGTCGGCACATCATGGCTGATGTCCACAATCTGGAGATCGCGGTGTGCGGCAAAGAGGTGTGCTTTCAGGCGGGGAAGGTGAAAATCTTCGCGGCCGAAATCGGTGGTGAGGGTAAGTAGTGGGGTGGGCAAGGGATGTCTGTTTTACGGCCGTAAAGATAAGTCAGCTAGTAACACCAGGCGTTCTCAAAACATTAAGGGCCAAATAACACAGCTCTTAACGCATTTTAACAGCCCCTACGCAATTCGTCCCCCAACTTTGCCGCTACTTAACCAGACTGACTAACCCCCACATCCCTTCTTATCATGACACGCTCCTTCTTTTCTATTCTAGCCTTCCTGTTTTTGTTCTCCGCCACGGCCTTTGCTCAGATCGAATTCGGCCTTAAGGCTGGCCTGGGTACCGAGGCCCTGCAGGAAGAACGCTTTGACCTGTCCCGAACCGGACGTGAAGACCTGTCCCTCGCCCTGAGTGATGCTTCCTACGGCTTTCAGTTTGGTGCCATGCTGCGCGTTCCCTTTTCTAACCGCTTCGGGTTACAAACTGAGCTTACCCTGAATACAGCCACCAACGAATTCCGCTTTAATGACCCGAGCCAGAGCAGTACGCAGATTTTCCGTGAGCGCTACACCAACGTTCAGGTTCCGCTGCTGGCGAGTTGGAAACTGGCTTTTCTGCGCTTCAACGTTGGCCCCGTTGGCCACTTCAAAGTAGCCAGCGCCAGTGACCTGGTGGATGCCGACGGCCGCGAACGTGCCTTCGATACCTTCAACCTCGGCTACGCGGTGGGCGGAGCCATCGATATTGGGCCGCTGACTTTTGACGTTCGCTACGACGGCAACTTCGCCCGCTATGGCGAAGACTTCGCGATCTCCGGAGAAACCTTCCGGGTAGATCAAGCCGCCAGGCGCTGGGTCGGCTCCATCGCCTACCGCTTTTAGGCCTGGAGCGAGTTGCCGGAGGCAGCTCGCTCCAATCAAAACGCCCGGCCCATCAACTGATGGGCCGGGCGTTCTGGTTTATGAGTAAAAGCACTGAGCTTAGAAATCTTTCAGCTTGCGCTTAGTAGCCTCAATCCGCTCAATCTGAGCTTCAATCTCGAAACCTTTATTCTCCTGTTGGCCAAGGTTCTTCTCGATGTTTTGCCGGGCTTCCTGAATGGCGCGCTCAGCGTCGGCGATGTCTTTCTCGAAGTTTTCCTTCTCTTTGCGCATCTTATCGAGTTCCTTTTCCAGGTCCTTCAGTGCTTTCTCCTGGTCCTTGATCTCAAGTTCGATCTGGGCGCGGCTTACGGCGAGGGCGAAGCGCATGAGCATCTTTTCGGCCTCTACGTAGCGAGCACTGCCGAGCTCGGGGCTCATGTAGCCATCGGTGGTGGCAATCCAGACCATCAGCTCGGAACCGCTACCGGAGGTACGGATGCTGCTGTACATATCTACCTTTCCGCCCGTGCTTACGCCGGGGATGGAGAAGTTGAGGGACTGAAGTTCGCCTTTGGATTTCTTGACCTTCTTGGTCTTGACCTTGAAGTTTTCCTTCATCCAGTCTGGCCAGAGGTTGCTTACGAGTTTTTCATCTGCGGTGGGTAGCTCCAGGATCATGGCGTCGTTATTGCCACGGCTCATGGCCATGCGCTGGCTGCTGACCTGAGCGGTGAGCACTTCGCTTCCAGCAAAGACAAGCAATACCAGAAAGGAAAGGGAGAAAATGAATTCTTTCAGTTTCATAATTAGGTTGGTTTAGATTCGGACAACCGGTTGGTGAACTGGCTGTACGTTGATTTAGACGTGACAAAATTAATACGTCACTAAAGTAGCCTAAAAGACCACTTTCATGTAGACCCGAACGGGTTCTTCCCCTTGCGTAATTTCCCAGACGGATGTTTTCACTATGGTTCCGCCGATGTAGTCCATCGTTTCCTGGCCAGGTTTACCCCGGAACTCAAAGTCGGTGAGGGTGCCGTCGGTATTGACGGTGAAGCTGAACTTAACTTTTCCGGCGGGGATGTTTTCCGGTTTGTTGTCTTCCAGGCGTTTACGCAGGTTTCCGTAGCCTTCCAGCGGGGCGGCGTAGCCGGGTTTATCGTCGAGTTTGATGATAGTATGGGCTGCTCCCTGCGTTAGTTTGGAGCGTTCTGATTGCCATTCTTTGCGGTCCAGGCTCACCTGTAGGTTTTCGGGGCGGTTGCGGAGGCCCACCGCTTCATCTTCGTAATCAGGATGGCTGATTTCGATGCGGCTGGTGGTAGCGTCTGCCGGGAGGCGGAAGTAGCCGTTGCTGTCGGTTCGTTCACCGATGGGCAGGCCGGGCAGGCGAACGAGCGCATTGAGGATGGGGTAGCCATTTTCGTTGGTAATACGGCCTTCCAGGTAATCTCTTCGTTTTTCTGCACGGGCTACAATTTCGTCGGCTTCGGCTTTAAAAAGGTCTTCAGTACGGCCACTGATGACGGGTGGTTGAAGTGGTGCGGAGGCAACCGCAGGCACCGCTGGTGGAGCCGCCTCAGCAGCAACTTCCTCTTCGCTGATGTTGGCGGCGTCTTCCTGCGCTTCTGCCTGAGCAGTGGCGGCGATACGGTCTTCTACAGCGCTTGCGCGGCGGGCAACCTGATCGCGTAATACCTTTTCCTGGGCGCGTTTGCGCGTACTTGCTTCTGTTTGTACCTCCGCTTCAGTGGGTGCGGAAGGCGTTGTTTTTGGGCGCGGCCGCAGGTTCGGGGTGGGGGATGGGGGAGCAGGGGACGTTACTTCGGTCTCTGTCTCGAGCTCGAGCTCGGGGGATATAGACCCGGCGACGGCGACTTCGTCTTTTACCGGAGTGTTGGTTGGTTCGGTAAGCGGAGCCTCCGCCGCGGTTTCCATAGTCATATCTAAGGACTCCAGCTCAAGCCACCGGGGCAGGAACCAAAGCGCGCAGGAAATGAACAGTAAGATAACCGAAGCGGCAGCGGCGAAGCGGGCGTAGTTACGGCGGGGGAGCGGTTTTACCCTTGCTCCTCCAACCTTTCCTTGCACCTGCGTCCGCGCCCCCTGAAGCATACGTGCTACGCGGGCTTCATGGTCTTCTTCCGGATCACTTTGCAGCCCTTTCATGGCTTCCGCCAGCGGCTCATCCGTGCGGGCGCGCCGTTCCAGCTCGGCCTCCTCGGGGGCCGTGAGCGCACCGTTCAGGTAGCGGCGCAGCAGGTTATCGGTAGAGCGTTGGTTTGATGACACGGTTATTCGGTTGAGTTGGCTTGCCCTTCCAGACAGATTTTAAGGTTGCGGCGGCCGTTCTGCAAATGAGAACGTACGGCACCGACGGATAGGTTCATCGCCCCAGCGATGCTTTGGTAGCTTTCCCCTTCGCTCAGGTAAAAAAGCTGGACGCAGCGGCGCTGGTCTTCCTTTAGCCGCTTGAGGCAGTGGTAAAGTGGGCGGGTATCTTCGTTTTGATGGTCTGGTTCGTCTTTTAGATGCAACAGGCGATCTGATTGCATAAGCGCTCCGTCGGATTGCTGCAGGGGGTCGCGTTTTTCGCTGCGAAGCTGCATCAGGCAGTGGTTGCGTACGGTAGTTTGTAACCACGAGCGAAAATTACTAATGTCGTGTTTTGGCAGCTTTTTCAGGAGTACGGCCCAAATCTCCATGCCCGCATCTTCCGCCCGTTGCGGGCTACCGAGGTAGCGGAGGCAGAGGCCGTAGATCAGCTCCGCATGGCGCTCGTAGAGGGGCAGGAGGTCTTCCGCGCCACCGCTCTTTTGGAAGCGGGCCAGTAGGTCGGCGTCGGAAGCTTCCTGGCTGGAGGCGGTTTTTTTGCGGAGTAGGCGTAGCATTGTGCCGCTAAGATAGTAAAGGGGGAAGGGAATAAAGGGGGAAGGGAATGGGCTATGGTCGCTGTCACCCCCTTGTTTCGTTCGCTTTACAAAACCTGTACTGTTTTGTGAATTTTGTTTTATGTGCCTTTTGTGCTTGATCTGCCTCGTGTGGCAGCCCTTTATACCCTTCCTCCTTTCCTACTCTTACTCCTCCAACACGCCCCTTTCGATTGCTTTTTCTCGTTCTGAAAAAATACCTTCCACTTGTTTTCTGACGAACAGCCAATCTGCGATGGTCCCCAGAAAACCTAGTGGGGCCTGGTAATGCAGGATGTCAGTCATTTCGGTGCGGCCATCACCGAGGTCCTTAAACCAGTGCTGGTGGTGCCAAAGGGCAAAGGGGCCAACGCGTTGGTCGTCTATAAAATGCTCGTGGTGAACGATATTGGTTATTTCTGTAACCCAATCGAGGCTAATGCCAGCAAACGGACTAATGCTGTACTGAATGATCATGCCTTCGTACATTTCTACACCGGCCACTGGAGACTTGATGTTGAAGCTTACCTCCGGAGGCGTGAGTTTCTCAAGGTTCTCCGGACGGCTAAAGAAGGCCCATGTTTCGGCCAGGGGCAACGGGACTATGGTGGTGAATTCAAGGCGGCGTGGCGTCATTTAAAGTACAATTTAGGATGGCTGCGGGGCCGTTTAGGGAGAGCAATAAAGCCTTTCAGATGAATCGCTACAAAGCCTAAAGCGCTTCACGCCTAAAGGGTTCATTTAATTTAAGAAGCGGAATGCACGGCTTTAAACATTTTTGCCGTTTCGTAACCAAATGCTACCGTTTTCTCGCTTTGCTGCGCATTTCCTATCTTTGTTAGGATTCTGCGTTTACTATTGGGAGAATTTAAGGCTGCAGTTGGGCAGCGAATACTATGAAACAACATCTTTCCGTATTTTTTTACTGGTGTTTTGCTGTTTCTCTGTCTTTTCTGGCGGGGGGGAGTAGCGTTTTGGCCCAGGCGGAAATGTCTTCTATCCTTTCTCAGCCCGCCAGTGCAGATGACAACTATCTCTACTTTGATCTGGCGTGTAACGTAGGCCCTTTTAGTGGATACTTTCACCCGAAGCGCTGGGAGCGTACCTCTGACCATGCCTTTCAGGTGTCAACGATGTTTGAGGGGGCGGATAATAGCCAGTCCGTTCAGGAAATGACAGGTATTGTGTTCTTGGGGCCGCGCTCATTACCGGAATCCTGGTCTATAGAAGTACCCGCTTCAGGTTATTTATCCTTCCGGATCAACCCGGCACCTAAGGGTAATGATTTACCTGACTTTATTCAGATCAACAACGAGAATACGAACTATCAGGTCCGGTCTGATGGGCTGTACTATAGCCCGTTTTTGCAGAAAGGTGACCTGTTTACCATCCGTATTCCCGCTGGCCGTGAGCTGTTTCACTGGAGTGAATTGGTTTTTCATACTAATTTTTCTGCGGTGATCGTCCGTCCTGATGCCTCCTCTGCTGTACAGCGTTACGTACCCATTGAGACGGGTAAGATTCAGCGGGTTTTCTTCCCCACGGATGCCCCTGGCGTTTGGCCAGTATTTGATAAAGATGGAGATCGGACAACGACTTTTGACCAGGTCGAACTTCGAACTTCTACCGATGTGTTTGACGTGGGATACGTTGATAATCAGGTGCTTAAGAATGGTGAGTACGTGCTTCAACGAACGTTTACCATCAAGGAAAAATGCCGAAGGGCCAACCGTATGAAACGGCAGCGAGACTGGTCTCAGCTCCCGCTAATCGTGACGGCGGAGTGGCAGAAATAGGAGCAAATCACTATTGTAGATTTTGGCCAAATTATATTTTGCCTCCTTGTTGTTTGTTGCTTCATTCTCTTTTGTTAAATAAAAAAAGCGCTCAGAAATACCTGAAGATGGGAAACACGTTTGTTATCTTTGCGACGCAGTTGAGTTAGAGAGTGCATCGTTTTGTGTTTCTCTTGCTGCAAAATCTTAATCAAGATTTATTTCTATCAGATTCATGGATTATTCTACACTAGTTTAACTTCTTCATATTCATACCCCAACGAGAAGCACAATAAACATATCATGCAAGTAACCGAACAGACACGCTATAGCGATGCCGACCTCGCTGAGTTTCGGACAATCATTGAAGCCAAGCTTTCCGCAGCGCGGGAGCAGCTCGAGTTCTACCTTCAACGCCTGGCGGAGCAGACGAACAGCGAAGATGGCAAAGTACGCGGCCTGGACGATGGCACCGGTACTATGGCCAACGAAGACAACCACAACCTCGCCAACCGCCAGCGTAAACTGGTGCAGCACCTGGAAAACGCATTGCTACGCATTGAAAACAAGGTGTACGGTATTTGCCGGGTGAGCGGGAAATTGATCTCTAAGGATCGCCTGCGTATCGTTCCGCACACTACCTTAAGCATTCACGCCAAGCAGAACAGGTAGGTAAGGAACGTGAACAAAATAAACCCAGACTTTTGCTCGGTGCCTTTTGACCGCTG
>CAYWMW010000249.1:0-6971 GCA_964458975.1 uncultured Lewinella sp. | reverse complement strand
CTGAGCATTAACAAAGTTAGCCAGGAAAAATAAGACCATCAATAGCCCACCCATCAGGTAAGGCCGGTTGGTTCTTGAGTTGTATCGCCACGATTGCGATTGTAAAAAATTATGCATTATTTAAGTATTTAGCATAACCCTTCCGTTCCGGCGCAGGAAGCGCACCAGACATCGAGGATAAGCGAATGAAAAAATTGATTTAAATGACAGCTCCGAAAGAGCATTGATTCTTAGCTTCGAGAAGGTTTTCTGGCAGGCTGTTAACCGACAAAAAAACCATCATTCTGCTTACTCACCTATACCGAAAAAGCACGAAAAGGGATGCGTGCAAAACAAAAATAATTTCATTTTTTTAATTAAATTCAGCTAAGGGATACCGTGAAAATATTCAACAGTCAACTATCACCATAAATAAAAAACCGCCACCCTGTTATGGGTAGCGGTTTTTAATTTGATATTTTTTTTAAAAAACACCTACAGGCATTACCTTCTAAAATCAAAAAGGTATTTAACGGTTACGCCCGTACTGAAAAGCCTTACCTGCCCGTGCCCAATCCCCGTTAGGGGTAAGTGAGCATAGGTCTCTAATTTCAAGGCCGATTTATTAGCAAGCGTTTTTTGAAACCCAAAATTAAAATGAGCCATGCCAAAAAAGTGCTGATTGGTATTTCTCTCTTTCCACCCCTTTCTCGCATCAGCGGGAGCCGAATCACCGTAGCTGTAGGTGTAATCTTCCTGCAACATGAGATAAGTAACGGCCCCGGCACTCATATAAAAGGTATTGCTCCTGCTTCCATTGAAATAATACTTTGCCGAGAGTGGAATTTCCAGTACATCGCACTCTCCTTGTATCGCTTCTGCCTTTACACCATCGGTCCAGAATTCATTTTTGACGGTGTAGTTATCCCCAGAAGCCTGGTAGCAAACTTCGTTAAAATATACTCCGGTGCCAAGTGCAAATTTCTTTCCTATACGGTATTCAGCGTCCAGCCCCAAACGAGGCTGCACCATCGCAAAAGGATCATTGCCCGACCGGCCAACAACAATCCCTGCGGCAATTCCTATTGCCAGGCTGTTCTTCACTGCGGGTTTTCCTGCTAAAACGGTTTCCTCATTCAACAGCTTTGCTTTATCCGATAAATCAGACACGCGCCCTGCTGTAAACGAGTCATCGTCGATACTCAATAGTTGTTGTGGCAACGGGAGGCGGGGTAGAAGCGATATTCCGTTGCTCCGCACCGTTCTGGCGGCAATTTCAGGGGAGGCACCTTGAGTGGAGCCTGCCTCAATATTCTTTTCAGTATTAGAAAGGCTGGCATCCACCACCTGGTCTTTACCCGGAGCGCGTTTTTCCGCACCGCCCTTTGAGGCGGTCGTTTTCGGCTCGTTAGCTTCTGTTGCGGCAGTGGCACCAGATCGGTTTTCACCCAAGCGTACATTAAGGAGTGTCTTCGCCTCTGCTACCGGTGCCGTTGAAGAAGCATCTACCCCTTTGGAGTTCGAGGCAGCTGCTGTCGCGGTCCGTTCCGTATTTTCTTCGGGGGAAGGCGATAATGAAGCTATACCTTCTCGTGCACCGTTAGTCGGTTCCTGGTTCAAAGAAGGTGGTTCTTCCTCATTATCAGTTCCAACTTGCACGTTAGGCGTTACCTGGCTTAGGGTATCGGTATTCACTACCCCCTTAGCTTGAGCGTTAACACCAGAATAGTAAAAAAGCGCTAGCGCCATGATGACTAATAAAGCTAGTATACCTACGATCCGGCGCGTAAGTGCACCACGCTTTTCGTCAGCGTCCAGCATGTCCTCCATCTGCGCCCAGGCATCAGGATTATAGGCAAAATCATGCCGTTCTGCTCCTACCTGGAACAGCTTGTCCGTCTCTTGATCGTCCAGTTCAGGCATGGTTAATAATTTATTTGTTGTTTAAGAAGCTCGCGCATTCGATGGCGAGCGCGGGAAAGGTTAGACTTGGAAGTGCTAACCGTTATCCCTAAAGTTTTAGCGATTTCCTCGTGCTTAAGCCCATCAATAACGTAAAGGTTGAATACCGTTCGGTAAGCCACCCCCAATGACTGGACCATTCGGACCAACTCCCGGTAGTTTATCTGGCTAAGGATTTCTTCCCGATCGGCTACTTCTACAGCATCTTCAATGTTACTTTCCACTTTAAATTTACTTTGTTTCTGAATATGATTGATGGAAGTATTAACTACGATTCTGCGGAACCAGGGCTTAAAAGGTTTTTCTGGGTCAAAACTCTTGACACTTTTGTAAACCTTCATAAATGAGTCATTCACGACCGAGATCGCCTCCTGCTCACTGTCTACATAGCGAATGGCGACACTCATCGCGTAGCCATAGAACAGCTTGTATAAAGCGTGCTGGGCATCCCTGCGCCGCTTGCAGCAGCCCAGTAAGATGGCAGGAAGATCATTGTCGTTATGCTGGGGCATTCCCTTAATTTTAAATCCTTCTACTCCCTATACCGGTTCCGTACGCAAATGGATGCGTGAAGGGTGAAAAAAAAAATCAGAATTCCACAAAATACCGCTAAGTCCTGGCAGCTCAGGTGCTCCGGTTCAATCTTTTGTACGTTTGCTTCACGGTACAACACACAGAAGTAGCCGTCGGGGAATATGGTGGTTGGCCGCTCCATCCACACTTCCGAAGGAGGCGGCTTTTCCGGAGGCGGTAGATAACCTGAGGAGGATGGTTTTTTGGGCGCGGCCGCAGGTGCAAGAATAGGTTTTCAAACACCATATCATAAAGCTCTATCTTTGGTACTGAAACAAGACACCTACTCCATGAAACATGCTATCCTAATCGTCGTATCTCTACTCTTCTGTACACAAACTCGTGCGCAAGAGATCGTTTACCCGCAAGACAGCCTGAGCACCCAGCCCACCATCCCAACCGATGCGGTAAAAATTCCCGAGGGTGGTGCCTCCGGGCCTTCCGCTCGCCTCAGCCATGCGATTTACAACAACATCCGCTTTCCACGAAGGGCCATGAACAACGGGGTTGGCGGAAAAGTCATCATCTACGGTATCGTCGATGCTTCCGGGGTATTTACAATTGATAGTGCTGGTCTCTTCCGGGAGCAAGCCGTTGTGGTCATTAACGAAGGCCAAAGCAGGGTAGAGTCGCAAGATGTCCCACTAGGCTTCGTCAAAGCATTCGTCCTGAAAAAGAAAAAATGGCGAATAGCAGACGCGCCCAGAAAGTGGTCCTTGTCAGAAAAGGACATCGTTTTGGAAGCCGTTCGGGTTACGAAAAATTTACCGCCCTTTAATCCGGGAACTAAAGACGGCAAGGAAGTTGCCGCTTACCTCGAAATCCCGGTGGTCTTCCGGCACGGGCTGGATCGGTTTTGAACAGTTCGCCGACGAGCTCAAAAAACTTTCCCTGCACCTGCGGCCGCGCCCGTATATTTGCGATCAACTTAGCCAGATCATGACCAAAAATAACACCACCACCTCCTCCGCCTACCACATTGCGCTTGAAGACAAGCACGGCGCCCACAACTACCACCCCCTGCCCGTAGTGCTCAGCGAGGGCAAAGGCTGCCACGTCTGGGACGTGGAGGGCAAACAATATTTCGACTTCCTGAGTGCCTACTCGGCCGTAAACCAGGGCCACTGCCACCCGCGCATCATCGACGTGATGGTGGAGCAAAGCCGCAAGCTCACCCTCACCAGCCGCGCTTTCCACAACGACCAGCTCGGGGAATACGAAAAGTACCTGACCGACTACTTCAAATTCGACAAAGTACTGCCCATGAACACCGGCGCGGAAGCCGTAGAAACCGCCATCAAACTCTGCCGCAAGTGGGGCTACGAGGTGAAGGGCATTCCGCACGATCAGGCCCGGATCATCGTCTGCGGCCAAAACTTCCACGGCCGCACCACCACCATCATCTCCTTCAGCTCCGACCCGGACGCGAAGGGCAACTTCGGCCCCTACACCCCCGGTTTCGAGAGCGTCCCCTACGGCGATGCAGACGCGATGCGCGCCGCCCTGGCCAACGATCCCGGCACCATCGCCGGCGTACTGGTGGAGCCCATTCAGGGCGAAGCGGGCGTGTTCGTCCCGCCAGCAGGCTACCTCGCCGCCATCCGTGATGCCTGCGCCGAGCACAACGTCCTCTTCATCGCCGACGAGATCCAGACCGGCATCGGCCGTACCGGAGGCCTGCTCCGTATCTGCGGAGACTGCTCCTGCGCCGGCCACTGCGAACGCCAGCCGGAGACCTACCTCCGGCCCGACATCCTCATCCTCGGCAAAGCCCTCAGCGGGGGCACTTACCCGGTCTCTGCCGTATTGGCCGATAACCCGGTGATGAACGTAATCAAACCCGGCCAGCACGGCAGCACCTTCGGCGGCAACCCCGTCGCCTGTGCCGTAGCCCGCGAAGCCCTCGAAGTGATCGTCGACGAAAAACTAACCCAAAACGCCCGCGCCCTCGGCAAAGTCTTCCGCGCCCGCATACAGGAGCTGGTAGAAACTTACCCCGACCTGTTCGTCAAAGTACGCGGCAAAGGCCTCCTCAACGCCATCATCATCAACGATAGCGAAACGAGCAAAACCGCCTGGAATTTCTGCGTAGCTATGGCCGAAGCGGGCCTGCTCGCGAAGCCGACCCACGGCAACATCATCCGCTTCGCACCGCCGCTCGTTATCACGGAAGCACAACTGCACGAGGCTTGTGATATTATTGCTGGAGTGGCGAAGGTTTTTAGAAACTAGAAATTAGAAACTAGAAATTAGAAACTAGGGAACTAGGGAACTAGGAACTAGGGAACTAGGAACTAGGAACTAGGGAACTAGGAACTAGGAACTAGGGAACTAGGAACTAGGAACTAGGGAACTAGGGAACTAGGAACTAGCGCCCTAGTTTCTAGTTTCTAATTCCTAGTTCCTAGTTACTAGTTCCTAGCCTACGGTTTCGGGATCAAGACAAAGCCCGTCTTAGCCAGCCGCCCAAAGTCATCATAACTGATGCGCACGTAACCTGCGTCGGCCCAGTGGCGGCCGAAGATGCCGCGCAGCTCGAAGGTATTGGAATTTCCGTCGTAGCCCACCACGGTGAGGTAGTGCGTTTCGTTCGTTGGCGTTGCCGTGCTGTAAGCATTGGTTTTCAGGCTGGGGAAGGTGTTGTCCGTACTCAGTTCCACGATCACGGGGTTGCCCCGGCTGAGGGCCTTACGGGTTTCGAAGACGCGGTTGCGGGGGCGAGTTTCGGGGCGAAATAAATAGCCAAAGTTGGAGATGGTATATTTCGGAACGGAGTAAACGGCCGGAGGGATCGTCGTGCTGCCGTAGGGCACAATGGCGGCGGAGACGGTGCCTTGTTGGATGAGGAAACGGAGACCATCTTCCATCGCCGGGCGTTTGCCCTGGGCGGCGAGGTTGAGCGTCAGGTAGTCCGGGCTCAGGTTGTCTTTGTAGTTGTTGTTCAGGTTTTGGTAAAACTCCACGGCACCAGCCAGGGCGTAGGCCCACTCCATCTGTGGGCTCGGCGCTTGCCGGATCGGCATCATGTAGCTTTTGATGTTCTGCCGAATCAACTCCTCGCGGCTGTTACTGCCTACACCGGGGATGTAGTACATCATCTGGTCCAGCATCTCCATGCCCTCCAGACCGAGGACGGTCGTGTTGCCCTTATTTACGTTGCCGTAGGTGCCTTGTTGGGCGCTGGCGCAGGTGCAAAGAAAAGACAGGAAAAGCAAGGTTAGAAGACCACGGTTCATAGCTAAAGGATCTGTTGATGAAGGAAGACGAAGACATAACGCCCGTTGCGCTCTCTTTCGTTTGCCCCGTAAGCTCCGGTTTACGGAACGGTCTGGAGCGACCTGCCTCCGGAGAGCAGATTTCGGTGGTTCGGTGGTTTTGTGGTTCGGTGGTTTTGTGGTTCGGTGGTTCGGTGGTTCGGTGGTTTTGCTCACTTCTAAATATGCTACCGCCCCACAAGCCCACCGTACCACAGAACCACCTACCTTAGCCCCACTAAAATCAAGAACCGAGAATCAAAAATCGAGAATCAAAAATCGTAAGGCTCGCCCCCACCCCCTCCGGCTACCTCCACCGGGGCAACGCGGCCAACTTTCTCCTCAACGCTAAGTTGGCGGGGCAGAACGGTCGTATTTGGCTCCGAATCGACGACCTGGACCGCGCCCGCTTCCGCGAAGAATACCTCGAAGACATCTTCCGCGTCGTCGGGCTGCTCGGCATCAAGGTTACCGACGGCCCCACCTCCCCACAAGACTTCCACGCCAAATGGAGCCAGGAACACCGGATGAAAGACTACGAAACCGCCCTCAACCAACTACGAACCTCAGGCCTGCTTTTTGCCTGCCCCTGCTCCCGCAAAGAACTCGCCTCCGGAAACCACCAACACGGCTGCCTGCGGGGCAAAGTCTCCCTCGACGCGGAGAAGGTCGCCTGGCGCATCAATACCCGCGAGCTCGCTCCGGTCCTGATCCCCGACTTAATCCAGGCGGAGCCCTTCCGCGTTGATCTCCACGCTGCGATGCCCGACTTCGCCGTACGCAGAAAAAATGGCCGCCCCAGCTACCAGCCCGCCTGCGTGGTGGATGATGTGCTGTTCGGCGTCAACACCGTTGGCCGGGGGCAGGATTTATTGCCCAGTACAGCGGCCCAGTCGGTCCTCTCCCGGCTCATGGGCTACGGAGATTTGTTTGAGCGGATTGGCTTTTTGCACCACCCTTTGGTGGAGGGAAACGACGGGAAAAAGTTGAGTAAGTCTGCCGGAGCAGACAGTGTTTCGGCGCTTGAGTCTGGCTTCAGGATTGAAGCGCTTGATCGGCTTGTGGGTGCTTGGCTCTAGCAGCCTGTCGGAGAGAACGCTCTCCGACAGGCTGCTAGGCGTTGGGTTTTAGGAGGGCAAACATTACGCTTGTGTGTATAACAATGGTCCGCTACGGTTTTGAGAAAGGAACTGATTTTGTTTC
>CAYWMW010000248.1:5215-6971 GCA_964458975.1 uncultured Lewinella sp. | reverse complement strand
TCCTAACCTCTAACAATTCCACACGATGTCGACTTTACTAACCGCCTCCATCCTCCTACTCGTCTTCGCTTTCGGTTACTACCTCTTTCTCCGGCAAGGTCCGGCGCTCAGCCTCCGACGGCGGGTACTATTGCTTGGCATCGTGGGTGGGCTGTTGTTACCTCTTTGCCCTGCGCCACCGGTACCTCAAGTTGTAAAGGGGCAAGTTCCTGTGGTGCAAGTAGTAAAGGCCTGGGAGGTGGAAACACTCAACGCAACATCCAGTTTTGTTAGTGCTGCCGACGTACCGTCAGCCAACTCTACTTCCCAAATGGCGGTTTCACGGGTGCTCAGCCCCAAGGGTATTCTTTTTCTTGGCTACCGGCTTATTGTGTTGGTTTTTCTGGTACGTTTAGTCTTTGGCCTCACGCGCCTGGCGTTCATTCACCGCAGCAGTCAGCCTACCACAGCGCCGGATATCCGCATTCTTAAGGGTAGGGGAGAGGCCTTCACGTTCGGCCGCACTGTTTACCTCAGCGCAGCAGTTTACGACTCGGCGGATGCCGAGGTCATCATCGCTCATGAGCGCGCCCACGCCCGCCAGTTGCATACGCTCGATGCCTTGCTGGTGGAGGTCCTCCGCGCCGTATTCTGGTTTCACCCTATGGCGTGGTGGCTGCGCGGTCAGGTACAACTTAACCTTGAGTATTTGGCCGATGCCGCCGTCCTCCACGCTGGTTATGACCGGCGGGCCTATCAGCTCAGCCTCGTTGCCCACCAGCACGGAACGGACTTCCGGACGAGTCTGTTGCCGCAGTTTGCCGCAAAGGGACTGAAGCGGCGAATCAAGATGATGGGCTTCAGGGCGGGGCCGCAGGTGCGAAGTTTGGTTGCGGTGGGCGGATTGATCTTTGTGAGTTTTGTCGCTTTTGCCTGTACTGCTGGGGAGGCGGAGAACACGTTGAACGAGGAAGCACTAACCGAAGAGCATGATCCTGGAATCGCCCCACTCTTTAACGGGGAGGCAACGGAATTGAACGTTTACTTCAAGCGATTGCCTACACCGGCGGAAGTCGCTAAAATTCGGCCTTACCTCAGAGACTACTTTCAGTACGGGGTGGCTGTTTATCAACGGTGTGCTGACCCTGTAGGTAGTTATCACCTACACCTCGGTAGCAACGAAAAAACGTTGAGTGGGGTAATTTCTTGGTCGACCAATTACTATTCGGACGATGCGGTAAGATTCCATTTTACCAAAAATGGGATCGGAAACTCAGGAAGTTCAACCTTTAGCCCGAAACTTCCACCCGCCGGAGCGCCTGATGCGGATGTGTTCCTTAACCTCAATGGAAAATGGACGGTCATCGATGAGCCCGGCTCCGAACCTTATTCTAAAGCTACATTAGATCCGCCAGCGATCCAGGCACAGTTGGAGTGCCGTCTTGGTACCACTCCTGAAAACAAAGATGATTACAGCACTTGGTTCTCTTTCGGTAATGTAATGGGTAACGAACAAATAGCTGAGGTAGTCGAAGAACTACTAACCGCAAGTGAGATGGATGAACTCCCCCGTACCTATTACATCGGTGAAAGTACCGTAGGCGAGCAGGCATTCATGGCCCATAAGGGGGGTAAGTTGCGCATGCTCTATGCGGCTGCGCGATCCAACGGGGCTGACAATCGTGTGGTGTTGATGCTAGAAGAATGACCCTCACGGGATGTTAATGATTACCCTGCGGCACTCTCCTTTAAGCAACTCAATTTACGGTAGAGACCC
>CAYWMW010000248.1:0-5115 GCA_964458975.1 uncultured Lewinella sp. | reverse complement strand
AGAGGTTGATTTCTTACCTTCGGCTTTTAACACTCCTATTATGAAACACTTACTTCCATTCTTTACCCTCAGCGTTATTTTTTATGCCTGCGTGCCTGCTCCCGGCTATCAGGAGTACGCCCGCAACAATAGCGGATTGCCGGATAGCTCTGCCCCTGATAAGTGCTACGTTCGTACCGTCACGCTCGATGAGTACGAAATACAGACCGAGGATTACCTGACTTACACCGTAGAGGAGGCCGCTAAATATCCGCACCGGACTGAGACCTTGATCCTAAAACCTGAATACAGCCAGTGGGAAACCACGGCTTACGAAGGCTGTGAATCTCCGAATCCGAACGACTGTCAGGTGCTTTGTTACCGTACTTATGAGGCCCAAACGGCGATGGTGTACCATCCGGTCGATACTTCGCTCGGAAAACCAATTTACAAGGAATACGAATTTGAAAAAGTCATTGCCCGGGGAGGGCTATCGGCCTACGAAGAGATTGATTGTGCACTGACGAATTATGCCATCCTGCCGTTGTTCTACAAGAACGGTTCTGCCGCACTTTCAGAGACGAGTCGGAAGATTATTGCGGACGAATTATTAAGCCTCCTGCGCGAGCACCCAAACTTTAGGATTCAGGTAAACGCCCACACCAGTAGCATTGGTTCCTCCGCTAGTAATCAGGCACTTTCCGAACGGAGGGCGGCAACCATTGCGGATTATTTAGTGTCGCGCGGGGTGAACCGGGGCCGGATCGTTACCAAAGGTTATGGAGAATCGCAGCTGCTAAACCGGTGCGCAGACGGCGTCGATTGCTCGGAAGCAGAACACCTTGAAAATAAGCGTATTGAATTTCGGGTGCTTAATATTGATTCGAAGTAGGGCGCGGGCGCAGGTGCAAAAAAGGTTTTCGGACTTACGTTCCTCACTCAAAAAACACCGTTGTTTGCTCAGCGCCTGGGCCGGTCAGGGTAAGGTTACTCGGTAGTGCCCCGGGGCTTAGGTAATCAGAGAGGTTGAAGGTGTACGTGACGGTGAAGTACGCCAGGCAGATATTATTGCCCTCCACACCGTCATCAAAGATTAAGCGGGCGGATGTTTGGGTTGGTAAACTCTCCGCAACTTCGCCATTGGAGCGTAGTTGCATCGCCCAGCCATCCATACTGCAGCCGGAGGCTCCAATGGTTACGTCCATACACAGGCCGGAGGTTGAAACTTCAATTAGATCGAATGCGTCGCTTGCCGGAACATCCGTCTGATCGGTAAGGAAAATAGGCTCACCGCAGTCTACGGACAGAAGTGGCTCCGGGCCATCATCGTCTTGGCAGGCCGCTAAAATGAGCACTACGAATAGTAAAGGAAATCGCTTTTTCATAACAGGAGGGTTGGTTCATCTGGTCAGACGGTTGAAGTGCTGAAAACGTTGGTGGGAGGTGTCGGTGTTCATGTCACTAGGAAAAGATCATATCTCTGCCTAGGCTATCTAATCTGACGGCCTTTACCCGTTACGGATTTTTACCGTCAAAACGCGGAGCGTTTTCTTCGGAATAGCACCTCTCCGCTGGGCCATAGGTGAGGCTGGTTGGAGAGGGAGTGAGGTGAGGTTACTACGGGTTAAGAGCGGCAGATTAGACAGCCTATATCTCGGCCTGAAGGCCGAGTAAACCGTATCGACCTAAAGGTCGATGCTACGGGGGCGATACTACACCACATAACTAAGCCCCAAACACCCAACCAACCCCACCAAAGAAACCACCGTCTCCATCACCGTCCAACTCCGCAGGGTTTGCGGAACCGTGAGGCCGAAGTATTCCTTAAAGAGCCAAAAGCCGGTATCGTTTACGTGGCTGCACGTAAGGCTACCGGCTCCAGTGGCCAAGACGAGGAGCTCCGGGCTGGCGGCCCCGGACTGGGCCAGCGGCAACACGATGCCCGCCGCCGTGATGGCCGCCACGGTTGCCGAGCCGAGCGTAACCCGCAGCGCCGCCGCGATGACCCAGGCGATGAAGATCGGGTTGGCATCAAAGCCCTGGAGGACACCGACGATGTAGTCGCTCGTGCCGCTGTCCACCAGCACCTGCTTGAAGGCTCCGCCGGCGGCGATGATTAGGAGCACAGCCGCCATCGGGGCGAGTTGTTGGCCGACCCGTTGCATCAGGTCCGCTACGGAGGTTCCTGACTGGCGGCCGAGAACGAACATGGCCACGAGTACGCCGATCAGGAGCGCGATGGTAGCGTCGGTCAACAGGCCAGACCGGGCCAGCTCCGCAAAGAAACCCTGGTTGGCGGCTGGAGACGAAGCTTCAACGTCCCCGGCTCCTCCAAGTAAACTTTGCACCAGCGTCCCCGCCGCCAAAAGCAAAACGGGAAGTAAGGCACAGATTACGCTCGCGGTAAAAGACGGGAGCTTATCCGGCAGGTTCGTCTCCTGAAAGGTGAGCGCGCCCTTAGTGTGGGGCATGTTCTTCAGCGTGCGGGCCAGCAACGGCCCCGCCAGAATCACGGACGGAATGCCCAGAATGATGCCGTAGATGAGCACCTTGCCGACATCCGCCCCGTAGGTGTCGGAAATCAGCATCGGCGCCGGGTGGGGCGGTAAAAAACCGTGGGTCACCGAAAGGGAAACCACTGCAGCAACGGCCACCATCGCGAGCGGGAGCTTCGCTTTCTCCGCCGCGCTAATGATGATCGGAGCCATCATCACGAAGGCCACGGTATAAAAAAGCGGTATTCCGATGAGAAAGCCCACCGCACAAAGCCCCCAGAGAATCGACATCCCCTCGCGGCCCGCCACCAGCTTGTCCGTAATCACTTTTGCCGCCCCCGTTTCGGCCACAACGCCCCCCAGCACCGCCCCCAAACCAAGGACGATTGCCAGCCCACCGAGCGTACCCCCCACGCCTTTACTAACCGCCGCCATCGTCCCCTCTGGCCCCATGCCGAGGGCTAAACCCGCACCAATAGCAACGATGACCAAGGCAACGAAAGGGTGCCACTTGAGCCCAATGATGAGGGCGAGCAGGGCAAGGACAGCAAGGAGGGTAATGAAGATTGGCACGGGGGTGGTTTTGTGGTTCGTTGGTTTTGATGGGAGGGTAAGGTACCACCTGACCGCTTAAAGTAGGCACCCAGGCTTAATATTCCCGATGCGGTGGTGTGTGTAACCAATTGCATAAACTATTCCACGTAGACCTCGCTATAGTCCTGAAGGGGCTTTGCTTAATCCTGACCTGAGACTTCAGCCCCCAGGTGGTGAAGTGTAATTTGTTATACGCCCGGCCCTGGCTATCTTGCCGGACAACGTAAACCCAATGATAGACTTCAGTAAATTAGATACCCCGGCCTTGGTGATCGATCAAGAAAAGGTAAAGCACAACATTCAGTTGGCCATCAAGCTAGCCGGTGGGGCAGCGCGGTTACGCCCCCATGTGAAGACCCACAAAATTTTGGAGGTGGCAAGGATGCAGCTTGCGGCGGGCATCACCAAGTTCAAATGTGCCACCATCGCCGAGGCTGAAATGTTGGGCATGGCCGGTGCCATAGACGTCCTGATCGCCTACCCGGTGCAAGGGCCGAAGGTAGACCGGGTCATCCGGCTGGTGGAGAAATATCCGCAGACCAGCTACTCGGTCCTGATTGACAATTTAGCTTCGGCGAAGTATATCGACGAACGGTTCCGGCTCCTGAAGGCCAGCCGCATGGCCAGTGTCTTTGTCGACATCAACAACGGCCACCACCGAACGGGCATCAAAACTGAGGATGTGCCCGCCCTGGCCCGGGCGTGTGAAACGCTGAAGCACTTGAGCATCAACGGCCTCCACTGTTACGATGGCCACGTGCGGATGCCTTCGTTGGAAGACCGGACTACGAGGGGGCGGGCAGACTTTAAACCCGTCCTCGAACTCCGCGAGCAACTCATTGATATCGTCGGTGAAGATTTACTGATTGTTGCCGGAGGCAGCCCCGCCTTCAGCTACCACGCCAGGCATCACGACGTAGAGTGCAGCCCCGGCACCTGGATCTTCTGGGACCACCGCTACGGCGAAGACTATCCCGAACAAGCGTTTGAACGGGCTGCCACCCTCGTCACCCGCGTAATCTCTAAAGTAGACGCGCACCGCTACTGCCTGGACCTCGGGCACAAGAGTGTCGCCAGTGAATCTCCGCTCCCGCGCGCGCATTTCCATTCTGAGCACGCGTTTGAGCAGATCGGCCACAGCGAAGAACACCTGATGATCCGTACGGAAGCGCCGGATGTGTTTGCGCCGGGAGACGTACTGCTGGCCACTCCTAACCATGTTTGCCCGACGGTGGCTTTGTACGACCACGTTGAAGTTGTAAGCAACAATGAGCTGGTGGGTCGCTGGAAAGTCATCGCCCGCGACCGCAAGATCACCGTATGAAAAACCACGCTTAATTGTTGACGGACATCCGGACCTGAGCATGAACGCCATGGAGTGGAACCGTAATCTCCGCCGACCAGTAGTAGAGAGCCGCGCCCTTGAAAATGACCTGACCGACAAACCCGATCGGGGCAACAATACCTTCGCCTTCCCGGAAATGCGCTCCGGAAACATCGGCCTCTGCTTCGCTACCCTGATTGCCCGCTACGCCAAGTCCACGGACCCGTTCAGCGGGTGGCAATCCCCGGAGCAAGCCTGGGGTGTGGTACAAGCCCAGCTCGCCTGGTCCGAAGAAATGATCGCCCAGCAAAAAATGCAGATGATCCGTAACCTAATCCAACTGGAGGAGCACCTGAACGCATTGAATACAAATGCAAACCGCGCCAATGGCTTTTACTCACCCTGGAAGGCGGACTCCATTATTGATTTACAGAAGCTCAACGGTATGCTTGCGGGCAGAGGGTAGTCAGAAGAGGATACTAAGGGACGGTAAAATAATATCTTCCGCTTTTGAAACGGCGCTCGCGGCGCTGTTCTTCGTTTGAACGATAAAACCGTAGCGATGGCTATGCTTTCATCGTTCCGCCTCGATCAGCACCACGATCACTCATTTCAAAATCAGGAAGTTATTATTTCACCGTCCCTAAGGCAATCTTCTCTGAGAACTGGCTGCGGGTTCTACGTCAGTTCTTGCCCCGCTAACCACCGAACCACAAAACCACC
>CAYWMW010000247.1:0-6976 GCA_964458975.1 uncultured Lewinella sp. | reverse complement strand
AAGCAAAATAGAAAAGAAAACCTTCATATCGTTAAATTTAGGATTAGGGCAAAAACTAGAAACGCTGTATGCTTTGGGAACCATCTTAGAAGGCGAGTTCCCACAAAAGCAAAATTACAAACTATTTTTTAACAGACCGTTTGAAAAAATGCTACCTTGCCGCCATGGCAAAACTTCGCAGAAACCACGAATCTCAGGGCCGGGGCACCGCCGGTGGCGGCACGATTACTAAAGTAGGCATCTTCGGTGCGCTCCTGGCCGCGCTCGCTTACTTCTTCGGCGCTTTTGGCGGCGCGGACGCAGGTGCAAACATTGACGACCGGGTAGACTACGCCGGCGAAGCCTACTTCACCCCCACCGGCACCCGGGGGGAACGGATCGACTATCAGGGCTTCTCGTTGAGTTACGACGAAGACTGGGAACAGGCCGAGTGGGTCGCCTACATCCTGGAGCGTAAAAACCTGCAACAAAAATGGAGTAAGCGGCCGCGCGATTTCAAATCCGACCCCAACGTGAGTACCAGGTCCGCAACCGACAGCGATTACCGGGGCTCGGGCTACGACCGGGGCCACCTGGCCCCCTTTGCCGATTTTGCCTGGAACCCCGAGCAAGCGCGCGAGACCTTCTACCTCTCCAACATCAGCCCCCAGGCCCGGCAGTTCAACCAGGGCGTTTGGCGGGAGCTCGAAGAGCTTACCCGAGACTGGGCCAACCGCTTCAAGCGCCTCTACGTCGTCACCGGCCCGGTGATGACCCAAGACCCCAAGGGCACCATCGGCCGCGCCAACCGGGTAGCCATCCCCGCCGCCTACTATAAGGTACTGCTGGACCTCGACGACCCGGAGCAAAAAGCCATCGGCTTCGTCATCCCCAACGAAATAAGCTTCGATCCGTTACCAAACTACGCGATGAGCGTCGATAAGGTGGAAGAGATCACCAACATCAACTTTTTCTCCCAACTGATGCCCGCCGACGTTGAAGAACGGTTAGAATCCTCCGGTAACCCAGACCTCTGGCCGTTCAGCAAAAAGAAATTTGACAAACGCATCCGCAGTTGGAATAAGGTAAATTGATAGACTACCTTACCTTACGAACCAAAATAAAACAACCCCATGGCAACCCCAGAACAATTTCGCCAAACCATTGAAGAAGGCTACACCTTTGAAGGCCCCAGCTTTACCCTCGGAGGGGCGATGCTCGGTGAAGAAACGCTGACCAACGCACTTGTCCGCATTCCGCTCGGCACCCTGAACCGCCACGGCCTGATTGCCGGAGCTACGGGTACGGGAAAAACCAAGACCCTTCAGATTATTGCCGAGCAGCTTAGCCGCGAAGGGGTACCTAGTTTACTGATGGACATCAAAGGCGACCTCTCCGGAATTGCCGTAGCCAGCGGAGGCCACCCTAAGATTGACGAACGCCACGAGGCCATCGGCATCCCTTTCACTGCGGGGGCCAGCCCGGTGGAACTACTGACCCTAAGCGACGAACCGGGCGCCCGGCTAAGGGCTACCATAGTTGAGTTCGGCCCGGTTCTCTTCTCTAAGATGCTGGACCTGAACGACACCCAGAGCGGCATCGTTGCCGTAGCCTTCAAGTACGCCGAAGAAAACGCACTACCGTTGCTGGACCTGAAAGACTTCCGCAAGATTCTGCAGTGGATCACCGGCGAAGGCAAAAAAGAAGTCGAAGCCGACTACGGCCGCATCAGCACCGCAAGTACCGGCGCCATCATGCGCCGGATCGTGGAACTCGAAACCCAGGGCGCCGAGCAGTTTTTTGGCGAGACCAGCTTTGAAGTGGAGGACCTTACCCGCATCGACGAACTTGGCCGGGGCATGGTTTCCATCATCCGCCTTACCGACGTCCAGGACCGGCCAAAGCTATTTTCCACCTTCATGCTGCAACTACTGGCCGAGGTATACGCAACCTTCCCCGAAGAAGGCGATATGGACCGGCCGAAACTCGTCGTCTTCATCGATGAAGCGCACCTCATCTTCGAGGAAGCCACCGATGCCCTGCTGGATCAGCTCGAATCCATCATCAAGCTCATCCGCTCCAAGGGCGTTGGCTTGTTCTTCGTAACCCAGAACCCGGCTGATATTCCGAGTGATATTCTCGGTCAGCTCGGCCTTAAAGTGCAGCACGCCCTGCGCGCCTTTACCGCCAAGGACCGCAAGGCCATCAAACTGGCCAGCGAAAACTACCCCCTGACCGACTTCTACGACGTGGACCAAACCCTGACGGAGCTAGGTACCGGGGAAGCATTCGTTACGGCACTTGACCGGAAGGGCCGCCCTACCCCACTCGTACGCACCATGCTCCGCGCACCGGAAAGCCGGATGGATATTTTGACCAAGTCGGAGATCAAAGCCATCGTTGACCGCAGCCCGCTCGTGAAGAAATACAACAAAGAAATTGATCGGGAGAGCGCCTACGAGATGCTGGAGAAGAAGATGGAAGCGGCCCAAAAAGCCGAGCACAAAGCTGAAATAGAGAAGCAACAGGAGAAGGCGAAGGGATCTTCTACTCGCCGGCGCACGGAGAAATCCACCTTCGAGAAAGTGATGAGCAACACCACAACCCGCCAGATTGGGCGGACGATTGCCCGGGAGTTTACCCGCGGGCTTTTGGGGGTGCTGGGCATAAAGAGACGCCGGTAGTTTGCTGGCGGTCTTCGCAGTTTACATTGCGCTACGTGTGCAACAAACACCTCTAAGAGTTTAGGGGTTGCGGAACAATAAGTTATCCGTTTAAAAAATGGCGCTCGCGGCCCTGATGGATTTCGAGCCGTCACAACCGTAGCTATGGCTATGCTTGTGCCGTCTCGAACTCCATCAGGACCACGATCACTCATTTTAGCTCTGCTGCTACTTCGTGGTCACCAGAATAACTTATTATTCCGCAACCCCTTAGCATAGTTGTAAGTAGAGTTCCCCCTTCCTACTCTGTTAAACTCTGTGTACCAACTCTGCTTAACTCTGTGAGATTCTCTACTGCGCGCAGCGCATCCCCAACCAAATGCCTGAAGCCGAAGGCGATCACCTATAAATACCTCCGAAATGCCGCCAGCAACCGGTCCGGCAAGTTCTGTTGGCCACTAGCCTCCAGGTAATCTTCGTAGCGGCAGGGCACCAGCCGGTGGCGGTCTTCTCCCTTGCGGCTTTCGGCTGGCACCTGTACCCACCAGCGGTTGCTGCGGGGGGAGCGCCAGAAGGTGAGTTTGTCGAAATCATCGATGTCAACTACGTATTCCGTCATGCCCTTGCTGGAGGCCGGGAAGTCTCCCTGCCTACGGCTGAAACCTTGCAAAAAGTACCAGATGAGTTGTGCGTAGGCAGCGGCGGTCAGCTTGGTATCGCGCCCGCTGCCTGCCGTGGCGTCTAAGCCGTACAGGCCGAAGCTGCTCAGTTTATCGGAGTTGCCGGCATAGTAGGCTAGTTGGGAAGCCTCCTGCAACGAAAAACCGCTGGGGTGGAGGCCCGCCCTTGCCGGTGCTTCGTTGTAGTTGATGGCGCTGATGTCTAGCCCCACCAAATCGGCATCCCGCAGAAGCGGCTCCAGGGCTGAGGTGTCTCCGCGTGCGGGGCCAAGGCTCACGGCTTCAAAGGCTTGGGCGTTGAAGAGATCAAAGATGGCGGGGTCCGTCAGGTGCTGCTGGGCACCAATGTGCGTGAGGTGGAACTTACGACGGCCCTTGTTGTGTACCGCATTATCGAGGGCCTCCTTCCCCTCCCCCACCGGATTGAGGCGGATGGTGCGGTCTATGCTTAATAGGCTTACCTGGCGGTTCAACTCCGCAAAAGCGAGGTACTGGGCGGTGAAGGCCTTAGGAGATGCTCCGATGAGGATGGGGGTAATGCCTGCGGTATGCAGTTCGCGGAGGAGGGGGATAACGAAATCTGGTGTAGTTTTGCGCAGGTCCCCCAGGTCCCTGACCACCAACTTCCCAAAAGCCCAACTGGTAGAAAATAGCTGTTCACGTGTCTTTTTTGCAACTTCAACGTCTAGACCAACGAGCGCTATCGTAATTTTTCGGGCGCGGGGCCGCAGGTGCTTACCAAAGGTATGGGAAGGCAATGTCGGAGAAGGCTTGTCGGCAGCTTTTAACCAGGGTTCATACATAAAGCCGAAGGTACTTAAGCCAGCGTAAAAGCAGGCTTTTCAACAAGAAAAACGCATACTACTTTTCACTAATACGAAAAAAAATTATATCCGTTTGCTTAAAAAGTACTACCGTTTCAAAAACAACTACTACCTTTGGACTGCGAAAAATGTACATTCTCACTTAAAAACATACCGTTCCTTTCTAGAATGCTACCGCTTACGGATAAAACCGTATCAGTTAGCGATCTTGTACATGGCCGCAAATGCTCGGCTTTTAATCCCAATCAAAAACTAATCTACACAACCAACCTTATGAAAGTATTCCAACTTTCCCTCCTCAGCCTGCTGCTGGCCTTTTCTGGCAGCCTCTTTTCTCAAGGCACCCCTGTTCCAGCCACCGATGATACGGAGGCTGTTGAAACTACAGACATGACCATCGAAGACCTCGCTATGAAGGACAAAGAGATGGACAAGAAAATGAAAGCTCCCAAGGGTGGTACTAAAGGCTCCATGCTTGAGTTTGGCATCCGCCCTGCGTATACCTTTATTGCGGGAGACGTTAGCCCCGAGGCGGGCTTCGGCGCTGGCATTCACTTCCGGAAAGCACTCGACCACCTGTTCTCTTTACGCCTTGATGGTCTTTATGCCAATAATAAGGGAGTGGACGGTACAGTTCGTCAGTTTGAAAACACCTGGCTCAGTGCCACGGGTTCCGCAGTCGTAACCCTGAACAACTTCCGTTTCAGTGGTGAGACCCGTAAAGTGAACCTCTACGCACTCGTTGGTGCTGGTGGACACATGATTACCGGCGAGCGCCAATTAAACGAGACTACCACGTTCGGCACCCGCAACGTTGACCTGGACGACGGCCTCACCGTACACGCATCCGCTGGTGCAGGTATTACCTTCCGGGTTAGCCCCAGGTTCAACATCGGTGCGGAGTTCCAAACCTTCGTTCCTTTCGGTAAGCGTGCGGATGCCCTGGATGGTTACACCCAAAATGCTGGTAACTTCCGCGACATCCAGAACGTCGGTGCCCTCAGCCTCAACTTCAACATCGGCAACTCCGCCACCAAAAGCGAGCCCCTTTACTGGACCAACGCTTTCTCCCCCGTACAAGACGAGCTGAACCGCATCGGCAGTAAAGTTGACGATGCCACCAAAGACTCCGACGGTGACGGCGTAGTTGACGCCATTGATCAGGAGGCCAACACTCCCGCTGGCGTACCGGTAGACACCAAAGGCCGCGTACTCGACAGCGACAAAGATGGTGTAGCGGACTACAAAGACCTCGAACCCTTCTTCCCGCCCCGTGCCGGTGAGCAGGTTGACGACAACGGTGTGGTGATGAACCGCAACGATAAGCCCATCACCGAAGACCGCGTACAGGAAATGATCGACGCTTCCATCGCACGCAGCAAGGCTGGCGACCAGGCCGGTACCACTACCGTACGGACCGAACGCGGTGAGCTGTTCCTGCCCATGATCTACTTCCCCCTCGGCCAGTCTACCGTAAAATACGCTGACTACGGCACGCTCTCCAGCGTCGCTCGCGTACTGGAAGGTAACCCCGGTATGCGCATGGTTATCCGTGGCTACACGGACCGGGTAGGCAATACGGCTAACAACGAGATCCTCTCTTACCGCCGGGCGAAAGCCGTGGTTGACCACCTGGTAAACCAGCACGGTATCAACCGTAGCAACCTCGTTCTCCAGTACCGTGGTGAAGACAATGCTATTGTCCCACTCGACAAATCCTACATCAACCGCCGCGTTGAGTTCCTCTCCGCTGACGCTAGATCTTCCGACGATCCCGCTCCTGCTGGCGCGAACAATGGCCGTGGAGGCTTCTAAGTATTAATCCCATGAACCCCGCCCGCTACGGCGCGGCGGGTAAATTTTCAGACTCCTCGTTGGCTTTGCTGGCGGGGAGTCTTGCTTTTTTGGTGGAGGTTATTGAGCATGCAGAACGCAGTGGGCACAGAGAGCACACACAGAACACAGAGGCCACACAAAACACACAGAACACACAGAACACAGAGAGCACAGAATAAGCTCAGAGAAAGAGACAGGCAAGCTCACAAATGGCAGGTACACGGAACACGGAAACCATATAAAACACAGATATATAAGGAGAGATCAGGGTGGTTTGAATAAAAAAACTCCCGGTCCGCAGGTGCGGGCCGGGAGTTTGTACAATTTCGCTCTAAAAAATCAACTCGGTATTCGCCCTTAAGACACCGTTAAAATTCAGCGCGTGGCCTGGAGGAGAAAAAAAACTGATAAATTTGCAATTATCTTCGTCCTATGCGCCTATTCCCTCTGATTATCCTCTGCTTTTTAGCTTGTCTTTCTGCTTATGGCCAGCAAACACTGCCCCCGGGAGAACTTTCCTTGCACCAGCGTTCGCGCCCCCAAATGAGCCTGACGGGCCTGTGGACGGGTGAATTACTCCAGAATGAAGGCGGAATCGCCGATCGTTTTGATTTTACCATGCAGCTTTTTCAAAACGGGATTTTCCTGCAAGGAACCGCTCACGTAAAACTTGGCGAAATCTGGGCCGAGATGAAACTCAGTGGTTTTCAGTTGGAAAATGGCTCCTGGAAACTGACGGAAACCGAAATATTGCGGTCGCAAAAACCAGAAACCCTCTCGTGGTGCATGAAACTTTACGAACTCCGCATCGGCTACACCAAAGATGGGATGACGCTGCACGGGCCGTGGTGGGGCAGTAGTGGGTTTGGGCCGTGTATTCCGGGGTCGGTGCGGTTGAAGCTTAAGAAGAAGCGGGTTTAGGTGGTTGGGAACTAGAAGCTAGGAACTAGGAACTAGGGAACTAGGAACTAGGGAACTAGGAACTAGGGAACTA
>CAYWMW010000246.1:0-6990 GCA_964458975.1 uncultured Lewinella sp. | reverse complement strand
AACCCCTTAGCGCTTAAATGGCAAACTGAATGCTAAGTACTTTATGTAGGCTGTCTAATTAGTCGTGTTTAGCCCGTGGTAACCTCTCCCCAACCCCTCTCCAACAAGCCTCGCCCCAGGCTCGGCGGAGAGGGGCTATTTTAAAGAAAACGCTCTGCGTTTTGCGGGCAAAAATTCGGTACGGGGTAAGACCGTCAGATTAGACAGCCTAGTACTTTATGCTAAACGCTAAAATCTACCGCACTACGCAAGCTTAGCCTTCACCAGCGCTGCGATGGTTTTACCATCCGCCCGGCCGGCGGCTTCTTTATTGGCCATGCCCATCACCTTGCCCATGTCGCGCATGGAGGAGGCACCGGTTTTGGCGATGATGCCTTCGATGAGGGCGCCGAGCTCGTCTTCGGAGAGCTGCTCGGGGAGGTACTTGCTGATGACTTCGATTTCCTCGCGTTCGGTGACGGCGAGGTCTTCGCGGTTTTGCTTGGTGTAGATATCCAGACTGTCCTGACGGCTTTTCACCAGCTTCTGGAGCATGGCAATTTCTCCGTCGGCGTCCAGTTCCGCTCCGGTTCCGTCCGTTTTCTGGAGCATGATGGCGCTCTTGATGGCACGGATGCCACGGAGGGAAACTTTGTCTTTGGCCTTCATGGCGGTCTTCATGTCGGCGATGATGCGCTCTTCTAGCGTCATGTGATTGGGGTGTTTTGTTACGGGTAGGTAACGCTTTTATGGGGGTTGAAGGTTGCACGGAATTTTGGGACTTTGCCGATGCTGGGGGGCTTGATTCGTTTCTGGGCTACGATTCACCCGGGACTTCGTCGATGCTAACGCATCTTGCTACGTCCCGGGCTACTATCTTTTGATCCCTACGGGATGGGGAGATGCGTCCTTGTATACTAATCCGCATCCTTACCTTTACCGCCGATGAGTAAAAGCTACCAACTAAAAGAAGTATCGGGTTTTAAGCAGTTCCACGCGGTACTTAAGGAAGTGTACCGGGGGAATAAACAGTACGTCTACCCGCTACAGGGAGATATTGAGGGCATCCTCTCCGCCAAAAACAAGGCTTATGACGGTACAAACCTGAAGCTTTGGGTCGTGCTGGAGGAGGGCAAACGCCCCGTTGGCCGCATTGCGGCCTTCATCGATCGGGAACGGAATGAAGAGTTGGAGCTTCCGGTAGGTGGCCTCGGCTTCTTCGAGAGCATCGAGAACGATCAGGTAGCCGGGTTACTCTTCGATATTGCCGAAGGCTGGCTCCGCACGGAAGGAATGCACGCCGTAGACGGGCCGATCAACTTTGGGGAGCGCGACAAATTCTGGGGCCTGCTCGTTCGCGGCTGGTACCGCCCGCTCTATCAGGAGACGTACAACCCGCCCTACTACCGGCGGATGTTCGAAGACCGGGGCTACGTTCCCCACGAGCAATGCCTGACGATGCGCGGCGTAGTCTCCGAATTTCCCGGCGAAAGACTAGCTGGGCTTGCCGGTAGGGTAAAAGAACGCTATGGCCTCTATACCAAGCAGATTGACAAGAATGACCTCCCCACGGCGGCCAACGATTTCGCCCAGGCCTACAACGCCGCCTTCAACCACTGGCCTTACTTCAAACCGATGAGTGGAGAAGACGTACTCCCGACCTTCAGGGAAATGAAGCCCATCATGGACCCCCACCTCACCTGCCTGGCCTACGATAAGGACGACCAGCCGATCGGCATGGCAGGCCTCATCCCCGACATCAATTGCTTCATGAAGGGCGTAAACGGAAAACTGGACTGGAAAGGCCTGCCCCGTTTCCTCTACCGCCTGAAGTTTCAGAAACAACCGCGTAACTGCAAGGGCATTGCCTTCGGCATCGTGAGTGAATACCAACGCATGGGCGTTTACCCCCTCATGGTGGACGCGATGTTCCAGAGCGGTAACCGGCACACCTCCCGCACCTACAAATACGTAGATATGGCCACCATCCGGGGCCATAACGAAGTGATGGTGAAGACCTGCGAGAAGATGAACACCAAGGTTCACCGCGAGCACATGGCCTACCGCAAAGCCCTCGTTGACGGCGCAAGCTGGGATGCTTTTGCGATGATGGATTTGAGTGAGGTGGGGATGGGCCGCTTTGAGTGAAAGTGGTTTAGTGCGGAAAAATTTGTGAATAAAACACGTTAATGCGGAAAAATTTGTGTATTTTAACGTAAATTCTCAATTAGTGCGGAAAAACTTATTAAAAGCACCCCTTCCGGAGATTATCTATTCTTCACCTGATGCTGAGAGTTCTCGGCGGATAAGCTTGATGGTCAAAGACGGTACTTTACGGCAGCTTTTGCCTAAAATTTATACTTCTAACTTGACGGAACGGGATGAAGAGATCGTAAAACGTAACTTGTGGTCAATTCTCGGTAAGCTCTTCCCAGAAGCTGTAATTTCTCATCGTAGTGCGATTGAGTTCAGGCCTTCACCAGGGAAAAATGTTTACCTCACTTATACTTACAGAAAGGTTCTTCGCTGGCCCGGAGTCAATATCCGGCTTGCAGAAGGCCCTCCGCCGCTTCCAGATGATTCCCTGATGTACGGAGGGCTGTACGCCAGTTCTCTCGAACGTTCATGCCTGGAAAATCTATCCGCAAGCCGATCCGTAGAAGGAGAAAAACGAACTATTCAGCAAGAGGTAATTGAAGATAAGCTCGCTGAGTTGTTGAGGAGTAAGGGAGGCGAAAGTCTCAACGAATTTCGAGACCGCGCAAGAGAACTCAGCATAGGCTTCGGTTGGGAGAAGCCTTTTAAAAAGCTCAACGCCATTGTTGGTGCACTGCTGTCAACAAAACCAACTAAAGGCCTTTCATCGCCAGGAGCGATTGCACTAGCCATTGGAGAACCATACGACGCGAATAGGGTAAAGCTGTTTGAGAAACTTGTGGCTAGCCTGCGGGAAGGAATACTTCCGGTGCGGGAAGAAAAAACAGTGACGCCTGAATCATTTCGTTTGTTTGCCTTCTTTGAGAGCTTCTTTTCCAATTACATTGAAGGCACTACGTTTCCGCTCGAAGAAGCAAAAGAAATTATTGAATCAGGCAGACCGCAAAAAAACAGGCCACGAGATTCTCACGACATCTTAGGAACATACGCTGTCTGCTCTGACCCTGTAGAAATGAGTCGCCTCCCTGATGATGGCGATGATTTCCTGGGCATTCTTCGCCGTCGCCACAGTATTTTGATGAGAGGCCGCCCGGAAATGCTCCCGGGAGGATTCAAAATCAGAGCGAACCGAGCTGGTAATTCTTTCTTTGTTGAGCCCAAACTGGTACCATCAACCTTGAAAAAAGGGTTCGAGCTATTTCCGCTTTTACCCTCCCCCCTAGCCCGAGCCCTCTACATGATGTTCCTGATCTCCGAAGTACACCCCTTCGAAGACGGCAACGGCCGCGTAGCCCGCCTGATGATGAACGCCGAGCTCACCGCCGCCGGGCAAGCAAAGATCATCATCCCCACCGTCTACCGCGATGATTATCTCCTCAACCTGCGGCGGCTAACCCGCAAGCACGACCCCGGCCCCTACATCCGGATGATGGACCGCGCCCACGCCTTCAGCCACTGGCTTGAGCCAAAAGATTACCACTCCTTAAAGGTACAGTTGGAAGAGAGTTATGCCTTTGAGGAAGAAGGGAAGGCGCTCGTGTTTTAGCCTGGAGCGAGCGGCCTCCGGCTGCGAGACCGGTGTGAGCTACCTCCGGTAGTGGATGTCTCTTTGTCGGAAGCAAACCGCTCCTTTTTCACTGCCGGAGGCGGCTCACCCCAGCTCCCTGGCGAGTATTTCCACCGCCAATTCAACTTCCTCCATCGTCGCGTACAGCGGAGCGGGGGCGAGCCGAAGCACCCCACCGTCTCCGCCCAGCAGATTATCCTGACGGTAATCAACGATCAGACCCGCCTCGGAGAGCTGATGCTCCAGCTCCGGACGGTGGCCGGGCACGTAGACGGAAAGTTGCGCGCCGCGCTGGTTTTCGTCGGCGGGGGTGATGATGGTCAGGCCGGGTAGTTTGCTGAGCAAGTCGTAGAGCCTGCCGGTGAGTTCAAGGCTACGGGCTCGAAGCGTAGCCATGCCCCCGGCTTCGTCAAAGAGTGGTAACGACGCGAGCAGGGGCGCAAGACCAAGCACCGGCGCAGTTGAAATCTGCCAGCCCGCAGCACCGATCTCCGGCCGAAACTCGCGGCGCATCATAAAACGGTCGCTCTCCCGGTGGCCCCACCAACCGGCGAAGCGGGGCAGGTCTTCGTTCTCGTGGTGGCGCTCATGAACGAACAAACCACCCGGCGCGCCCGGCCCGCCGTTAAGGTATTTGTAGGAGCACCAGACAGCAAAGTCGCAGCCCCAATCGTGCAACGAAAGGGGAACGTTCCCGACGGCGTGTGCCAGGTCAAAACCAACCGCTGCACCAACGGCCTTACCGGCTTCGGCAATGGCCCCGAGTTGAAAGAACTGACCGGTGTAATAGTGGATTCCGCTCCAAAGAACAAGGGCCAGTTCGTCTCCTGCATCCTGGATCGCCGCCGTAATATCCTCAGTACGAATGGAGAATTCTCCTGCGCGCGGACCAATCTCAATCAGATCCCTTTCCGGGTCTAAGCCGTGGAACTTTAGCTGGCTGATGATCGCGTGCTGATCCGACGGGAAGGCGCCAGCCTCCATGATGATCTTACGCCGCTGGCCTGCCGGGCGGAAGAAGGAGACCAGCATCAGGTGCAGGTTCACCGTAAGCGCATTCGCTACTGTTACCTCCGGAGCACTCGCTCCGACGATACGCGCCAGGTTATCTTCGATTCGTTTATGGTAGCCAAGCCAGCCGCCCGCAGCGGTATCGCCGTTCCACCAGCCTTCTACGGCGCGGACTTTCCAACTCTCCATTTCAACGGCAAGTTGCTCCGCCGCCGCCTTCGGCTGCGGGCCCAGGGAATTACCGCAGAGGTAAATTTTGTCTTCAGGGAGGTGGAAGTGGTTGCGGAGCATGGTCTATGGTTTGGTTCTGGGCACAAAAATAGCGCTGCCACAAGGTAATGCGACAGCGCTGTTTTTTAGACAGGTAGATTATTCTTCGGCACCCCCTAAGGGAGGAGCGCGACAGGTTGTGCATCCTACCGCAAAACCTGCTCGGCCGCCGAGCCAAGCTACGCAAGCCTCGGCGGACGAGCTACTCCTCAGCGAGGAAGCCACGAATGTTCCAGTTGATCTGTTCCGTACCGGTGATTTCGTTGAAGCTCGTCCAGGTATTGCCGGTGGGGGGGAGGAAGCGATCGCCGTTGGGGTTGTAGTTCGCGCCGTCGTCGCAGCCGATGGCCTGGAACTGACTGACCGGAGCATCTACTTCTACGGCAATCCAGATGCCTTCGTTCTCGCGGATGTCTATAACGGCATCAGTGATGGTGTGCTCGTAAAAACCGGAGTTACGGATGCGTTGGGTAACATCAATGCTGTAACGCTCAGCCCCCGGCGTGCGGCCATCCGAGCCTTCAGCGTAGATGATGATGACGGTAGAAGTCGGGATATCTTCCAGGAAGAAACTCACTTTCTCCAGCCGTCGGCCAACGAAAGGCTGGGTCTCCTGCGGAGGGAAGTAAGCGGCGAAGGTGTTAAAGCCTTCGTTATTAAAAGGCGCGGTAAAATTATCACCGTCGTAACGGAGGCTATCCGCTACGATGTTACCGGGTTCGTCGTCGTCCCCACAGCCGGTGTAGGCGAAGAGGGCGAAGGCGAGGAGTACGAATAAGGGGAGGTTGAAGGTTTTCATCTGGTTTTGTTTTATAACCGCTAAGATCGGGTAAGTGAACGTTAAGAAACCAGTTACGGAGTGCTAAAACCGGGTTAAAGTCCGGCGCTATTGAATCACCACTTTCTTGAAGTACTCCCGACCGGTAGTAGTACGGAAACGCAAAACGATCAGGCCGGTTTGCTTAACGTCCAAACGAGCGGAGGTGCTGTTCAGTTCAACACTTTGTAGTATCCGGCCATTAACGTCTATCGTCTCCAGCGTCCCTCCGTAGAATTCAGGGGTAAGGCTAACTTGTAGTTTACCGCTGCTCGGATTGGGGAATACACGCACACCAGCATCATCGGCGCTAAGTACAGATGTGGTGTTGCGGAAAGTGACCGTATTGGTTGCGTCATCGTTCACATTATCATCATCCGTAGTTGTTACTACCGCAACGATCTCCTGATCTTCGGGTGTCATCGGAGTGGTGGTCGGAGCAAAGGTGTGCTCGTAGCTTGCTCCGGCGGCGACGTCTACGACGATTACCTCTTCGGCCTCAAGCTCTCCGTTGATGAAGTAGGTAACCGTAGCTCCGCTAACTGTTTCCGAGCCAGTATTGGTAAAGACCATTGTTACCGCCTGGTCCGAGTTGTAAGCAACCGTTACAGAATCCGCCCGCAGGTTGGTCTGGGCGGCGAAGTGGGTTTCACTTTCTTCCACCAGGTACCCCGCAATACGGTAATGAGGTTCCGTGTGGCTGCCATCGTTGTATCCGGTATTTTCCAGATTTAGGTATTCTTCCAGCTCGTAGTCAAAGGTGATCTCCTGGCCCGCGAAGAGGTCTCCACCGAGGTCATACACGAAGGGCACAACCGCCTGGCCTGGGCACCATCCTGATCTAGGAAACAGCCAGGTTCCCAGCTGGTTGGCACATTCATTTTGGGCACAGTCTGCTTTCCAAAGGTTATGTGAAGCCGCGACCTCACCGTTGATCATCAAGCTGTGGGTTCTATTGGAAAACTCCGCAGCATTGTCCGTATTACCCTGGCCATGCCCGGTGATGGTGAGGCGGAAGCGGCTTTCTTCGGTATTAGCGGCCATGGTGTTGGTCAGCGCCGGGAGGTCGTCGTCAACCCCGGGGTCTCCGTACACGTGGTACTGGGTGCCCCAGAGGGGGGTGGTTTTCTGGAATAGTGGAGATGGGCCTTCAACCAGCTCAAGGTCCGCGTTCACCAACCATCCGGAA
>CAYWMW010000245.1:5379-6990 GCA_964458975.1 uncultured Lewinella sp. | reverse complement strand
GACTCCCGACTCAAAACTCCCGACTCAAAACTCCCGACTCAAAACTAAAGTACCAGTAGGTTACACCCCCGCACATCACTCGCATCCAACCGGCCGAGCACCTCGAAGGAGCCATCTGCGTAGACGCGCCCGAGATCATCGGTAGCGATGAAAGAGATGGTATCCAGATTGGCGAGATCGGTCAGGTTGAGGGCACCGGTTTTACCTGCATCTACGGTAGACCGCGGATCGGTGATGTCTCTGGCCTGAGCCCGGAGGGTCGGCGCGGGAAGAAATAGTCCGTTCTTCGGCGCGTAAGCCTGGCTCAACAGCTCCGTCATGCCGTATTCTGAATGGATGTGCTCAACCCGAAAGGCTGCGGACAATACACCGTGGAGCTCCGGGCGGGTCATTTCCCGGCGGCGGCCCTTCATGCCGCCGGTTTCCATGATGATGGTATCGCCCAGGCTTTGTGGATGCTGTTCGGCCAGATCTAACAGGGCGAAGCTGACCCCGATGAGGAGAGGCGCGACTGTGTTGCTGCTCAGTTTGGCTAGTTTTTCACTTAGCGCGGGCAGGTCGTTCAGGAAAAAGCCCGAGGCAGGATGCCCGGACTGTTGAATGAAGTCATCCGCCATAAAGACGAGGCTGGAGCCAGTCCGCTCCAGGTAGGCGGGCAGCAGGGCTAGTACCGGCCTGCCCTTCAGTGGTCCGTACTGGAGTTCGAAAGCGCGGCGGGCGTTCTCGCGGTACCAATCTTCGTTGCGCAGCGGGTGATGGCTGGTGGACGCCCCGGTGGTTCCGCTACTGGTGAAGGTTCGGACGGGGGCCCAGTCTCCGCTTTGCAACTGGTACTGCTTGAAGAGGGCAATTGGCAAATGCGGAATGTCCGTCGGCAAAGTGACGGTGGCGGGCTTTACGTACAACAAATCAAGAAACTGAGCGTAAATATCATTGTGCGTAGCCTGGTAGTGGAATACCGCTAGTGCGACCTCTCCGAAGTTGGCAGAGGTTACGCTTTGGATGCTTTCCAATAAATGTTCGCGCTTTTTCAGTTGCATTTGGGTAATTTACTTGCCCGCTGCATCTAAACCACACGGCCTCCGTGGTGGTTGCCTTAATGACCCGAAAGTCTTTGCTTATGTCCCGCTATTTCCTACTCCTTCTGCCCGTGCTGTTCTTCGCTGCCTGTGTTAACGCACCCGATTTTCCGAATGAGCCAGTACTCACCTTTGAAGGATTAAGTAAAAATCAGATTTTTCAGTTTACGAACGGCCCGCTGGACAGTATCCAGATACACTTCTCCTTCACCGACGGAGACGGAGATTTAAGCCTCCCCGATACCGACAGCATTGATATATTTTTAACGGATAGCCGCATTGGGTTACAGACGCCACTCAGCCTCCCCCTCATTCCGGAGGAGGGTACCGGTAATGGCATCAGCGGAGATATTTTCATCAACCTTATCAATACGACCGGGGTCTGCTGCATCTTCAATAATCGCCTTTGTGCGGAAGACGAGGCCTTCCCCATTGACACCTTTTCCTACGCCATTCAGATCCGTGACCGCGCGGGGAACATGAGCAACGTGATCCGTACGGACCAGATCGAGATCCTCTGTTTGGGGGAGTA
>CAYWMW010000245.1:0-5279 GCA_964458975.1 uncultured Lewinella sp. | reverse complement strand
TAGCCTTCGCGATAGACCGGCCTCAACCTTTGCGAGGGGCTGACCTTAGCCTTCGCGATAGACTGACCTCAACCTTCGCGAGGGGCTGACCTTAGCCTTCGGCTTCGGTCAACCCCTCGCTAAAAGACGTACCCTTTCAGGGCACTATAATTTGCTACCTCCCCCTTACCTCCTTTGCCCTTATTCCCTTACACAGCACCTGCGGCCGCGCCCAAAAAGCCGCGCACCGTACGCTCCCCCACCCCGCCGAACATCCAGCGGCCGCTATCGAGGTGGGTGCCTTCCGGGATCACTAGCAACTGCGCCAAATGACCGAAGGCAAGTAAGCTTTCGATAAAAATATAGGAGTGCTGCGCAGCAACCATAGCATCGTTGGTTCCGTGCAGCAAAAGCCACCTCAACTGCGGGCTTTCTTCCGTGAGCTCCCGGTAAGGATCGAGGTGCGCGTAGTGCCCAAAAAGCGCCTGCGGGAAGAGTAGCTCCAACGATAAAGGGCCAGCACAAACTAAGGCTTTTTGCGGACTGATCGCCCAGCCAGCTTCCCGCCACCACTCCGTTTTCAAGGCCAACAAGGCCGCAAGGTGCGCGCCCGCGCTGATGCCGCCAACGTGCAACTGCATTACCGGCTCTGGCGGCCGTAAAGCGGCAAGCGCAGCCCGACAATCCGCCGCCACCCCGTCCAGCCCCACCTCAGGTGGCCGCCGATAACTGGGAAAAACAACGGTGAACCCCAACTCCAACCACGGAATGGCCGCCGGCACAAAACGCTCCGGCTGGCCGAACGTCCAGGCACCGCCGTGGAAGTAAAAGGCATAGCGGCCGGGCCGGGCATCCTTATTCCTGACCACCAGCGCGTACTGCCGCCGGTGCTTTCCGTAAGTTATTTTCACTTCGTCCACCTCCATGGCCGCCCGCGTTTGGCGACACGCCTTCCAGTAAGCAGGAAGGCCGAGGGTATTGTAGAGGAGCGTTTTGCGAAGGTTCATTTGCGTAGTAATGCTTACTTTGGCCTACAAGTTCAACGCATATCGACACCTCCATCACGCATATTCGCCCCCGGTTCAAGTTCCACGTCCGCTGCTCACCAGCAGAAGTAATGGCACGGGTGCGGCAACTTCTGGACGGCAGCCCGCACCACGTTACCGGTAAGATTATCGGCGACCATATTATTCTCGACATCACCGGCGAAGACGTCCACTTCTGGTCGCCACAGCTAAACTTCAGGGTAGAAGAAAACGAGGAAGCAGACAGCCCGACGGTGATCGCAGGCCTGATTGGGCCCCGCCCAAGCACTTGGACGCTCTTCATGTTTGTCTACTTCAGCGTAGGCATCGCGGGCTTTTTCATCACCTCCTACGGCATTTCCCGCTACATGGTTGGCGAACCTTCCTGGGCGGTTTGGGGCTTACCCGTTGCGGCCCTCTTCATGCTTACCGCTTACCAGGCCGGCAAGTTGGGCGAACGGTTGGGCGCAGAACAGGTGGAAGAGTTGAAGCAGTTCGTTCGGGAGGCGGTGGGGAGGGATATTGTGGAGGCAATTCCTTCTTCTTAAATCAACCCCTAAACTCGACAGGCGAACTTTTTCGCTTAGGTAGGACAACGATTTATAGCTAGCGTTTACAACTTTATTCTTTGTGAAAAACTTATCAGTTGTTTGAGCGAAAAAGAATTCGACTGGCGAGTGGTGCACCACTCGCCAGTCGAATTCTTTTTTGTCAATATCAAGAATGAGCAACTTTGTTGTGATGAATAGATATACTTTAGGCCAAAGCACCTTCTCGATATCAAACAAAAAAGTTCGCCTGTCGAGTTTACAAAATCAGCAACTCCAGTGTTATGCTTACTCCGCATAAGCCTCCAACGGAGGGCAAGTACAGACGAAGTTCCGGTCTCCGTAGCCATCGTCTACCCGGCCAACGGAGGGCCAGAACTTGAGGCCATCGCGCAGGTACGGCAATGGGTAAGCGGCTGCTTCGCGGGAGTAAGCGTGCGTCCACTCGTTCGCGGTGATCTCGTCTACGGTGTGGGGTGCGTTCTTGAGGACGTTGTCTTCCGCATCCACGTCGCCCCGGGCAACCGCGTCGGCTTCGGCCCGGATGGCAATTAAGGCATCGCAGAACCGGTCCAGTTCTTCTTTGCCTTCGGATTCGGTAGGCTCAATCATCACCGTTCCGGCTACGGGCCAGCTGAGGGTTGGAGCGTGGAAGCCGTAGTCGATGAGGCGCTTGGCGAGGTCGCCGGCCGTCATCACGGACTTGAAGGGGCGCAGATCGATGATCAACTCGTGGGCGCTGCGGCCCTGCTCGCCCTGGAAGAGGACGTCGTAGTGGTTCTCGATCCGCTTAGCGATGTAGTTCGCGTTCAGGATAGCGTACTCACTGGCCGCTTTCAGGCCTTTGGCGCCCAGCATTTTGATGTAGGCGTAGGAAATGAGCAGAATCGAAGCCGAGCCCCACGGCGCGGAAGCCACCGCCTGGGTCGCCTTCTGGCCGCCGGTGGTTTGCAGCGGGTGGCCGGGCAGGAAGGGCGCCAGCTTTTCGTTGCAGCAGATCGGGCCCATGCCGGGGCCGCCGCCGCCGTGCGGGATGGCGAAGGTTTTGTGCAGGTTGAGGTGGCAAACGTCCGCACCGATCCGGCCGGGGCTCGTGAGGCCAACCTGGGCGTTCATGTTCGCGCCGTCCATGTACACCATGCCGCCTGCCTTGTGGACTACGTCGCAGATTTCAACGACACCGGTTTCGAATACACCGTAAGTGCTCGGGTAGGTAATCATGAGGCTGGAGAGGTTCTCTTTATTCTCCGCTACTTTTTCTTTCAGGTCGTCGATGTCGATGTTGCCCGCTTCGTCGGACTTTACGACGACGACTTTCATCCCCGCCATTACCGCGCTGGCGGGGTTGGTGCCGTGGGCGGACTCGGGAATGATGGCCACGTTGCGGTGGAAGTCTCCCCGGTCGTGATGGTACGCCCGGATCACCAGCAGGCCAGCGTATTCGCCACTGGCGCCGCTATTGGGCTGGAGGCTGCAGGCGGTGAAGCCGCAGATTTCCGCCAGGTCTTTCTCCAGTTCGGCGAAGATTTCTTTGTAGCCCTGCGCTTGCTCGATCGGTACAAAGGGGTGGATGTCGGCAAACTCCGGCCAGGAGACGGGGATGAGCTGCGTGGCCGCGTTGAGCTTCATCGTGCAACTGCCCAGCGGGATCATGCTGTGTACGAGGCTGAGGTCTTTGTTTTCGAGGCGCTTGAGGTAGCGCATCATCTTGGTCTCCGTGCGGTGGTTCTTGAAGTTGGGGTGCGTCAGGAAATCGCTCGTGCGGCGCAGTGCGGCGGGGATGCGGTCGGTGATTCCCGTAACGCCGCCGTCTTCAGTCAGTTCTGCACCCTGGTAGTCCAGCTCTGCGGCGAAGACGCGGCAGACGGCGAAGAGATCGGTCGTTGCGACGGACTCGTCGAAGCTCAACCGGATGCCCCCTTCCTTCGGATAGTAGAAGTTGTAGCCTTCCTGCTCGGCGCGGTTACGGATTTCGTCGCGCTTCTCGGGGCTGACGGCGATGTGCAACGTGTCGAAAAACTCAGTTCCGGCCAGGGTATAACCCGCTTTGGTGAGCGCATCGGCCAGCAGGGCGGTGAAGTGGTGGGTACGCTTGGCGATAGCGATGAGGCCTTCGGAACCGTGGTAGGTAGCGTAGAAGCCAGCCATGTTGGCCAGCAGTGCCTGTGCGGTACAGATATTGGACGTTGCTTTCTCGCGGCGGATGTGCTGCTCACGCGTTTGCAGCGCCATGCGGAGGGCGTAGTTGCCGAAGCGATCCTGGCTTACGCCGATGATGCGGCCGGGGATCTGGCGTTTGTACTTATCCGTAGTAGCGAAATAAGCGGCGTGCGGCCCGCCGAAGCCCATCGGCACACCGAAGCGCTGGCTGTTGCCCACTACGGCGTCTGCGCCCCACTCTCCGGGAGGCGTTAGCAGCGTGAGGGCGAGGAGGTCTGCGGCAACGACGGTGAATACGTTGGCGGCCTCGGCTTGCTTTGTGAGTTCGCGGTAATCGCCGATCAGGCCGTCGGCTCCGGGGTACTGGAGCAGCATGCCGAAGACGCGGTCTTCGCCGAATTCAAATTCGGCGGTTGGCTTCACCTCGATTTTGATGTCGAGTGGTTCGGCGCGGGTTTGCAGTACGGCGATGGTTTGGGGCAGTACCTGGTCGGAGACGAGGAAAACGCTCACGGCGTCTCCCTTCACCCTTTTGTTGCGCTGGCCGTAGAACATGCTCATCGCTTCGGCGGCGGCGGTGCCTTCGTCCAGCAGGCTGGCGTTGGCAACGGGCATTCCGGTCAGGTCAGACACCATGGTTTGGTAGTTGAGCAGGCTCTCCAGGCGGCCCTGGGCGATCTCGGCCTGGTAGGGCGTGTACTGAGTGTACCACCCGGGGTTGCTGAACACGTTGCGCAGGATCACGCTGGGCGTGATCGTGTTGTAGTAGCCCATGCCGATGAAAGAGCGCAGCACTTTGTTCCGCTCCGCAATGCGTTTCAGGTGCTGGAGGTAGTAGTATTCGCTGACGGCCGAAGAGACGTCTAAAGCCTTATGGTCCCGAATATTAGCGGGTACGGTTTGGCTCATCAGCTCGTCCATCGACGCGGCGCCGATGGTCTTCAACATAGCTTCGGTGGCGGCAGCGTCGGGGCCGAGGTGGCGGTCCTGAAACTGATCAAAACGGGGGGTAAGAGCAGGCATGCGTGGTGGTATTTGGCCGGTTAATTATTGGTCGGCGCAAAGGTAACTATCGTGTTGGAGATTGGTTGTGATTGTTTTGTGATTGTGTGTATAACAATGGTCCGCTACGGTTTTGAGAAAGGAACTGATTTTGTTTCAAGCTCAGTTATGCGCGAGGGGCTAAACGGTGCCCGTTGGGCACACGTTTAACCCCTCGCTAGCGGACCGACCCTTTCAGGGCCGTTAAGTATTGCCGTTTAGCACCTCAGTGCCCTGAAAGGGTACGTCGTCTAGCGATGGGTTGATCGAAAGCCGAAGGCTGAGATCAGCCCATCGCGATTTGGAGGGGTTGAGCCACCCATAGCGTAGTTGGCGTGCGTAACAATTGCGCTGCATGCGCTCAACGTGGCCTACCAGCAATTTGGCAAGTGTAGTATAAACCCACACACGCCCAAAATGCAAGCAGTAATTGCAGAGCTTAAAGTCTTTCGGGCGCGAGCCGCCTAAAATCGTAGCGGACCATTGTATAACGAGATGCACAAACATGGATGCTCGCTTCGCTCGT
>CAYWMW010000244.1:5834-7019 GCA_964458975.1 uncultured Lewinella sp. | reverse complement strand
GCCCCCTAGCCCCCAAAGGGGGAACAAAAAGCGACAATTTGGTTTGCGCCCTTTTCCCGATGAGATTTCAATCTGTTAGTTTTCACATTCCATCTCTATATGTACGTATCTAATTATGTCTTCTTCCACCAGCATATCCTGGACATAAATGCCTGATGAAGCGCTTAAGTTAGACAGAACATTTACAGTCGGCCCAATTTTTATTTCGGCAATAAAGGCTCCTTCATCGTCAAATGCTCTTAAGTAAGAATCATAGTATTTTTCGGAACCAGGCTTGAATGCTATTTGGTACAGCTTATTATCAATAGGGTTAAATAACAGGTTTTCGTATACATTTTTCCCTTCAATGTAACCAGATGTATCATCAAGGTTCACTAGTGGAGGAATATTGTCACCAGGCTTACGGTTTGCGGTATGTTGAAGCAGCTTATTTTTAAGATCATATATGAATATGTCAGGGAAACCATCGAATCCAAAGAACATTCTTCTTTTACCATCGAATGTAATATTGACACTGGCTAAAGATCCGTAGAGGTTTTCAGCAAGAAATTCAGGATAGTCTACTTCTATGTATCGTGAAGCTCCGTTCTTAACGTTGACTATTGCCACAAACCACTCTCCTGGCATAAATTCTTCTATTGATACCTGTTCAGGATACTCGAAGTTGTTCAAAGGGACATAGAGATCACCCGTTGGTGCATCGTAGTAAAAATCCTTCCCTAACTGTGGTTTGACCGTCGGGTGATATTTGCTCATATCCAAGCCACTAATAGTCGTTGCATCACTGGTAGATATGTTTACTTCCTCTAGTATTTCGCCTGTTAAACGAACGGTCCTGATGATGTACCTGGATATGATGATGAATTCATCTTCCGCATACGCTTTCACGCCTCTTATTTCATCGATACTTTGAGGTCCTTCAAAGCTTAGCTTTATCATTCCTTTGAACTGCCCATCTTCAAAGACGTCAATACTGTGGTTGGCTTCGTTGTACCCAACGAAGCCAACGAATTTACCGTTACGTACTATTTCTGATGCGATAGTATAGCTATCCGACTGAGGTATTTCAATATTGAACTCAAGCTTATTGTCATGCTCGATAAAAGCACACTTTTGATCTGCTTTACAACCGAAGAATACAAACAACGTTAAGCCAGCCAATATTATACATCGGTTAAGGAACGC
>CAYWMW010000244.1:0-5734 GCA_964458975.1 uncultured Lewinella sp. | reverse complement strand
CGAAGAATACAAACAACGTTAAGCCAGCCAATATTATACATCGGTTAAGGAACGCATATAAAATAGTTAACTAGTAACTCTGAAGCTGGTTTCCTCAGGAGGGATCAAAATATTGACAATCCACAGATACAGCTTTGATCTTTACATCTACCATTGGCTTTTTCGCATTGCTCTACCATTGTATACCCTATACCAAAAACAAAGCAAACGACTCGTTCCTCCTTCCAAGTATAATCACCACCACCAGCTTCAGCAGTACCGGCACCGGTATCGCCACCAGGCCCGGCAGAAAAAGCCGTAGGCGTAAAGGCAAAAAGGAATACCGCACAGATTACGGCTAATTTCATGATAAGAGACTTCATAATCTAAAAGATGTAAGGTGATTAAAATCGGAGCTCCCCCCATTTATACATGTAAATTATGGTAAATTATTCAACCTTGCAAATAATCTTTAAACCATTTCTAATTCTATATTTCCTTTCCCACTAAGACCCGCTGTAAAGTGGAATACCGCTTTTTACATCACCCTTATTTTATTGTGGTTTCACCTCCACCTCCGCCAGCTCCCCCTCATATTCCGTTTCCAATTCTACGGCGTTGAAGCCTTTTCCCCGGAGGTATTTGCTGAACAGGGCGGTATAGCCGTGGGTGACGTAGATGTTGTCCGCCCCGGTATTATCAATGGCTTCCAGGAGCATGGGCCAGTCGCAATGATCGGAGAGAACGAAACCCCGGTCCGCGCCGCGCCGGCGGCGCGCGCCCCGGAGGGTCATCCAGCCGGAGGCAGCGCCGAGGCTGATGGTCCCGAACTTCTTGATCCAGCTTTGGCCGACGGCTCCGGGGGTACAAATCACCAGGTTGCCGGGGTAGTCTTTTTTATTGATCTCTTTGGTAACGCGGATGGTTTCCGGTAGGGTAATGCCCTGCGCGCGGATCACCTCGTTGGTATTTTCGATGGCGCCGTGGGTGTAGATGTTGCCGATGCTTTGGTCCAGGCCCATCAGTAAGCGTTGGGCTTTACCGAGGGCGTAGCCGGTGAGTACACTGACCTTGCCTTCGGCTTTGTTGGCCCTCCACCAGTCGTTGATGTCCGCAAAGACTTCTTCCTGCGGAGCCCAGCGGTAAACTGGGAGGCCGAAGGTGGATTCGGTGATGAAGTGCTGGCACTTCACCGGTTCGTAGGCTTCGGCGAGACCGTCGTCTTCGAGTTTGTAGTCTCCGCTGGCGACCCAGATTTCGCCTTTGTATTCCGCCCGGATTTGGGCGGAGCCGATGATGTGCCCGGCGGGGTGGAAGCTGAATTTTACGCCGTTGATGGTGGTCACTTCTCCGTAGCCGACGGTTTGCAGCTTGATGTCTCCCAGCCGGTACTTGATGACCGGCCCGGCGGAGTGCGTAGCCAGGTAGGCTTTATGTCCCCAGCGGGAATGATCGGCGTGGCCGTGGGTGATGAGTGCGCGGTCTACCGGTTTCCAGGGGTCAATGTAGACATCGGCCCGGGGGCAGTAGATACCGTTGCCGTTAAATTCTAAGAGTGCCATTGCTGGCGTAACGGATGGGGGGGTAAAAGTGTTCCTTGTAGTCTGATGTCATGCTTGGAGCTCGGGTATAAAATCCGTAGCACCTCTCTGGTTCGCGATGGGCTGGCTTCAGCCTTCGGCTTCGGCCAACCCATCGCTATACGACGTACCCTTTCAGGGCACTTAGGGCCTCAAAAACCTTCCCTGCATCCTGCGGCCGCGCCCTGAGTAAGGGAAAAAGGGAGAAAGGGTACGAAAGGAAAAAAGGAGGAAACGAAGGCGGCCCTTTCTCCCCTTCCCCTTTCCTCCCTTACTTTAGTGTTCAAAACCATTCCCATGCCCGATTCGCCCGACTTATCCGACCTAAAGGCCCTGGTAAAAAACCTGAACCAACGCGATGGCAACATCAAAACCCGCCGGGCCCGCATTGACGCGATCGTTGATGAAGACTTTGCCATCCTGAGTGCCGTGTACAAAAAACTAACCCGATGATCGATCACCTGACCACCAACGACATCGTCCACCTCAACGAGCGAATAATCCGTGCGCACGGTGGCCATTTCACGCCGCCCGAAAACCTCCGCGAAGAAGAAGCACTGAACACGCTTACCGACGAAGCCGCTACGGACACGTACCCAAGACTAGCCGATAAAGCAGCCTTCTACCTCCACGCCATCATCACCCGCAAAATTTTCCTCGACGCGAACGAAAGCACCGCCCTTTTAGCCGCCCGGACCTTCGTTTTTCTGAACGGAGGGGTATTCCACAAAAAATTGAAGGTCGTTACCCAAAATGGCCGTCAAATACCTAAAGATGCCGTTGGGAATCAGGATATTTTACTAAAACTGTTGGCTGAAGTAAGCTCGGATAGCTTGTCGCTTGATGACTTGCGTGAATGGTTCGGGAGGAATGTAAATTCTTGAGTCTACCCTTCCACAAATTGCAGCAACGGCCCGAAGTCTCCCTGATCCGCAGCGCGCAGCGCGGCGATGTACATTTTCCGCTCCTCCCCGGCACTGACCATACCTGCGGCGCGCCAGGAGAATGGATCTTGGCCAAAAACGTTTTCCATCAGCACATCCGCCATGATGCGGGAGTGCCGGCCGTTTCCGTTGGGGAAACAATGGATACTCACCAAACGGTGCTTGAAGCGCAAGGAAATTTCTGCCTGCGGAAATGTCTCATTTTCTATCCAGAACAACGAGTCATCACACAGCTTTTTGAGCTCGCGGCCAACCATTACCCACCCCACTCCGATGTTCTTTTCCGTACGGCGGAAAATTCCCGCCCACTTCCAGACGTCGCTGAACATTTTTTTGTGGAGTTTTTTTATGAAGGCTTCGCTGAGTGCGACTTCCGGTATAAGCTTCTGCTTTTTGAGCCAGATTTTAGCTTTGACAATATTGAGTAGCTCAAACTCATCAAGTTCCCGCTGCAACGTGATTGATTTTACCTTCAGGCCAAGCATTTCCTCTGCGCTGATCGGCGTTTGCCCTTCCTCGTGGCTATACTTCAGTCCCATAGCTTCCGGTCTACCTTCCGAACCAGCTCTGAAGTTATTTCCTTAATCATGTAAGCCGCCCGTTCATCGTTCACCATCTGATCTTCCAGGCTCATCTGTTGGTTAGAACTCTTGATGATCTCGTTGGCTAGTGCCTGGGCACGTTTTTCCACATATTCTTCCAGCGTACCGTCTTTTGGTACTATGGCATACACCAAGTGCATATCCAACGCTTCCGCAGCTTCGCGTAAGTTTTGGATACTGATACTCCCCGCAACTTCTCTTGCTTCCAGCTGGCTGACCGCTTGACGGGAAACCCCCAACTTCCGCCCCAGCTGTTCCATTGTCATGTTCAGCGCAGACCTGATCGCAGCGACCCATCCTGAGGGCGGAAGCCGAGAAGATTTCAGGTCTTCAAAAAGAGCAATTTTTTTACTCAGAGAATTGATTTCTAAGTTTTTAGCGTTCATAATTATTGTCAACTTATCACTTGACAAATGAAACACATTTGTCATACTATAAGTTGACAAATATATAATTTTGTCAATAGACAACTTGCTTTTTTGTGTAATAAGTAAAGCTTAAGCTTTACTTTAAATAAAATTTGTCAATCTATAACTTGCTTTTAGGTTCATTCACTAACCTCCAACCGCTCCGGCCCCTTACCCACACGATCTGCTAAGTACATTTTGTCTTCGCAGAAATAGAGCAATTGCTCACGGATGAACTTCTTGACCTCAGCCGCAATGCTATTGGGGTAGAGCAGGTGCAGGTTAGGCCCTGCATCGAGGGTGAAGTACAGCGGCATTCCCGTATCCGCCCGGTACTGGTGAATTCTTTCGATCACCGCGAGGGTATTGGGCCGGATAAGTACGTAGGGTGGGTGGCTGCTCATCATGAGCGCGTGGAGGGTCAGGGCTTCCGACTCCAGAATCTCCCCGAAGCGCTCCACATTGCCCTCGCGCAGTACGCTGAGCATCTCATCCGTACGGCGGGTAGCCTGGGCGTAGCGGGCGCTTGCGTAGGGATTGCCCTCCATCAAGCCGTGGCCGGCGCGGCTGCTGACGGACTTCTCGGATTTAGAGATCAGCAGAATATCATCGTGGTAGTCCTGAAAGACGCGGTGCAGGCTTTCGGTTATCGGTACGGCAAAGTCATCGCTGCTGCCCTCCAGGCCCGACAGAGCGCCCCAGACGGCCGCTCCGCCGTAGATGGAGCGGCAGGCGCTCCCGGAGCCCAGGCGCGATAAGTAACTGGCCTTGGCGTTGAAGGCTGCTCGGTCTTTGAAGGGTTCGAACAATTCTTCTTCGAGGCTAACCAGGCACAGCGCCAAAGCACTCATGCCCGAGGCCGAGCTTGCAATCCCCGCAGAGTGTGGAAAGCTGTTACTTGTTTTAATTATAAAACTAAGCTGTTTCAGAAAAGGGTAGATCGGCAGGAGCTTCTCCAGGAAAATTCGGGTCCGGTCGGTAAAACCTTTATTCAGCTCTCCGTCGAGGTAGAGCGCTACGTCCACACCTTCGCCAGCAAGTTCACGAACGGCGTAGTGAAGGGTAGTGTCCGTTGCTGCTCCGTCGAGGGTAAAGCTGACCGATGGGTTTCTTGGCAGCTGGACGCCGTGCTTGCCCCAGTACTTCACCAATGCGATATTCGACGGACTGCGCCAGCGGATAGCGCCGGGCGTAACGTCACTGGTGATGAGGGTGAGGCTGGGGTTTTTATAATCTGACATTCGCTGTTACAATTTTGCGCAAAATACGAAGGGGTGGGCTTGCGCCCACCCCCAAGGGATAAGTAAAATTTTGAAGCAGGTTACTTTATCCGAAACTTAAACCGTGAGTCTCATCAGAGGTTTACGGTTTTTAGTTAGAACCTGCTTTTTCTTTAGCGCGGCGGTTTCGCTGCATCGGGTTCTCTCCGCCGCCGCGCCGACGGCTCTGGAAAAGATCAAAACGGTTGGTCTCTGCCTGGGAAGGGTAGTAGTTGTTGCTACGATCAGTATCTGCTGTTTCCAGGAAAGGATCAAGGTTGATACCGGTCACCTTTTTGGTGAAAGGGAAAACCTTGCTGACTTTTTTATAGTCCATTCTCCAGATTTCAGCGGGGATGCGCTGAATTTCCGTTGTACCGTCGGCAAAAGTAAATTCGAGGATGATCGGCATTACCAAACCGCCCTTATTTTCAAAGGTGAGTTCGTAGTAGTACTTGTCAGCATCGATAACGGCACGTTCCTCATCGCTGAGGCCTGCGTAGTATTTTTTGTACTCTTCTTCGTCCAGGATGGTTGCCTTCAATGGATCGTAGTCGGTGTAGAAGTCGCGCAGAGAAGTATCCTCCTCGTCGTAAGTCTTAGCGATCTCTTCCCGGTTGCGGATGCTGCTGATGTTTTCACCTCTTGCCTTCTGCATTTTGCGAGTGTTCTCGTTTTCTACCATCGGGTTCCTGGTATTTACCCGGAACGGCTCTACGCTGGTAAGTGCAATATCGGTATGGTCGGTGGTGAAGAACCATCCGCGCCAGAACCAGTCGAGGTCAATTGCGGAAGCATCTTCCATGGTACGGAAGAGATCAGCCGGGGCAGGATGCTTAAACTTCCAGCGGTTGGCGTACTTCTTGAAGGCGAAGTCGAACTGCTCGCGGCCCATGATGGTTTCGCGGAGGATGTTCAGGCCGGTAGCGGGCTTACCGTAGGCGTTGTTACCAAACTGCCAGA
>CAYWMW010000243.1:0-7076 GCA_964458975.1 uncultured Lewinella sp. | reverse complement strand
CTAGTTCCTAGTTCCCTAGCTTCTAGTTCCTACTAATCCTCCTCCGCAGCCAACACCCCATTAATGTTCAGCCGCATAGCCATGTCCATAACCGTCACTACGCCTTCTACTGGGGCGTTCTTATCCGGGGAGATGAACATGGAGTAATTGCCGCCGGCCTTGCCCGCGAGGCGGCTTTCTAGTTCGTCTACAGAAATACGCTTGCGGTTGAAGAAGAAATTGCCCCGGTTATCAATCCGTACATCGTCCAGCTTCTGGTTGGAGGTCGTTGCCGGAGAGTCTGAGCGGCCGGGGAGCTTTAGATTGAGCGCATTCGGAGAGACTACCGAAGAAGTCAGCATGAAGAAAATAAGCAACAGGAAGATGATGTCCGTTAGGGAGGACATATTGAATTCTGCGGATACTTTGGAGCGTTTCTTCAGGGCCATGTTTGATAGTAATGTTGTCTTTGTAGTAATGTAGTACGGTAGTTTTGTAGTAATGTAGTCGCTCCGCATGTTGTAGATGGGAGAGTACTGTAGTAGCGTTTGTCTGGTGCGGCAGCGATGCCACGTCTGCCTTGTGCGGTAGCGTACTACATTACTACCGAACTACACTACTACATTACTATCCCCTAGGTTGCGTAGCAATAATAGCCCGCGCCCTTTTACTGGCCGCCAGCTTCATCAGCGGGCTGATGCGGCTGAAGGGGACGCCGGTTTCGGCTACGATCGTTACCGTAGCGTCTTCAACGTTTCCGGCCTGGGCGAGTGCGTCGGATACGGCCCGGTTGATGGCCGCGCCCTTCACGCTCACGTTGTTAACGGAAGTTTCTCCGTTTTTCTCCAGTTGGACGACGATGTTGGTGGGGGCAACGGTCTGGCTGTCCGAAATCGGGAGATCAAAAGGTTTGATCTGAACGATGTTGGAGGTCAGCATAAAGAAAATAAGCAACAGGAAGATGATGTCCGTCAGGGAGGACATGTTGAATTCTGCGGTTACTTTGGAGCGTTTCTTTAAAGCCATTTTTTTATAGTAATGTAGTGCGGTAGTGTTGTAGTAATGTAGTACGGTAGTAATGTAGTGTTGTAGTACGGTAGCGATGTCATTTCTGCCTAGTGCGGTAGCGATGTCATGCCTGTCTAGTGCGGTAGCGACTACATTACTACACTACTACTACCCCGGTTCCTGCAAAAGGTCCATAAACTCAGTAGTGGTGCGTTCAATTTTGTAAACGACCCGGTCTACGGAAGCCACGAGGAGGTTGTAGCCAACGAAGGCGAGGATACCGATGAAGAGCCCTGCGGCGGTGGTGAGCAGGGCGGAGTAGATACCTCCGGCGAGTACGTCCGGGGTGATGTTGTCTGCGGTAGACATTTCGTAGAAGGCGGAGATCATGCCCGTTACGGTTCCGAAGAAACCGATCATCGGGGCGGCACCGGCGATGCTGGCCAGGGTGCTGAGGCCTTTTTCGAGGCGGAAGATTTCCAGGTTGCCGACGTTCTCGACGGCCGCGTCGATGTCGCGCAGCGGCCGGCCGATGCGTTGGAGGCCTTTGTCCACCATCCGCGCCACGGGGCTGTCGGTAGTAGCGCAGAGGGCGCGAGCGTTGGCCATATTGCCGGAGGAGATTTCCATCCGGATACGGTCCATAAAGCCCTGGTCTTCCCGGCCAGCAGCCTTGATGGTGGTGTAGCGTTCAACGAAGATGTACAAGCCGACGATGAAGAGTACGAGGAGAATGCCGACGATGGCCATGGTGAACCAGCCAGACTCAAGAATGACGGAGAGTAAGTTGTCACTTTCTACAACGGGTTCCGTTTGGTCCAGCTCCAGTTCCGGGCTTTGAAAAAGGAAAAAATTCAAAAAAGTCAGTAACATTTGGGTGTATTTAGCGATTGCAAAACGCGACAGTTGGGCTTTTCGTATGTACGACAGCCAGGTAGCGATTTCTCATAGGGCGGCTAAGGTAGGTAATGAGGTGGTTTTAGCCCCTAGTTTTTGACTTGCCGGCGTGTTTTTCTCTTGCGCTGGCCGTTTAGGAGATTTTTTTTAGGGGTAAATAGATGAAACATCAAGCTTCTTACCCGCAGAAAGGCTTCACCGGGCTTTTCGTCGGGTATGTACTTTTCTAAGGGCTTGCCTCCGTGTTGGTTACCGTTCCCTAAGTGAATTCAACCGTTAGTAGGTTAATATGATCTGTATAAGGGTTTGGTAAGTTGGTATTCCTTAAATTTACACCCTGACTTATGAATTACTGACCAGTATACAGTAGGCCCTTTCGGTCACTTTTTTTCCTATTCCCATAGAGCAACACAATGAAATACATTTTTTTTTCACTTCTGCTGCTTTGCGGTAGTTATTGCTTTGGCCAGGCTGAAGCAGATGCGGCCTCGGCCGAGAAGGCCCTTATTACTATTGGCGCAAGTTGGCAAAGCAAGACGCCGCGCTACGCCTCCCTGCGTTTTAAGCAGCCACTTACCGTTCCGGTAGCCGACCGCGCCGCTGCCGCCGACTTTTTTCTGAAAACCTACGGTCCGGCTTTTCAACTGAACGATGGCTTGCAAACGGAACCAGTCCGGGAGGCAAAGGGCATCGATGGCCGTTTCTACCGCCGCTACCAGGTGGTTAAAGACGATGCCCCGGTGCTCGGTGCGGAGCTTACCGTTGAGCTCTCCTCCGCCGGAGCGATCCGTGGCTTCAGCGGAGGCCTTGCTTCGGGAACTTTCACTGCACCTGCGGCCGCGCCCATAAATCAGACTTCCGAACCGGACTTTTTCACCGCAGCCCGGGCTGCCCTCCTCGAAGTGCACCCCCACGCACCAGACTGGAACGTTACCGAAGAAGGCAACGTCTGGACCCGCAGTAACCCCTGGCGAACCGACCCCAATGACCCCTACCGCCTCACGCGCACCTTCCGCGTCAGCGAACCCGCCGGCAGCCACGCATACATGGTTTACCTGGAGGCCACTACCGGCCACCCGGTCTTCCGCCACGCCCTTACCTGCACCATGAACCGCAGCCTGTACCACCGCAATACGGCCAGCTTTAACTCGGTATGGCGGGAGGGCGATGCCTTCCCCGGATCGCTGAACAACGAAGACACGGAGATGCTGCTCTCCACGGCCGAAACGTATAATCTTTTCGCCCGCACCTTCGCCCGCACCGGCTACGACGGAGAAAACGGGGAGATGCGCGGCGTAACGAACGCCAGCCTCACCAACTGCCCAAACGCCAACGCGGGCACTGACATAATCCGCCACTGCGCAGGGGTGGTGGCCGACGATGTCGTAGCCCACGAATGGAGCCACAGCTACACAAAATCTATGAGTGGGCTGATCTACGCCTACGAAAGTGGCGCGATCAACGAAGCGATTGCTGATATTTTTGGTGAATGCGTAGACCTGCTAAACGGCCGCGGAAACGACCGTGGTACCAGCCTGCCCCGTACCGGTTGTAACGACGACAACCTCCGTTGGCACATCGGCGAAGACATGACCGCCATCGATACTTCCCTGCGCGACCTCTGGGTACCCGAATGTAAAAATGACCCTTCTTACCGCGAAAGCACCCTCTACGCCTGCCTGCCCGCCACTACCGATAACGGCGGCGTACACACCAATTCAGGGCTGGTAAACCGGGCGTTTACCTTACTCACCGACGGCGGAAACCTGAACGGAGACACCATCGCCGCCATCGGGATGACCCGCGCACTGCACCTTTTTCAGCACGCCAACGCCAACTACGTAACCCGCGTGACGGACTTTTTTGCCCTAGGAGACATGCTGATCCGGTCGGCCGAAGACCTCGTCGGGAAGCCCCTTACAGAAATTACCCTGGTGGACCTACCCGCCATGACTTCGCCCGACGTGTTCACCGCAGACCACGTTAAGGAAGTGGTGAAAGTAGTGCGCGCAACGCAGCTGCGGGAAGAGAGCCCCTGCTTTCAGCGGCCAACCCTGGTGCAGAACCCACCGGAGCCCTGTGCCTCCGCTCCGATCGATCAGTTCGGCCTCGTCTTTTCAGAAGACTGGGAAGACGGGCTCGCCGCCTGGGACACCACCGAAACGCCAGAAAACGCCGCTACCTGGGACGCGAAGCCCTGGCGGACAATGAACCAGCTGCCCGACGGGCGCACGGGCTTCGGTGCCTACGCGCCCAACCCCCGCGTTGGCGACTGCCTCGACGACCTCGACAACGGCCGGGTGGACCTGATGAGCCCGGTCATCACCCTGCCCGTAGAAGAAAACGAGTTCATCCTGACTTTTGAGCATTACTACGCCATCCAGAAAGAATACGACGGCGGTTTCCTTTCGGTATCCCGCAACGGCGGCAACTTCGTTTTGGTGCAGAACCAGCACTTCCTTTTTAATGGCTACGACGGGCGCTTGCAGAACCTTTTGAACAACGATAACCCCCTGGCGGGCCGGCGGGCCTTCAACGGTGGAGACGACAGCGGTACCTCCGGCACCTGGGGGCAAAGCATCGTTGACCTTACGGCCTTCGGCGTTGACCCCGGCGACGAGATCCGCCTGCGCTGGACGATGACCCACAACGGCTGCGATGGCTGGCTGGGGTGGTTCCTGGACGATGTCCGGCTGGGCTTCTGCGGTTTGACGGCCGCCCTGCCCGTAGAGCTGCTGCGCTTTACCGCCATCGGTGGCAAAGACCGGATAGACCTGAGCTGGGCGACGGCGGAAGAACGAGACAACGCGGGCTTCTTCGTGGAGCGCCGCCCGGAAGGAACGCCGACTTTCACCGAACTCGGCTTCGTCGCCGCCGGTACGGACTACACCTTCACCGATCACGACGTTGCGCCGGGCCAGACCTACGTTTACCGCCTGCGTCAGCTTGATACCGACGGTACATTTACCTATTCCGACCTCGTTTTGGCGCGCACGCAGGATGCAGGGGGAGGTTTAACGGCCTGGCCCAACCCTACGAACGGGGTGCTCTTTGTCCGGGCTGGTTCGGCTGCCTCCCAGGCTACTTTGCACGACGCAACCGGGCGGGTGGTCCGGGCTTTCTCTTTGACTGAGGGGGTGGGGGAGACTGATCTGGCGGGGCTTGCTGGTGGGGTTTACTTTTTGCGGGTAGGGAGTTTGGTGCAGCGGGTGGTGCGGTAGGAAGCATAAGAGAAACGAATAACTTATTATTCCGCAACCCCTAAACCCTTACCTTTGCCCCATGCAAGCAGTTGGGAAATTAAGTGTCTTTTTATTGGTACTCTGTTTTTGGGTGGGGCCGCAGGTGCATTGTGAAGGACAGGAGCTGCGGACAAACGCCTCCGGGGAGCAGATCATCGTTTACCCCGACGGCTCCGCACGTTACTTCAACGACCTGACCCTCATCGATGAGCAGCAGAAAGACTCAGCGGGTGCGGCGTACCCCGTCGTGAAGGTTACCATTGAGCCGCTCAGCGGCGGCGTTGACCCCACCGTCGCGGATCTGAAGGCCATCGCCGAGCGTAAGCTTCAACTCGCCCGCGAAGCCGAAACCCTCGCCCGCGCCCGCGCTGCGGCCGCCCTCAACAACCGCCTCGCCCTGGAGCGGGAGCTCGAAAACGCCCGCTCCGCTGGCCGTACAGACCAAGTCTCGGCCCTCCAACGCCGCCTTCAGCTCACCCGCCAGGTGGAAGCCGCTGCGCTCACCGAGCGTACCGCCGCCGAGCAACGCGCCGCCGCCGCAAACGTCATCGTCGCCGAAGGCCGCTACGTAGACGCCTACAACGAGGCCCGCCGCAAGGAAAGAGAAGGCCCCGCAGTACCTAAACCCGGTAACCGGATCGAGAAAGACCTTAAGATGCTGATCCCCGCCGCTCCGGCCTTCAGCGGCTTCGGCGATGCCACTACCCGAATCCCCACCCGGGAGCCAGCGCCCTGCACCAACAGCATCCCCGCGCCCCGCGCCAATGCCCCCCGGCCGGTTACTTACCCTACTTTGTTCTTTACGCACACGGACGAAAACCTCCGCCCTTTCCTCGACGGTAAGGAGTACCTCCGCGCCAACGCCTGGACTAGCCGGGATGAGCGCGGAAACCGTTACCTCCACGTTCGCTACACTTTTGCGAACCCTAACGTAAGAACTTCCTACGGCTACCTGGCCAAAAACTCAAGCCTGAGCCTGCACCTGCTCAACGGCCGCCATTTGAGCCTTCAGGCCGCCCGCGAAGCCGTCGGCATCATCGACCACGGCCGACGGGAAGTTAATTACGACGTCACCTACCTGCTGCCCCGGGGCGCTGCGGCGGAGCTGCGCAACCAGGCGCTTGATTACGTCCGGGTCTTCTGGTCTTCTGGCTTTGAGCAGTATGAGGTGTACCAGGTGGAGGCGTTGCGGCGGCTGATGGAGTGCCTTTGAAGAGAGCGTTTAGCTTAAAGCATTCAGCCAACTTATTCTTCCGCAATCCCTAAGACGACTTTTTGAAGGTATAAGACGCAATAGAGCCTACTGTACGGAGTCTTTAGCCATACCCGTCCCCAGCGCATTCAGGCGTACGAGCACCTCGTCGGTAATGTCGTAGCTGTCGCGCGCAACGAGTACGCCGCCACCGCCGCCCTCGTTCAGGATGTAGTCGTAGCCTTTTTCTTCCTGAATTTCTTCAAGGATGTTCTTTACCCGTTCGCCGAACTGCTGCTGTAGGCGCATCTGATCTTCCTGGATGCTGGCCATGGCGATGTCGCGCTGCTGAACGATATTTTGCTCTTTTGCTCCGAGGCGCTGCTGTTCGTTCTGGATCATCTTCGGCGTCATTTCTCCGCGTTGGATTTTGTTCTGGATGCGCTGCATCTCGTTTTGGAGCTTACCCATTTCTTTCTGGATGTTCTCGTCGGCGGCGATGGCGTTGCCCTGCAGGCGCTCCAGCTCGGCGGCCAGCTCGGTGTAGCCGTTCTGGAGGCTGTCCAAACGAACGAAGACGATCTTCGGGCCGTCGGTTGTAGCGGCGGCGGAGGTAGTAGTAGTGTTAGCGTCTCCACCCTGCGCCTGGCAACCTACGAGGGTAAGCGCAATCAGGAAAACGAAGGCGTAAGAAATAAGTCTGGCGATGCCGGTCATAATTGTAATTTTGCGCAAAGATAGTGTTCAGGGTGCAGGTT
>CAYWMW010000242.1:5145-7098 GCA_964458975.1 uncultured Lewinella sp. | reverse complement strand
GTAGACTGGTGCGCATCGAATGAGAGTAGGGGGGCTGAGAGAGGAAATACTTTAAGAGTACTTCTGAAATAAAAAATGGATTTCCCCTGTTTTGATACGGAAAATAAACAAGATAATATTTCTTAAAGGTGTAATTTTGTAATGTCAAAATGATTTAGGGAGAATAACTAAACTTGACTTGTTATAGTTTTGTATTTTCCCTGAATTAATTTTTAACCCATTATAAATTCCTACACCATGGAACAGTTTAACCAATTTATCCTTTCTCAGCCCGCAAGTATTGTTGGCGGCACGCTCATCACTACTTACTGTCGCTTTGAATCGTGTGATGTTTACGATACTAATAACGAACGAATGGTATACATCAATTAATGCTATTTGCCAGATGACTGCGTACTTAACCAGGTAGGTAGCCACCCAGAGTACTTAAAGCTAAAGGTGGCTACCTACTGCCTGATAAACGACATAAAATGAAGCGTCTTATTCTTCTATCCACGAAAATTCTACTACTGATGCTGGTTTCCTCTCTGTCGGCCCAACCACTGGGGACGATCCCAAGTCAGAAAGCTTCTGTCAGTGATCAGGACTACATACTAATGGAGAGAATCCTGCGGGAAAGCTTTGCTAACGTAGCGCGCGATAACGACCAAGTGCGCTGGTCAGACTACTGGAACTTTGCTTACGCATATACCTTAGCTCAACAAGATCAGGACTTGGTTGCCAGCTATCTGACCAAAAGTCGACAACTGGACCCTGTTCTGTTCGACGAGCTCATCCGGCGGAAGCAAAAAACGGCAGCGAGGTGGCGCAAATACCTGGGCGAAGACCGTTATACGGCTGCGCTTACTAAAGCGAGCTCCGGTTCTGTCAACTCAACTCAAGTTGATAAGCTAAAGAATAAGGAAACGGAGTATTCTTCATTGGAAAAAATGTTACTTGTCATCCGAGAAGATGATCAACGTTACCGAAAAGATGGAGGAGAGCTTGACCCCAGGCAGGCGGAACTTGATAGAGGCAACTTGCAAAAAATTGATAGTCTCTACGAGGAGTACGGTACTTACCTCGGGTCAGACCTAGTAAGAAAAAGTCTTCAGCATGAAATGTGGGCTGTTATTCAACACAGCACACTCAAAGATATGATCCGTTATTTGCCCGTTATTCGTCATGCAACCAAGTGCGGGCAGCTAGGAGGTGAAGGCCCACTGAAAATGTTAGTGGACCGTATATGCGCTTTGAAACATAGTGTGCAACTATTTGGCTCTCAAGGCGGTGTTCCCATAGCCGAAGACCCGCAACTTACCGAACTACGCAACATTTACCTGCCGGGAATTACCACTTCACCACGCCAAATTAACTCGGTAGACAACAACGAAACTCCCGCCGTGCCCATAAAGAAAAAGAAGCAGCGCTTCATGGGCAAAACCCAACGATAACAAACAATACCCATTCCAGCTTGGCCACATAGTTACTCCGTAACAGGCAAGCGCTTTTTCACAGCGAGTGACTAATAACCACTCTCCTGAGAGGACTCTTAATACCCATTTTCAAGATTTGACGGCTTCAACCGTCAGGGGCGAACCCGAAAACCCCAGCCCAATCGAGTAGGGACTTAACCGAACGCTTTCTTACCCATATTCAAGCGTTTACAAATCCATTACCATGGAAGCCTTTAGCACTTTTTCTCTCTCTTCTTCCGAATCCATTTTTGGTGGTGACCTCAAGGACACCCACTACAGTGGTGGCGACGGTCAGACCGGCGGCGATGTTTACGACACAGCCAACGATCGTATCGTATACGTCGACTAGGTAGAAGCCTTGGGGGAAGGGGAATTATTTCCTTCCCCCTTTTAAAAAAAAAACAATAAATTCTTTGTTGTGCCAATCATTATCTCTGAACATCAGGACATTATGACGGACTTAGCCCTAGAGTGGCTTAGCCGATACGGCTGTCCG
>CAYWMW010000242.1:0-5045 GCA_964458975.1 uncultured Lewinella sp. | reverse complement strand
TCCGTGGACCTGATCTATACGCCGGACGGAGAATACGTCTTCCTGGAGGTAAACCCCATGGGCCAATTCCACTGGCTCTCCGAAAACTGCAATTACTACCTGGAAGAATTTATCGCAAATCAATTAGCCCAAGTATGAAAAACCCATCTATACAAGACAACCCTTTTCTCCCACTGACCATTCGCCGGGCGGTTTTTCATCCTCCGCTGCTGGTGGACCCTGACACTACGATTGCTACCCGTAGTCATCTTCACCAAAATGATAATGCAAACCATCAGGCAATGCACCGCCCCATTAGCCAAATCCTCTACAAATGAAAGCGCCGCTTACTTACCTCCTTTACGCCAGTTGCGTACCCGTTCGTGGGGCCAAAAACAAAATCATCTGTGATTTGCAGCGTAACAGCTACGTACAAATCCCCGATGGCCTTTTCGAGATACTGACCGAGCACCGTGGACGTGCCCATACAGAGATCAAGGCCGCGTACAATAACGAATACGACGAGGTAATCGACGGATATTTTGAGATGCTCGTCCGCCACGAATTCGCTTTTGCCTGCACAGACCCCGCCCTCTTTCCACCACTTGATCTTGGCTGGCGGTCTCCTTTTGCGGTATACAATGCTATTCTTGATCGGGGCGAAGAGACTACGTACTCCCTGCAAGAGGCGCTACGTCAGCTTAGCGAGATGTGCTGCAAATTTTTACAGCTTCGTTACTTCTCCCCGGTATCCGCCGGAGAAATTGAAGAATTGTTTGAGCACCTGGATCGTTTTCGTTCGGCTACCATCGGCATCGAACTCGTTCTCCCGGAATCCGCTGAAATTTCGGTAGCGGTTGCCCGGGGCTGGCTGAAGACCTACAATCGGTTGAACAAGGTCAGCCTTCACGGAACTGGCCGGCCCTTCGCCATCGAAGAGATCCGCAGCAAACGTTTCCTGTTGACGATGCCGGAAGCCGTAAACGGAGCGAGTCACTGCGGCGTGGTAGACCCTGGCTTTTTTTCTATTAACATTAAGGCATTCACTGAGGCGCGTGCCTTCAACTCCTGCCTGAACGGTAAAATTTCTATCGACCAGCACGGCTTTATCCGCAACTGCCCCTCCATGGCGCGAGACTTCGGACACTTCCCGAGCACCTCCCTGGCCGAGGCGACCAACCATCCGGCCTTTCGCGAACAATGGAACGTGACCAAGGACCAAGTCGCCGTTTGCCGGGACTGCGAGTTCCGCTATATATGTACTGACTGCCGGGCCTATACGGTGAATAACGACGCCAAAGGGAAGCCCAGTAAATGCAGTTATGATCCCTATGCTGGCATCTGGAAGACCCCCGCATCTAAACCCCGCCCTGCACCTGCGACCGCGCCCGCCTGATTATCTCCTTTTTCCTGACCTCGCTGGCCACTCCGCCACAAAAACAGACCGCCATGGGAAAGTTCCCCACCTTCAAACAACTCGACCTTCGTGACTGCGGGCCGACCTGCCTGAAAATGATCAGCCAGCATTATGGTAAGCGCATCAACACCGAAACCCTGCGGCAGCTTTCGGAAACCACCCGGGTAGGCAGTAGCCTCAAAGGGCTCGGGGAAGCGGCCGAGTCCATCGGCCTGCGCAGCCTGGGCGTAAAGATCAGCTTTGAAAAATTGCAGAAGGCACCGCTGCCGTGCATCCTGCATTGGAACCAGTCCCACTTTGTCGTCCTGTACAAAATTAAGGGGAATACCTGTTACATAGCGGACCCCGCCCACGGCCGCCTGAAGTACCAACGGGATGAGCTTTTGCGCCATTGGATCGGCCCCCAGGCCGGGCCGGATACGATGGAAGGTGTAGCCCTTTTATTAGAGCCTGCCCCCGCCTTTTACGAGGAGAACGAGGTAGCGGAAGACGAAACCATTGGCCTTAATTTCCTTTTGCCTTACCTGCGGCAACACCGTAGCATCATGCTGCAACTCATCCTGGGGCTCGTTGCAGCCAGTGTTTTCCAGTTATTCGTTCCCTTTCTCACGCAGAGCATTGTTGACGTGGGCATAGCTACCCAGAATGTCAATTTTATCTTCCTCATCCTGGCCGCTCAGTTGGCCTTGTTCCTGGGGCGCACCTCTGTAGAAGTCATCCGTAGCTGGTTGCTTCTGCACCTCAGTACCCGGCTCAATATCAATCTGCTTTCCGACTTCTTCATCAAGCTGATGAACCTGCCCATCGCTTTTTTCGACGTGCGCATGACCGGAGACATCCTGCAGCGGATCAACGATCACCGCCGCATTGAGCGGGTACTGACTACTTCGTCGTTAAATGTACTTTTCTCCGTCATCAGCCTCGTGGTGTTTGGCTTCGTGCTGGCCTATTACAACTGGTTAATTTTCGGGGTTTTTATCTTTGGCAGCCTGCTCTACTTCGGCTGGGTAGCCATCTTTCTTAAGAAACGGCGGGACCTGGACTACAAACGGTTCAGCCAGGTCAGCCAGGAACAAAGTAAGGTTATCGAACTGATCAACGGCATGCAGGAGATCAAACTGCACAACGCCGAGCGGCCCAAACGCTGGGCTTGGGAACGGCTGCAGGCCAGCCTTTTCAAAGTTTCCATCGCGGGGCTCAAGCTGGAGCAGTATCAGCAGGTTGGCTCCGGACTGATCAATGAGAGCAAGAACATCCTGATCACCGGAATCGCAGCCCTGCTGGTGATCAATGGTGAACTAACCTTGGGTATGATGCTGGCCATCACTTACATCGTGGGGCAGCTGAACAGCCCGATCCTGCTGCTGATCAACTTTGTCCGCGAAGTCCAGGACGCGCGCATCTCCCTGGAACGGCTGTCCGAGATTCACGCCCGCAAAGACGAGGTGGCGATGGACGCCGGTAAGCGCCAGCACCTGGATACACCGGGCGATCTGGTTCTGGATAAGGTGAACTTCCGCTATACCGGCTCACCGAAAACGATCTTGCGGGACCTGGACCTGGTGATCCCCGTCAACAAAGTAACAGCGATCGTGGGCTCCAGCGGCAGCGGTAAAACCACCCTGCTGAAGATGTTGCTGAAATTCTATGAGCCCCGCTCCGGAACCATCAGCGTTGGCGGTACTGACCTCAATCACCTCAACCAGCGCACCTGGCGTAATGCCTGCGGGGTGGTCATGCAGGAGGGGCATGTTTTCAACGATACCATCGCCCGGAACATCGCCATCGGTTCGGAAAACATCGACCGTGAACGCTTGCTGGAAGCCCTTGACGTAGCCAACATCCGGGAGTTTGTGGACAGCCTGCCACTGTCTTACAACACCAAGATTGGGATGGAGGGCGTTGGCCTGAGCACGGGCCAAAAGCAACGCCTCCTCATTGCCCGGGCGGTATATAAAAACCCGGCTTACCTCTTTTTCGACGAGGCCACTTCTTCCCTGGACGCCAACAACGAAAAGACCATTATGGGCAAGCTGGACCGCTTCTTCCGCAACCGTACCGCCGTGGTGATCGCTCACCGGTTAAGCACCGTAAAGAATGCCGATCAGATTATTGTACTTGAAGCCGGTCACATCGTCGAGTCCGGAACCCATACGGAACTGACCGCTGCGCGGGGCCGGTACTTCGAACTGGTCAAGAATCAACTTGACCTCAATTAAACATCACTTCTCATGCCAGATCATATCAGCCCCAACGGCCAGCCGGTCATTAGTTTTGTCGATAAAACAGGCCGTACCATCACCATGCCAGCTCCTCCCCGGCCCACCGTTCCCGCAGCGGCAGCGCCTCCGGCGGTCCGAACGGATCAGGATACTAACCTGAAACACACGATTGTCAACGCGGATGGTAGTGAACGGGAAGTGGCCGTTACGATGCGAAGCGACAGCATTCAGGACATCTTCGAACGAGCGCCCAGTTGGCTGACCCGCTGGGGCAGCACGTTGGTAATCTTTGTTCTGGGCATCGTCCTTACACTTATGGCCACTGTTCCTTATCCAACTACAGTAACGGCGGCGACCAGGCTGGAAAATCGGCCCGGCGGGCAGTTGGTTGCCCAACTTTCCCTGCCTGTAGCGGCTACGACCGATCTTCAACTTGGCCAACGGGTCATCTTAGAACTAGACAAATACCCCGCCAGTCGTTTTGGCTACCTGGGCGGAAATGTTCAGCATATCCTCCCGCCAGCAACGCACGAGGGGGAATACCTGGTCACCGTCAACCTGCCTGGCGGCCTCACCACTACGGAACGAACCGAACTAGCGTTTGAGCAAGGCCTGAACGGAAGCGCCGAAATTGTCGTTGATGAACAGAGCTTGCTTTCTAAGGTGCTTAAGTAGTAAGTCGGGATTAGGTATATCACTATCTGACTTTATACGGGCGCGGCCGCGGGTGCAATGGAGGGTTTACAAAATATGCCCACAGGCGTCAACATTACTTGTAGCCGATAAACCTTATCTTGTGGACAAAGCGTTATGCACACATGTCTCTGACCATCACTTTGCCAAAGCCGGGAACTTACGCGATCCATCGCAACGACGGTGGATTGTCGCAAGAGGAATTTTGGGAGCTGTGCTCAAAAAACCCGGAGCTGGTCATTGAACGAGAGGCGGATGGACAAATAACAGTCATGTCACCAGTAGGATTTAAAACGGGAGAACGGGAAAATATAATCAATGCTTACCTGACCATTTGGGCAATCGAGAATGGCCTTGGAACAACCGCCAGCCCTTCAACGGGCTTTGTACTTCCATCCGGAGAGGTCCGGTCCGCTGATGCTAGTTGGATCAGTGATGAACGGCTGGAAGGTGTGGAGACTGAAGACCTCGACCGTTTTCCGGAGCTTGTCCCCGACTTTATCGTTGAAATACGGTCTAAAAGCGACAACCTAAAGCCCCTCCAACGTAAGATGCAAGATACATGGATGGCCTCAGGCGTTAGGTTGAGCTGGTTATTCGATATTCAGGGAGATCAGGTTTTTATCTACCGGGAAGGAGGAAGTGTTGAAGTCTTACCGGGCTTGACTGCTATTCTGGATGGAGGAGAAATTTTAACAGGGTTTAGTTTTGATGTTTCTCGACTTAAGAAAAAG
>CAYWMW010000241.1:0-7122 GCA_964458975.1 uncultured Lewinella sp. | reverse complement strand
GCTGGTTCAACTTAAAATTGCCTTCACGTAGCGATGGCTATGCTTGCCAATTTAAAATTGAACCAGCACCATGATCTCTTCGACTTAACTCAACAAACTTCTGAAACGGTCCACTAGATTCCTCGCAATTTACTCCTCCTCAACGATGGTAGCATCATCGATCAGGCTATCCCCGTCTCCGTCAGCGTCGAGGAAGCCGGCGATGAGGCCGCCTTTTTCTTTTGGCTTCGCGTCGGGGTTGTCCTGGATTTGCATGTCTTTGCCGCCTTCGTTGGCGTAGTCTCCGTCGGCGAAGCGGGCGGCACGGTCGAAGAAGGAGCCGGTGCCGGAGAGGGTTGATTCGGAGGTATCGCGGGCACCTTCTTTGCCGTCAAAAGCGCGGGCGCGGGCTTCGGCGACTTCGGCGGCGCGTTTAGCTTCTTCGATGGTTTCTTCCATCTTCATCTTTTCGGCTTCCACGTTGGCGTGGTCTACGAAGTCGGAGGCTTTTCCTTTCAGGTCGGCCCCGATTTCGGCGCTACGGTTGAGGAGATCACTGCCTTTTTCGAGGACTTTTGCACCGACGACTTCGCTGATGTCTCCCACCTTTCCGGCGAGGATGTCGGCCTGGTCTTTGAGGCCAGCACCGGTTTTTGCGGCGGCGTTCAGGCCGGTATCGGCGGCCTCGGCTGCGGCACCGCGAACGCCAGCGGTCGCGTCTTTGACTTTATTGAAGGCATCGCCGGCGGCATCTTTCAGGCCGGAGGCAGCGTCTTTCATTTTGCCGACGGGGTCATCGAGGAGGTCTTCTTCGAAGTCGATAGCGCCTTTTTTCGGAGAGGCGGGTTCGGAGACCGTCGTCATGCCGAGGTCTTCGAGGGAGAGGCCGATGTCTGCGTCCAGGTCAACGGGTTCCGGTTCGGGTTTGGGGTTCAGGGATTCGAGCTTGGCGTTGACGGCATCGGAGGCCTGGTCTTTGAGTTCCTTTCCTTTGTCGATGGCGGCATCGGCTTCTTCCCAGATCTTATCGCCGAGGTCTTCGAGGGCTTCTTTTCCTTGCGCTACGTAGCCGGGGGCTTTGTCGGCCAGGTCGGAGGCAGCGGTTTTTGCGTCGTCGAGTAAGTCACCAGCTTTATCCTTGATGTCACCGGCCATTGCACCTGCGGCCTCGCCCGCCTTAGATGCCTGATGTTTGGCGACGGATTTAGCGCCGAAGAAGAGTTTTTTAAGATCGCTGAAGATTGGCATTGCCGGTTGTTTTTTTGTTGAGGTCGTAATTTAGGGATTTCAACTTTAACCAGCGAAAATTTTCGACGAACGGAAGGGCTCTTGTCCGGTGCGATAACGGACACCGGACAACCGACAACCGACACCAGTTAAAAAGCATCCTTCACCCGCCGTAGGAACGTCTGCGCCGTGCCGGGGCTAACGGGCAGGATTTCGTACGTTTCCCCGTCGTCCATTTTCAGGATGAGTTCCTTGGGTTTCATCGTTTCCAGCGCGTCCATAAATTGGGTGTTATTGGAGACGACGTTCATGATGCCGTCCTTGAAGCCGAAGAAATAGTACAGTTCGCTGGGTGATTTGACGTAAATATAGAGGCGGTCATCGCCACCGGTGGTCATTTTTACCTCCGCTCGGACTTCGAGCATCTTAGCGATGGGGTTGCCCTTGATGCTCGCCAGGCCGGAGAGTTTTTCGGTGGTTACGAACGACTGGTAATCGTTAGACCAGCGCATATTTAACTGGCTGAACAGAAAAGTATGGTCGTTGATTTTCTCGGGCACGCGCAGCACGGCCCCATCAAGGCTCGCCATTGCCTCTGTTTTTTCTTTTGAGGTCGGGAAGAGGGTTTCCAGGCCTGCGCGGTAGAACTCTTTATCCGATACCACATTAAGGCCGGGCGCGGCGTAGCCTCCGGAGATGATGTCGGTGGCCATCATGTTGATGAGCTTGTTCGGCAGGATGAGGTCGATGGCAGCCATTGCCTTCACGTTTACATCCGGGTATCTAGCGGCGATTGGCCCATCGATGGTGATGCCGCTAGCGCCCGCAGCGGTTGAGTCAGTAGCTTCGGGTTCGGGCTTCGTTTCTTCCTCCAGGACGAACATGCTCGGCTTGTCGTCCTTCTTTTCTTCTTCGGCTTTTGGAGCAGGTACTGGCTCTGGCTCCGGCTCGCGCCGGCTGACGGTTGGCAGGTCCATCTCCACCGAGCCGTAAGATTTCATTTTGATGTACTTCAGGCGGCCGCCAAGACCGAGGGTTCCGTCTCCGGAGACCTTTCCGTTGGCGTGGTCAAGCTGCATGAGGTTGCCCCCAACTTGTTCGGGGTTGTAGACCCGGGCGCTGTCTCCGAAAAGGAATACATCACGGTCTTCATCGTAGAGCATGAGTTCGTTGCAGTCCAGAATGGGGTGGTCCTTGCGGAAGTCCAGGGTCTGTACAAAGCTGGGGTAAATCTGGCGGTTGGGCTTACTGAGGTAGATGCCGGTAAAGAGGGGCAGCCCGTCCCGATCCTTTGGCTTTTTCACCCGCAGTGCGAGGTTTTTCTTGTCACCTTCGGAGCGGATGGTGAACCACTGCGAAGCGGGCAGTTTCTCGGCATCAATCTTGGCGTACCCGTCAAAGAGGAGTTTCTTGCTTCCGGCATCCAGGTTGATGGTGCCGTAGAAACGGGTTTTATTGTCTACAAAAAAAGTGGTGCCTTCCGCAACCTCTCCTTCCGCCCTGGTTGCGGTTGCCTTCTTGTCCCGGTTCCCCTTACCGATGCGCGTACCGATGATGTTTTGGAACTCTACCTCCTGGGTGTGCGGGCCTACGTTGTAGACATAAAAGCCAGAAGCCGTATATTCTTTGCGGCCTTTTAGCTGAACAGTTGCACGCTCAATAACGTGGTACTCGTTGATGGTATCCGCGATGATGGTAGCATTGGTGAGTTCGGTAATGACCCCTCCCTGGCCGATCTCCAGCGTACCGTCTCCGGGGATGATCTTTGCGTCGGCACTCTTGACGAAAGGTACCCCTTCCACGTTAAGCACACTGGTATTGATGTCAAACGTAGCGTCGGTACCCGTGAAATTCAGTTCGTCCTGATCGGGGTTGGTGCTGGTGAACCGGTCTTTTCCGGGCTTGGCCTGGAAGGTTACATTACCACCGGCCATGTTCCAATCAAAGCGGTCAATACTGGTCTTGAATTCGTTGTAGGGCAAAGCGGTTGCCAAATCTGAGGAATTGTTCTCAAAAGAGGCGACCTGCGTTTCAAAGTCTACATCTGCCTTAACGTTTGTTGTTTTCAGGGCTAGCCGATCATCTCCCACCAAAGACTTGATGGATACATTGGCCGTATCTGCGTGGGCGCCAAAGGTGCTAAAGTCCAGGTCGTTGCTGCTCATATCCGCTGCGTCCCAGCTTAGGGTGCCGTTGGCTTTGAGTGCTTCGGGGGTGAGTACCAGACCGCCCTTGAACTGATGCGCCCCGGCCTTGAACATTTCAAAAGTAGCATCTGCTTCAGCACTTACCACCAGCGAGTCAGCGTAAGGCTTAAACTCCACACTTACCGCCGTACCCTTTACCTGGGGGATTTCCCGACCCGAAGTACTCGTTTCCTGCAGCTCAAAACTTTCCGACGTTGCGGTCGTACGGTCCAGTTGAAAGCTAAGGTCTTCGCTATCGATGTTTGCCTCCAGGTAGGTTAGCCGGCCTTTGCCGGACAGCCCCCGGTTGCTCAGACTTACTTCTCCCTCGTAGCTACCGTGGTCTCCGTAGGCGGCTTGGCCCCCTACTTCGGTTTGGGTAACGAAGCCGAGGCTACCGTCTTCCTGAATAGTCAGGGATTCTTCCATGTCCGGAAAGATGCCACCGCTGAAAAGCTTCCCGTCCAGTGCTACCTGCGTGGAGATCAGGCTGTCCATTCCGTTGAGGCTGAAGGGCGCCAACTCGAAGTAGAACTCTTCCCGGTTGTAGGAGGCCGTGGTATCCGCACGGTCGTAGTAGATGTAGCTTTTGCTCTTGGTTTGTAGGGAGGGGAAGTAAGCGATGTCTTCTGTACCCGATTTATTCTTTGGGGCATCAATCAGCAGGTAGCCGCTCAGGTGTTCTATCCGGCTACCGGTGCTTTTTCGTTTCATGCCTTCGCCGAAGGTATCGTCTACCGGAAGGAAGAGATCAAAGTAGCGGACAGAATCCAGCTTGATGCGGTAGGGATCATATTCAAAGTGAAAGTCTTTGCCCTGAAAGACCATGCCGCCGGCGTAGATGTCTCCGTCAAAGTCAAAGTTTCGGTCGCCCTTGACTACGAGCTGATTGCCGAGCGGTTTTATGGCGATTTGTTTTTGCCGGTTAAACTCAATCGGCTTTACGTCATCAATCCGAACTTCTCCGTTTTTGAGGTCCAAATAGGCGTTTACGCTGGAGGTATTACTGATGATGCGGAGTTTATCATAGTCTATCTCTTCCCTGCTGGCACGTACATAGTGCGCAATCTTAGGTAGTAAACGGACCAGTTTAGTTTCAGAATCGTAGAGTACGAAGCCTTTAGTTTGCAAATCAAACAGGAGGGGCTGTATGTCTGCCGCCTTCATGCGGGGGTCGAACTTTTTGGCGAGTATATCCGCATCAATGATGTCGTTGCCACCGTCCGGCCCGTTACGGAAAGCGTAAATCACATCCAGCGGGTTGCGGCTGGAGATGTCTCGCAGGCGGTTGTAGTCACCTTCATTAAAGAACGCTGTACTCTCAAAAACCACGTCAGACTTCTCTTCAAAGGAGACCGTTTTCCGGCCTACTACGGCACTGTCCCGGTCGAGGTAAACATCCATCCGGTCCGCGTAGATGTGCATATTGTTCAGGCTGTGGTCGAACGGGCTGCGGGAGGAAGAGGAGGCGGAGCGAGAGAGTTGGACAATCCGCTCGGCGACCTGCACCCGTAGCGTAACGCTGGGGTGGGTCAGGCTATCCTCACCAAAATAGATGGCGGTATTTGCGCCCTGGCCAGCAATTGTTTCCCCGGCTTTGATGGTAAACCTGTCAGCTTTGGCCCTTACTTTATCCTCCCCTGTACCATTATCTACGCCAAGGGTAACCTGGGCTTTCCGGCCGGGTACGCCGATGGCGTAGACGGTACTTCCGCGTAGTTCAAAATTGCCCATTAGGTCTATCCCCTCACCTACGTTTTCAATTTCTACGAAGCCATCATCCGAGATGAACTGCGGGTATTCCCCATCAGACCTTGCGCCACCGGGCTCTACTTTATCGGTAAATTTCCCTACCAGTATTTTGTTATCAAAGTATTCCGGGTACTGAAGCTGGGCGGAGTCTGCGGTGTATAAAGTCCGGTTGAGGGTAATGTCATAGCGAACGAGGATGGCAAACACTTCTTGCGGCAGGTTTTGCCGTTGCCAATCCGTACGCCCACCTGAGCCCTGCGCCTTTCCCTCTCCGAGGTTGACCAATAGTTCCGTCTCATCAATCGTGATGGTGTCTTTTTTACCCAGACCAACCAGTTGCTGGATGGTGTCCAGTTTCATCATCCAACTTCCATCCTGATAAGAAAAAGTTGGTGCTCCCCCAACTACCAGCCAACCTTCGGCGCCGAGGTCGGCATCAAGGCGCTGCTTGGCCAGGTAAGCCTCGGCATTTTGCAGGGCCTTCACTATTTCTCCCGTTCTTGAGTCGGGGTCTTGCAGGAACAGGTCCAGGCCGTCATGAAAGCTAGCGAATGCGGGGTTCTCCTCATCAACGGTCCCCGTCAGGAAGGGCAAAAGATCCAGGTAGTACTTAAAGCCCGTGGCGGAACTGATGCGCTTTTTAGCCAGTAGTACCGAAGTACTGGCGATTCTCTTTTGTTGTGCTTCGCCGAAGCCTCCCCCGAAGTAAACACCGGCAAAATTAGCGTAAGCATCCTTAGCCGTTTTATTCCCGGAGGCATTCATGAACACTTCCAAAGCCTCGGAAAAACCCGCCGGATCAGTATCCGGTGGAAGTTCACTCAGCTTTTGAGCGGTTGAGAAATTGGATACCAGAATGGCGGTCAGCAGGAGAAAAAATAAACGCATGTATTCACTTAATTACGGGTAAAAACGAAGGCTCGCCAGTCTGCCCGTTTCCGGGTTTCCTGATGGATAAAGCCAATGCTGGAAAGGCGGTCAACCAGCAATTGTTCGTCGGCTTCAAGGATTCCGCTGAACAAAACTGTTCCGCCCCTTCGGAGCCGCTGGTACAACGCTTCTGCGGTCGTTAAAATTACATTTCTGTTAATGTTTGCCAGGATGAGGTCGTAAGGTGCTCCGGCCGGGACATCCTCCAGCGTTCCGTGCACGATGCGGTCTACCGTAACCCCGTTCCGGCGGGCGTTCTCCAGCGTATTCTCGGCAGACCAGGACTCAATATCGACCGCATCTGCTTTTGCTGCCCCCAGGCGTTTAGCGAGGATGGCGAGTACACCGGTACCCGAGCCGTAGTCAAAAACGTGCTTTCCGCTCAGGTTTTGCGCAAAGAGGAGTTCGCACATCATGTGTGTGGTGGGGTGGTGTCCGGTCCCGAAAGCCATCTTAGGCGTGATGATCAACTCCTGTTCAATGTTTGGATGGGGGGCGTGAAAATCTGCACGAATGTAGAGCCGGTCCCCGATCTGAAGGGGCTGAAATTGCTTTTCCCATTCTTCGTTCCAGTTTTTGTCCTCCAGTGGTTTTGAAGTATAGGTGTAAGCAAAACGAGTGGCCAGTTCGTCGAGTTCCCTGACCCAACGGGCGTGGTCTGCTGCGGGGGCAAAAGCGAGTAGGCCAGCGTTTGTTTCCTGAAAGGAGTCAAAGCCTGCTTCTGATAGGAAAGCCACGAGGACTTCGTTGAGCGCGGGGTCGTTGGCCAGGGTATACTGCTGAAAGATCATGGTCGGAAAATTTGGACGAAGATACGGCGCGGACGCAGGTGCAGGGGAGTGGTACGAGGTACCGTGCTCTGAGCAGCGAAGAACCGTTACAGGCCCATGCACCGAGCACCGCTCCTCAACCAGTTATTGCACCTGCGGCCGCGCCCAAAACACCTCCATGAATTCCAGTACTTCTCCCAACTACCTGATTACCGGAGGTTTAACAGCCTAGGTTTAATGGCTACGTCTGCAGTGCGGACGGTGGAGCCACCTGGACG
>CAYWMW010000240.1:0-7128 GCA_964458975.1 uncultured Lewinella sp. | reverse complement strand
CACGGGCTGAACACGACTAATCAGAAAGCCTACCGCTTAGAAGCCGCCAGGGTATTCATCAATAAAGACACGACCGTCATCGGCCCTACTCCTCCGGGTACGGGGGTCATGGCGGCAACTTTGGGTTCCAGGGCCGCATAGTCTACATCACCACAGAGCCGGTAGCCTTTCTTGCGGGAGGCATCTTCTACGCGGTTGATGCCTACGTCGATAATTACCGCGCCCTCCTTCACCATATCGGCGGTTACCATTTCCGGGATGCCGATGGCGGCTACCAGAATATCCGCCCTTTTGGTATGAAAAGCGAGGTCTTTGGTGCGGCTGTGGCACATGGTTACCGTTGCGTTGCCGGGGTTTCCTTTGCGGCTCAGCAGGATGGTCATGGGCGTACCGACGATGTTAGAACGGCCCAGCACAACTACTTCTTTACCACTCGTTTCGATGCCGTAACGGTCCAGCATCGTCATGATACCGTTGGGGGTGGCGGGCAGGTAAGAAGGCAGACCGAGGGTCATCATGCCGATGTTGACGGGCGTGAAGCCGTCTACATCTTTTTTCGGATCGATGGCCAGGTTGATGGCATCCTCGTTCAGGTGTTTCGGCAGCGGCAACTGAACGATGAACCCATCGATGTCCGGGTCATTGTTGAGTTGATCTACAATTTCCAGTATCTCTGTTTGGGTAACATCGGATGGTCGCCTAATAAGGCTAGACTTAAAACCAACCATTTCACAACTTCGTACTTTATTGCGGACGTACACCTGAGAGGCAGGATCATCACCCACCAGAACCGCCGCTAAATGAGGAATTTTACCACCGGCAAGGCGAATAGTATCTACTTCTTGCTTTAATTCTTCTTTTATTGTGGCCGCCAGGGCTTTCCCGTCCAATACTTTCATGCTATAATTCGTTTTGCGCCAAAGATAATACGTCTGGTTAAAGTGGCGAGCACTGAACCAAACACATCTTATTCGCTGTTGTGTTTTGTCGCCCGCACGCCCGTGGCTTCCCTACACACTGATTACCTTTGTTGCTGGCACCTGGCGCCGAATCTTTTTCGCCTGACTTGTAGTCTTAGGTGTTTTCGGGCGCGGCCGCAGGTGCAATGAAATGACATATCTAACATCCCACCGATGCCTCAAATTTACGCTAGACTCCTCTTTCTTTTCCTCGGTCTATTTACCCTTTCAGTGGCAGTGGAAGCACAAAACATCCGCATCTCCCAGGGAGGACGGATAAATACCTGTAGTGGTGTGCTCTTAGACTCCGGAGGAACGGCAGGAGACCACGCGCCCAATGGCACCACGCATCAGATTACCATTTGCTCTGGTAATGCTGGCGCGCTAAGCCATATCCGGGTAGACTTTACGGAACTTAGCATTAACGGTGAACTAACCATCCACGGAGGTGATGATGCTACGGCTCCCGTTCAGGTCGTACTTAATTCGACAGACAATGGGGCCAGCTTCAACGTCACGGCTACCCAAAGTAACCCTACCGGATGCTTAACCTTTGTCTTCAATAGTACAGGCACCAGCTCCGGCTGGGCTGCGTCCATAAGCTGCGTTCGCTCATGCCAATCTGTTGAGGGCCTCATCACATCTGTTCCCGCTCAGATGCCTAACCTCAACGGCTACGTAGACATTTGCCCGGGCGACGAAATCGTCTTCACCGCCGAAGGTATCTACGCTGAAAACAACCTACGCTACGCCCAGAGCGACGCCACCTCCACCTTCACCTGGAACTTTCAGGACGGTACGGTAGAGGAAGGCGTTGGCCTCACGACCATATCCCACATTTACGACGAGCCCGGCGGCTACCTGGCCAGCCTTACCATTACCGATGCTGATGACTGTACAAATACAGAGCGGATCAGCCAACGCGTCCGCGTAGCTCCACCGCCCGTCTTCTCTTCGCCGGATAACTTACCGAATAATATTTGTATCGGGGAAGAAGTTACCCTGACCGTTGGGCGTGACGGCAGCCCTTCTTCAATTGATTACGACCCAACCCCCGTTGAGTTCTCCTTCAACACCAGCCAAACCTTCACCGAGCTCACCGAACTTCCCGACGGCAACGGTACCGAGTACTCCAGCCCCCTGTTGTTCTCCAACTTTAACCCCGGCCAAACCCTCGGGCAGGCCAGCGACCTCGTCCGCATCTGTGCCAGCATGGAGCACAGCTACCTCGGTGATCTGGACATCTGGATCACCTGCCCGGACGGTAGCCAGCTCGACCTGCACCGCTTCTCTAGCTCAAACGACGTCCAGCGGCAACTCCTCGGCCAGGGCAACCAAGATACCAATACCCCTGACCCTCCCGGCCAGTACTGCTGGACGGCCACCGCTCCCCGAACAATGTCTGAGCACGTAGACCAGTTCAACGTTGGCTCTAACGTAACCATGCCGGAAATCGACTACGCCGCCGAGGAAAGTTTTGCCTCTCTGGTCGGTTGCCCTCTCAACGGAGAATGGGCCCTCAACATCCGCGACAACCTGGCCAACGACAACGGTTTCATCTACGAATGGTCCATTGAATTCGTCAACTCACTCTACCCTAATCAGGAAACCTTCCTGGTTCCGGTCAATGATTTCAGGTTTGAAGACTTCAGCAACTTCAGCTTCTACGGTACCGACAGTGTAGTCTTCGCCGCTCAGAACCCGGGCCCCAGCGCTATTCGAATCGTTTCTACTGACGACTACGGCTGTGTCTATGACACCAGCGTCTCCATCAACGTACTGCCTCCCTACGCAGCAGATTGTGTTACCTGTGGCCCGCTGGTTGATCGTACCGTTTTTGATACTTCGATCTGCCTGGGAGAGTCTTTTGCTCCTAACGTAGCCGGCTCCATCGCCACCGACACCTTCATCACCTTCGAGTCTTTTGCAAATGAGCCTTTTGGTAACGAGTTTTACCCCAACCTTACCACGCCGTACGTCAATATAATTCCAATCGCTGATTTTGTTCCTAATCGGATCACCAACGTTGCGAGTGAAATAAGCTCCATCTGCGTTAGCCTGGAGAACGACGGCGATCTTGACGACATCACCATTCAAGTCATTGCGCCAAACGGCCGGGTACTCACCCTCGTAGAGAACTTTGGCGGCAACGGAGAAGACCTGACCCAGACTTGTTTCAGCCCAACAGCCACTGCACCGCTCAGTAGCGGATCAGCCCCGTACACTGGTGTTTTTGCGCCCATTGGCGGCAACTGGACGGCTTTCAACAACTCCCCCATCAACGGTGCGTGGCAACTTCGGGCTTTCGATAGTAATGGCAACGACCTTGGCCAGCTACTCAGCTGGTCTATTTCCCTCAACTACGACCGTGGCTTCACCTACGAATGGCTACCCAACGACGGCAACCTATCCTGCAATGATTGCCCCAACCCCACCATTACCCCTACCGGCCCCGGTACTTACACCCTCAACGTAATGACCGCCGCTGGCTGTACCGACATGGCTACGGTAAACGTCGGCATCAATACCCTAGACATCACCGTTTCGGAAACCCTGACGAACCCAGGCTGCCCCGGTACCGCAACCGGTCGCATCGACGTATCCGTGATGGGCACCGACCCCAGCTACAATTACCTCTGGGAGAACGGTAGCACCACCGAAGACCGAATCATGTTGCCCGCAGGTACCTATAACCTTACGGTCTCCGACGCTCAGGGCTGCGAAGAAAGCTTTGAATACACCCTGATGGAAAGGCCTGTTTTGGTGGCTACGCTGGATGAGGTTGTCGACGCAAGCTGCTTTGGTTCCTCCAACGGGGAAATCCGGGTCACGACCAGCGGAGGCACCCCACCTTACACCTTCCTCTGGGACGACCCCAACGCGCAGGTAGAAGAAGATGCCGGAGCACTGACCACCGGCACCTACAACCTACTGGTCACCGATGCCGTAAACTGTACCACTACGCTTCAGGCAACGGTCAATCAACCAGATGAATTAACCATTACCTTCCGTTCCAATGATGTTACCTGCCGCGACGGTAACGATGGTAACGCAGTAGCCATCCCGGCGGGCGGCAACGGTGGTTATACCTTCAATTGGCAAACGGGTTCTGACCAAGACAGTGTGTTCAACCTCACGGCGGGTACCGTTGAAGTTACCGTTACCGACTCAAAAGGCTGTATGGCAACCAACTCGGTCACCATCAACCAGCCAGCTACACCGCTGACCGCCGTTGTTGCTCAAGACCGCCAGGGGTGCTTCGAAGCCTCCGCCAACCAGGCTACGGTTACGCCCTCAGGCGGCACCACTGGCTATACTTTCCGCTGGGGTAACGGAGAAACGACGGGTACAGCAGTAGCCCTGCCTTCCGGAGAAAATACGGTAGCGGTAACCGACGGTGGTGGCTGTACGGAGACCTTCTCCGTCACCCTAACGGACCTTCCGGAGCTCACCGTGAACGTCATTGCTAACCTCCCCAGCTGCAATGACCGGACGGACGGCCGCCTCGGCGCCATCCCAACCGGAGGTGCAGGTACGGTTGAGGCAGACTACACTTACCTCTGGTCTAATGGCCAACCGGGCGTAGCCATCTCTAACCTGCCGGGAGACATCCTCTACCGCGTCACCGTAACCGGCCCCCGGGGCTGTACTGGCGAAGGAGAACGCTTCCTTAACGCCCCGCCGCCCATCACCTTTACGGTAGACGAGACCCCCGTCACCTGCTTCGGCGAAGCCAACGGAGCACTAACGATTGAAAACATCTCCGGCCCCAACCCCGGCAACTTTGATTTGCAATGGGGCCCGGAAGCCAACAACAGCGTAGCGCCCATGGTCTCCAACCTGCCAGCGGGCAACAACTACACCCTCCGCATTACCGATGTGGATGGTTGTACGGTAGATACCTCGCTGAGCATCACCGAACCGACGGTATTAGGTGCTGACATCAGTAAGATCGACGTGAGCTGCTTCGGAGAAATAGACGGACGCATTTCCGCACTAGGCACCGGTGGCGTTGGTGGCTACGTGTACACCTGGAGCACCGGCAGCAACCAGAATCAGATCGTTAGCCTGCCGGCCAGCAGTTACAACCTCACGGTTACGGATGCAAACCAGTGTGAAAGTGTCTCTACCGTTGAGATCATCCAGCCAGACGCCATCTCCATTTCCACCTCCAGCGTAGCGGTAATTTGTGAAGGTGAGGCTACCGGCACCATCCAGGTAACCGGATCAGGAGGTCGCCAGCCTTATGTATTTGGCCTCGAAAACCAGGGCTTCACCCGCAACTCAACCTTCATTGGCCTGCAGGCTGGTGAATATATCGCCTTCATCCGCGACAGCTCCGGTTGCCAGACCAGTTCCGTAATTCAGGTCGACGACGGCCCGGAGTTCAGCGTGACCCTACCGGATGACCAGACCATCATCTTTGGGGACAGCATCGACCTGGTCCCAACCATCGTTGGTGGCATCGATAGCCTGACCTACCGCTGGACGGGCTCTTACGGCGGAACCCTCACCTGTGAAGATTGCCCGGAGCCCAACGCGATGCCGGAGTTCGAGATCGATTACCGTCTTGCCGTTTCTGACGCCAACGGCTGTACGGCCGAAGACCGCTTCCGCGTCAGTGTCCGGAAGATTCGCGAGGTGGCCGTTCCTACCGGCTTTACCCCCAACGGCGATGCGGCCAACGACGTACTCATTGTACACGGCCGGCCGGGCACCCAGGTGGTGAGCTTCACGGTCTTTGACCGCTGGGCCAACGTCTTGTACGAAGCAGGTGACTTTGAGGTAAACGATGCTTCAATGGGCTGGGATGGAACCGTAAATATGGAACCCGTTAACGCTGGTGTTTACCTCTATAAAATTGTGGTTCGCTACGACGATAATTCCGAGGAAGTACTCTCCGGAGAAACTACTTTGATTCGCTAAACCCTATTTTTTCGCTCTCGGAATTCTAATATCATGACTACTTTCATCCCCGGTTTCAACACTAAATCTTTTCTTTCTGCACTTGCTCTCGTACTGCTTTTTTCGGCTCAGGCGCGGACGCAGGATGCAAGGTACAATCAGATTGCTGCTTCGCCCCAACTCACCAACCCCGCGATGACGGGCCTGATGAACGGCCAACTGAGGTTCACCGCCAATTTCCGTGACCTCTACTCCAGCACCCCAAATGCCGAAGGTTTTAAGAGCGTTGGCGCAGGCGTAGAAATTCGCCGCAAGGCCGGAAACGGAAACTTCTTCGGCCTTGGCCTCCAGCTTCAACAGGACGATGCGCCCACGGCCGACTTCTCCCGCAACCAGGCCCTCGTCAGTTTCAGCTACCAGCAAGACCTCGGTCGCCTGGCCGGGCGGGGCACCGGGCACTTCCTCGCCGGAGGGGCTTCCGCTGGCGTCGCCACCCGCGGCCTGGACCTGAATAAGCTTTGGTTCTCTAACCAGTACTTCGTAAACAACGCTACCCGCGAAGCGTACATCGACACTAATTTGCCCACCGGAGAAGGTGTATCTGGCAACGGCAACAGTCTCTATTTAGACCTCAACGTAGGTCTGGGTTGGTTTGCGAACCTCGGGGAGCGGCGCGGTGCCTACTTCGGCGTAGCGGCTTACCACCTGAACAGCCCGGATGTATCCCCCATCAGCGGCCTCTCCGATCAGCTTGACCAGCGCTACGTCGTCCACGGCGGTGGTGAAATGCCCCTCGGAAGCGGAGACATGAGCCTTCTGCCCGCCGTTCGCATCATGACGCAGGGGCCTTCCTTCGAAGCCCTCTTCGGTGCCAACATCCGCTATACGGAACGCAACTGGCGCGAAGTCGCCCTCCGCGCCGGCCTTTGGACCCAGATGAGCAACCGACTTGAAGAAAGCCCCGGCCTGAACGCCTTCATCGTGTCCGTAGGGCTAGAGACCGAGAAACTTCAGTTTGCCGTTAGCTACGACATCTCTGTCGGTGGAATCGGCACCATCTCCGACAGCCGTGGAGGGTTTGAATTGGGGGTAATCTATACGCAGCCAGCCAAATACCGCAGCCGAGTAATCTGCCCCAAATTTTAGGTTGCTGTGTTGTTTTCTTCCTTCAGCTGAGCCAAGCTGCGCAAGGCTCAGCTGAAGGAAGAAAACAACACAGACGTGATACTGGTAGCCTGTTTAATCTGTCGCGTTCAGCCCGTAG
>CAYWMW010000239.1:0-7170 GCA_964458975.1 uncultured Lewinella sp. | reverse complement strand
TGCAACCTGAATACTTCACCCCATGAACCTCCTCCGCACCTCCAACACCAACGAAGACTTCCGCGCCCTCGTCGTTCTGCTCGATGCGCATCTGGCCGTAACGGACGAAGACGAGCACGATTTCTACCACCAGTTTAACGGCCTGGAGGCGATCAAACACGTCGTAGTTCTTTATGAAGACGACGAGCCGCTCGCCTGCGGAGCCTTCAAGGAATATGCGGACGGCATCGTGGAAATCAAGCGAATGTTTACGGCCGAAGCAGCAAGGGGAAGAGGCCTGGCGGTGAAGGTGCTCAACGAACTGGAAACCTGGGCCGCCGAAGAAGGATACACCAAAGCCCTCCTGGAAACCGGTATACGCCAGCCCTACGCCGTCCGTCTCTACGAAAAGCTGGGCTACGCCAGCATACCGAACTACGGCCCGTACACCCAAATGGAGAACAGCATCTGCATGGAGAAAAACCTCGCATAGTGCAACCTTTACCACCCTGACGAATTTTCAGTGGACAACCGATAACTGACAACCGACAAACTTTGATCCAGGAAACAACCATAGAGCGCGTACTAAAACGCCTAGAGTCCGGCACGGACGATTTCGACGTAGAGATTCAGGACTTTGCCGAAGAGCAGCCCCACCTGGCGGCCTACCTCACCAACGAAGACAGCGACACCCTGAACGAGGAGGAGCGGACGCTGCTGTTGTTCGGGGCCATCGTCATCTACCAGTCCGTAGTGGATGAACGGACGGTACCTAACGTCATTTCCGAAACGATGATTGGCCAGACGGAAGAAGAAAATTATGCCCTGATGCCCGAGAAAGGTGCCTTTCGGGACCGCCTGACGCCCTTCTTCGAAGACAGCGACGAAGAGGAATTGCTCGCCTTCGCCGAAGACCTCATCGTTGCCGAAGCAGACGAAGAGGGCATCACCAAAGAGGCACGCGAACCGATGTTTATAGCGCTGAAGACGGTGGTAGACTGCTTGGTTGGTTAGTTTTTATACCAGTTCACTGCCGCAAGTTATGGTGTGGGTACACTCTGTACTATTTGAAGGCTTTTTTTAACGGGCGCGGCCGCAGGTGCAATGGAAGGTTAAGGGCTTATAACTCACCCTCGGAAAAAAGTTCTTTGCACCTGCGGCCCCGCCCAAATTACCTTGGAGTATCGTAATTGAAGACAAGAATATGCGACTTCGGTACAATTTGACCACAACTTCCCCCCGCAACAAGGCGTTGTTTTCTACTGTACATGCACCCCTTCACTTATTCCTGGCTTTGACCACCACAGAATTAAAAGACTATCTGAAACCCGAAAACGACCTGGAAGCCTCCTTCCTGGAAGACGCGGAATTTTGTCGGGGGTTGCAGTGGGGCGTACCGCGCTTTGGTCATCCCGAAGGGTCCATTATGGCCCACATCGTTGAGGTCAACGCCAATATTGATCGCCTGCCGGTTGATGCAGCCACCCGCACCCACCTCCGTATCATCTGTTGGGTCCATGATACCTTTAAGCACATCGAAGACAAGGGCTCTCCGCGCGACTGGAGCAAGCACCACGCCATCTACGCCCGCAAATTTCTGGAGCGTTACGTCTCCGACCCTCTGCTGCTCAACGTTGTCGAACTGCACGACGATGCCTACTACGCCTGGCGGCTCGCCCACCTCTACCACAAGCCTGCTGAAGGCGCAGAACGCATCAAAATGATCCGGGAAAAAGTTGGCAATTACTGGCAGCTCTTCTACCTCTTTTTTAAGTGTGACACCTGTACGGGAGACAAAAACCCCGCTCCATTGATCTGGTTTGAGGCCACGATGGAGGGCATCGAAGTCGTCAATTTTGTGGAAGAAAACGGATGCGATTAGGTTTCAGTTGCTAGCAGCCTGTCGGAGTGAACGCTCACCTAATTATAACAAAACGCCCGCCCTCCAAAGCAGGAGAGCGGGCGCATTTTGTTGAAAATTATGTAGCAATAGTTGCGAACAATTACGCTACGGCGGGTTTGCGGTTCTTCATGTAGAAGTACAGACCAGCAAAAACAAAAATGAGGATACCGGGGAAGATGGCGATGTTGCCAAGAGCTGCCTGGCCCGTAGCGAGTTCGGCGGCATCACCGCTGAGCCCACTGGCGATGGCGGTTTCGCGGCCACTATCAATCCAACCACCAATGATGGGGTTCCAAATGGCCGCACCGAGCATACCCGCACCACCAATAAGGGAGAGGCCAAAAGCACCAGATTTTGGAATGTTCTCGGCCGTAAAGCCGAGCATCGTTGGCCAGAAATAGCAGATACCAAGCGCGAAGACGGCCGTGCCAACGTAAACCATCGGCCCGGTAACCATGCTGAGCATAAACAGGCCCAGACAGGCTAAAACAGCCGAACCAACTAGCACTCCCGAGGCGTTAAAACTCTGGATGAGCGGCCCGGCAAAGAAACGCCCGGCGGCCATGATACCAGCCGTCATGGCCAGTAGAATCATCGCGTTGGCACCGGCGTTGCCCAGAATACGCTCTACCCACTGGGTAGCGCCAAATTCGGTTGTGGCCGTCATGGTCATAATCAAGGCCATCACGATGAACAGCGGCGTAAGAATACCTTTGATGTTCTCGCCGGTATCGCTAACGATGTTCTCGCCCTTGGGAAATTTCTGCCCCAGCATCAGGAAACCGTAAATGGCCGTAGGCACCAGCATCGTGGCGATGAGTACCTGCCAGGACACCGTATCCGAAAGGAAAAAGGCGATCAGGGAGCCGATCACGATACCACCGGGGAACCAGACGTGGAACTTATTCAGCATCTCCGTCTGCTTGTCCGGGTACATATCTGCGATGAGTGGGTTACAGGCTGCCTCAACGGAGCCATTGGCGAAGCCGATCAGGAAGGTCGAGATCATGAGCCCCCAGTAGCCGCCCGCCGTCATGGTCAAAACCAGGCCGAGAACATGGCTGATGAAGGCCAGCCAGAGCAAGACCTTAGGCCCAACGCTGTTGTAAATCGCTCCGCCAATCAGCATTGCGACGGGGAAACCGTAAAAAGCCATAGAATTTACCCAACCGAGTTGGCTGTCGGTGAGGCCAAAATCAGTGGCCAAATTGCCCAGGATACCCGCGCGAATGGCGAAGGTCATCGACGTAACGATGAGGGCGAAGCAACTGGCGAGAAAGAGCCGGTCGCGGTTTTCCGGTATATCGGCGAAAGACCTGGTAGAAGCAGTGGTTGTAGACATGATATGAGTTTAAATTTTTAATTCTATGTAGCGGCCGTCCTAGTTTCTAGTTCCTAGTTCCCTAGTTTCTAGTTTCTAGTTTCCTAATTTCTAGTTCCTGAATTCCCGAATCCGAATATTCCGGTACCAGACCGCGTCGCCGTGGTCCTGCAGGGAGATTTTGCCGGAGGTTTTTTGGCCGAAGGCGTCGAAGTCCTTGAATTTGGACTTGGCGATCATGGCTTCCCATTCGGGGCCTTTGTTGACGTACTCGACTTGTTTTTTGCCGTTGAGCCAGTGCTCTACTTTGCCGTCGGTGACGACGAGTTTCACTTTATTCCATTCCCCTACGGGCTTCACGTTTTCTTCGGCGACGGAGACCATATCGTAGAGATCACCGGCGCGGTGGGTTTTTATTTTGCCGTCCGGGTGGCCATCGTTGTCGAGTACCTGCATTTCGGGGCCGGTGAGCCAGGGGTAGTCGTAGCCGTTTTCCACGATGTTGTAGATGATGCCGCTGTTGCCGTTTTTGCCGATCTTCCACTCCAGTTCTAGCTCGTAGTTGGCGTAGTCTTTGTCGGTCACGATGTCGCCGCCGCCTTCGGCTTGCCAGCCGTCTTTATTGGCCACGTCGAGGTGGATCGCGCCTTCGTCAATCTTCCAGGCGGCACCCACACCTTCTTTGCCGTAGGTGTGCCAGCCGCTGAGGTCTTTGCCGTTGAAGAGGGAGACCCATTCTCCGGTAGTAGCCATCGCTTCTTTGGGCGCGGCCGCAGGTGCAGGGGAGGTTTCGGAGGCCGTTGTAGAGGAGGCGGAGTCTCCACAGGCGACCAGTAAAAGGAGCGCGGCGGAGAGTAGAAGTTGTGTGATTTGCATGATCCTGTTGAATATTGGGAGGGAAAGATAGTGAACGGCCGGGAACTCCGGCGAAAACTCGGGTTTAACCATCGATAGGTGCCGAAAAAAAAGGGTCTTGAGTCTGGAGTTACCACTTCCACCCCGTCTGGCAGCATTGGGCACCGCCAAGTGAGCGTTCCCCGAAAGCATGGATAATGTTTTCTATCATCACCTTAAATTTGGTACATATTGCCGGTTTGAAAATTTTCAGGACTGAACTGATTTAAACTTTTACACAACCAGCTTTCTGGTTTCACGGTCTTATTATCGTTGGCTACAAGATACTGCTTCTCCTCCTTCCTGATCAGCCTCTGCCCAAACAACCTAACAATAATGCAAAAACTAACCATCTCCCTCGACTGGACCCCCAACACCAACCACATCGGTTTCTTCGTCGCCCAGGAAAAAGGTTTCTACGCCGCTGCCGGGCTTTCGGTAGAGATCGCGGACCCTTCTAATGACGACTACGCCGTCACCCCCGCCAAAAAAGTAGAAACCGGCAAAGCGGACTTCGCCCTCTGCCCCGTTGAGAGCATCATCAGCTACCGGACTAAGCGCAAACCTTTTCCCCTCATTGCCGTGGCCGCCATCCTTCAGACCGACCTAAGCGCCATCGCCTGCCGCAAACAATCCGGCATCAACCGGCCCGCTGATCTGGACGGTAAACGCTACGCCTCCTACCAGGCCCGCTACGAAGACGGCATCGTGCAACAAATGATCCGTAACGACGGAGGCAAGGGCGAACTGGCCATTGCTTACCCCGCCAAACTAGGCATCTGGAATACGCTGCTGAGCGGCGAATTCGACGCTACCTGGGTGTTCCTCAACTGGGAAGCCGTGCAGGTAGCTAACGCCAATGCCGGATTGCACTACTTCAAGATGGCGGATTTCGGTATCCCTTATTCCTACTCCCCGGTCATCGCGGCGAACGCCAAACTACTGGCTGATAAAAAAGAAGCATATACCGCCTTCCTCGCCGCCACGGAACAAGGCTATCGTTATGCGTGCGAGCACCAGGAAGAGGCTACCACCATTCTGAAAACCCTCATACCCGAACACGATCAGGACATTGACCTGCAACAATCTCTACAGATATCCGCAGACAGTTTTATCGGACATAAAGATTGGGGTAAAATGGACGAAGACGCAGTCAGCAGGTTTCTCGACTGGCTCAAGACTGAAGGGCTTGAAGAAGTGCGGTTGAAGGTATCTGAAGTGATGACTAACGAGTTACTTTAAGGGCTGGCGTGTGTAACAACTCCAGTACGAATCATATTCCCGATATTTACCAAATGCAAGACGAACCGCACTTCATCAACCGCAGCGCCTGGCTGCGCGCCGCCGTGCTCGGTGCCAACGATGGCATCCTATCCACGGCCAGCGTTGCCATCGGTGTGGCTGCGGCCAGCGCAACGCGGGAGCCGGTGGTACTGGCCTCGGTTGCAGCCCTCGTCGCCGGAGCACTCTCGATGGCTGCGGGAGAATACGTATCCGTCAGCTCCCAGTCAGACCTGGAGGCCAGCGACCTCAAGCGGGAGCAAGAGGAACTGGACGAAACACCGGAGGAAGAATTGCATGAACTGGCTGCGATCTACGAAAGCCGTGGCCTGAAACCCGACACCGCCCTGGAAGTAGCCCGCCAGCTAACGGCGCACAACGCCCTGGAGGCCCACGCCCGCGACGAGCTCGGCATCAGTGACCTCACCGAAGCCAACCCGCTGGAGGCCGCCCTTGCTTCCGCCGCCGCCTTCTTCGTTGGTGGTGGCTTGCCCATGCTGGCATCTCTGTTTTTACCGCTCAACTTAATGGTGGGCGGGCAGTACGTGATTGCTTTGCTCGCCCTGGTCTTACTGGGTTACCTCTCCGCTACCACCGGCGGCACGAACGTTCTCAGGCCAATAGCCAGGATTACTTTTTGGGGTACTGTGGCGATGGGGCTTACCGCCCTGGTAGGGTATCTTTTTGGGGTGGAGGGGATTTAGGACTTCAACACCTTCTGGTAAGCCCCATCCAACTCCCCCACCGTCCGGTCAGCAGAAAAATGCTCGGTCACGTAAGCCTTCCCCGCCGGGCCAAGCCGTTCCCGCAACGCATCGTCTTCCGCAATCCGGATCATCGCCTGCGTCAGCGCCTCGTCGCTGCGGGCGGGAACGATGATGGCCGTTTCTCCGTCAATGCCGAGCCCTCTATTACCGCCGATGTCGGTCATGATGGTGGGGCGAGCGAGGAACATACTTTCGAGGAGGACTTTGCTGAGGCCCTCCCCCTTCACGCTCGGCAGCAGGCTCACGTCTGCGGCGGCGAGGATGTTGAGCACGTCGGTCCGGAAACCGGCGAAGGTGTACTGGTGGGCGTAGTAGCTGTCGGCCAAATCCGCCTCAAAATCCGGGACTTGCAAGCCCCGGCCTACGAAGAGGAAGTGCAGGCCAAGGTCCGCCGGTAAGCGGCCGATGGCGGTACCGAGGTAATTCATCCCCTTCATCCGCCGGGCGTTGGCGACGATGATTACGACGGTGCGCTCCGGCGGAATATCAAACTCCGTTTCCAGGTCAATGGGTTCGATGTCGGCGTACCATTCCGGGGCGTGGCCCTTGCCTACAACGAGGGTTTTGGATTTGTCGAAGAACGGCAGTTTGTCAAAGCTCTCCTTCACCGCTCCGGAGACACAGATGATGCCGTCTACCCGTTTGTTGAGGTGCTGGAAGTACGCGCCGGGGTCCCACCAGTGGATGTTGCCGGTGTAGCCCCGGTAGGTGAGCACCTTCCCCGGCCAGCCTTTCGCGGCCCGAATGCCCGCCACGATACTTTTGTTGTTGAACAGGTGGAGCAGGTCGTAGTGGTTGGCTTCCAGCTCCGCCTTGATGCCGTCGCGGTCGGCCGCGCCGAACTTACTCTCCGGGTGCCAGTCGATGATGCGCACGCCCCCGGCTTCGAGCTCTTCGATGTAGCTGGCGCCTTCGCGTCGGGTCATCACCGTTACGGAGTAACCAAAATCCTTCACCAGGCCGGTGAACCAGCGGCCTTCGGGGCGCACGGCGTTGTGGGAGTCGCGGTAGTCGCTTACTACTAG
>CAYWMW010000238.1:0-7170 GCA_964458975.1 uncultured Lewinella sp. | reverse complement strand
AAAAACTTCGCGCTAAACGCTAAGGAACGCCAAATCAATAACTGTCCGATTTACAGCTTGGTCTCGTGGCGCTGCTCTTCATATCCCGAAAACCACCGTAGCTATGGCTATGCTGGATTTCGAGCTATTCGATCAGCACCACGATTCCTGCGCTTCACCACGAAGTAGCCGCGAAGCGAATCAGGACAGTTATTGATTTGGCGTTCCTAAAACCTGATTAAAGAACATGGCTTTTACGTGGGGTGTGCAAACGTTTCGGTCTTCGCGATAAGTTAGGATTCGCTCGTCGGCCGAGATGAAACGTTTGCACACCCCAGCTTTTACGTCCAAGTATAAGGTTGAGTTATACCTACGGATGATCCTTAAAAAAGTCCTAATGCCCGGATGCCCAGGCAACGTTCTTCGCATTAGTCGTTTCTTTGCGGCACGGCATCTATAGTTACTTCTGCCATCGGAGGTGACTACGTAGTAGCAGGAAAGCTAAAATCATTTGATATGCCTACATTAACGAAGCTGACGACTCGGTCACTTCAGATCAAGAACGAAGCATTGCCAACTGATAATTTGCTGCAAACCATTAAACCACCTGAAGTGACCGAGTCCAGTACAACAAAAGAGACCCTGCCCTTAGCCTTGGAGCAAAGACCTCCCCAACTTTCTCATTTACCTTTCCCTGCATCCTGCGGCCGCGCCCTTGCAATTCTCGTTGTATGGCTGACGGTAACCTGCGCCCTCTCCGCCCAAATACTGGACCCCTCCTCGTCGAACCGGCCGGTGCAGGGAGACCCGGATTTTGACCCCTCCGCTGATCGCCGCGCTGGCCCCCAAGACCAGCGCGAAGGCATCCTGGATACCTTCGGCATTTTTCAGTACACGGTTGACAACCCGAATACGGAAACGAACTGGCGAGACAGCCTCCTGAACGGTTTCCACCGCTACGAACCCGACCGCAAGGTGGATTTTGATTTTGCCACCATCGGCCAGCGGGGTGGGGCAGCCTACGCCCTGCGCTACGAACCCCAGCGGCGTTACGGCACAACGCTTGGTTTTCGCCAGTTTGACCTCTACCAGACCACGGGCAGCGACCTGAAATACTACCGCCTGGAACACCCCTTTACCTACCTCTCGCACGTCAGCGAAAGCGAGCAGGAAGACAGCTACACCGTTGCAAAGTTCAGCCGCAACTTTGCCGACGGGGTGAACCTGGTGCTGGACTACCAACGCCTGAACCAGCAGGGCGATCAGGACCAGTACCCCGGCCAGGCCCTGCGCAATACGCACGTGGCGACCGGCTTCAGCATTCGGCCACGGGGCAGTAGGTACAGCGGTTTTTTCAGCTACACGGCCAATACCTACGAGCAACTCCAGAGCGGCGGCGTGGTGGATTCCTCCTTCCAGCGCAACGAACCCGGCGCTGAGATAAACAACCTCGGCAACCTGGAATCTTACCTCGACGAAACCCGCCTCCGCTACAGCTACCGCGAAATAATGGCCACGCAGTACCTCCAGTTTGGCGGTAAAACGGACTCGCTTACCGGCCGCGAACGCCGGGCTTTTACCCTGCGCCACCGTTTCCGTTACGATGGCCGCCGGCACCGCTTATCCAGCCAGGTGTTGCAACCCGGTAGCTCCGATACGCTGAAGTTCTACCAGGACTTTCCTGAATTACTGATCGATCCGCGCGGCGTGCGCAACCAGATCCGGCACCGCATCATCGAGAACGATTTTACGGTGTCTACCTTCCGCCGGGGAACCTCGGGAGAAAAAGCTACGGTGCAAAAAGACGTGCTGGAGGCTGGCCTGACCCACCTCTACCACCGCATCGAGCAAGACGGGGACTCTACCGTCAACAACCTCCTGGCCCACGCCAAGGTAGGGCTGCGACCCAACGACAACCTTAATATATTGGTCTCCGGCCAGCTGAACCTCATTGGCCAAACCGGAGATTACCGCGTGGAGGGCGAAGGCATCCTCGACCTCGGCAAAGCGGGCAAGCTGGAGCTCAACGCCCTGAACCAACTCTACGCCCCCGATCTGGTGCAGCAAGTCTACCGCCTCAACGGGCAGACGATCTGGGACAACCGCTTCGGCAAAACGCTGGAGTTGCGGCTCGGCGGCGCTTACACCCTGCCGGTCGTGAAAATCCGGGCCGGGCTGGCGTACTCCCTGCTCACCAACTACGTTTACTTCAACGCTGAGGGCCGCCCCGAGCAGGCGAACGACGTGAACTCCCTGCTCCAGCTCACCCTGGAGCGCGACCTGCGCTTCGGGCACTGGAACCTGGACAACCGGTTGTTATTACAGGAAGCAGACCAGGATGTGTTTCGGCTGCCGCGTATTTACGGGGAGCACAGCTTTTACTACTCCGGGAAGTGGTTCAAGGTGCTGAACGTCAACCTTGGGGTGGATGTCCGCTACGCCTCTGCCTTCAGTCCTTATTATTACAACCCGGTTATTCAGCAGTTTCAGTTGCAGGAGCGGCAGGCGCGTGGGTTTCAGTACCAGGTTGACCCGTTTTTCAGCATGCGGGTAACGCGATTCCGCTTCTTTGTGAAGTACATTCAGGTCAATAACCTCATCGCGCCCGACAACTTACTATACCTCACGGCGGACCACCCTTATCCGGATGAGGCTTTGCGCTTTGGGGCCAGTTGGCGATTGTTGGACTAGTGGTAGGCTGTCTAATCTGATGGTCTTAACCCGTAACGGGTTTTTACCGTTAAAACGCAGAGCGTTTTCTTCGGAATAGCCCCTTTCGCTACGCGGCTACCTCCGGTGGTCCGCCGAGCCTGAGGCGAGGCTTGTTGGAGAGGGGATGGGGTGAGGTTACCACGGGCTGAACGCGACAGATTAGACAGCCTAGGACTAGTGGGTTGAGCACTTACAGCGCGATTGCTTTACGTAGCAGTCGCGCTACAAGCGCTCAATCCAGTCAATGCCTGTTGCAAACCAAGTGTGCCTTTTGCGGCTACACATAATGATTTGGCGCGAACGCAGGATGCAAAGAAGGTTTTCGGGGGTGGGTCTCGCGCCTGCCTGAAGTTCTTTGGAGGGCAGGAAAAGGATATTTCCGCTGCGTAAATCCGCTGGTTTAAAGACCAAACTATTTGCGTGTAAAAAGCTAGTATAATAACTAAACCCTACGTACCTTTGCGGCTCAATTGGGAAAGCCCCAAAAATTTCTACTTATGAAATTGGCCCTGCGCGCACTGTTTTTGCTGGTATTTTGCTTTGGTTTAACGGCCGTTAACGCCCAGCACGATGGGCATGATCATGGTACGGACGATGGCCACGGCCATAGCCACGGCAACGATCACGCCACCGAAGTTCACGAAGGTTGTGCGGACGGCCACGCTGAGTACGACCCGGCGGGGGTGATTTTGCACCACATTGCGGATGCTAACCACTTTGAAGTGATTCATGGTGTACACATGCCACTCCCTCTCTTTCTTTACGCTCCCGGTCATGGTCTTACGACGGGCCTGAGCAGCATGCTCGGCCACGGCCACGAACTGAAAGCCGTTGATGGTTACGTAATGAACCACGGCCGCGTCAACCGTCTGGCGGATAGCGCTGGTGAGGCAATGCTTGCCGGCGAGCACGACGTTGAGTGCATCGTACATAAGGTACAAGCTAACGAAGCAGGTAAGGAGGTTGATACCTACTACGCAAAGATCAACGGTCAGGAATACCTGCTGAACGGCGCTTCCGTTGGTGACGGTGGCCTCCTTGGTGGCGGTATTACCAACTTCTACGACTTTAGCATTACCAAGAATGTATTTACCATGCTGCTTGCTGCGCTGCTGCTGATCCTGCTGTGGACGGCGGTTGCCCGTGGTTATAAGCGCAACGAAGGCCAGGCACCCAGCGGCGTACAGTCTTTGATGGAGCCTTTCTTTGTTTTCCTGCGGGACGAGATCAGCATCCCGATGATCGGTGAGAAGCACTACGCACGTTTCCACCCCTTCATCATGACGGTGTTCTTCTTCATCCTGTTCTGTAACCTATTCGGCCTGATTCCTTTCATTCCGGGCAGTGCCAACGTAACGGGTAACATTGGTGTAACTATGGCCCTGGCCGTAATTGCTGCTATCGTTGCTTACGTTCACGGCAACGCGCACTTCTGGGGGCACGTACTCTGGATGCCGGGCGTACCGGTTTTCGTAAAGCCACTGCTTACGGTGGTTGAAGTACTTGGTTTGGTGATTAAGCCTTTCTCCCTGATGGTGCGTCTTTTCGCTAACATCACGGCTGGCCACATCATCATCCTGTCGCTCATCAGTCTGATCTTCATCTTCGGTAACAACGGAGAGAGCGTACTGGGTGCTACCGCGGGTGGTGTTGTGGGGGTAGCCTTCACCCTGTTCATGAACTGTATCGAATTGCTGGTAGCATTCGTACAGCCGTTCATCTTTGCGATTCTTGCGGCCAGCTACATCGGCGCTGCGGTAGAGGAGCACGATCACGCACACGACGATCACCACGGTGAAGCGGCCCACGCCTAATCACCACAACAACTATCGAATCTAACGTGGTGAATGCGCCACGCTTTGAATAACTCTTTTTTTAATCCACTAAATTCCAATAACATGGGAGCTTTAGGAGCAGGTATTGCAGCACTCGGTGCTGGCATCGGAATCGGACTCATCGGTAGCAAAGCTACGGAGTCTATCGCACGTCAGCCAGAAGCCGCTGGAGATATCCGTAGCGCAATGATCCTCACCGCCGCCTTCGTCGAAGGTGCTGCGCTGTTTGCGATCGTTGTAGGTCTTCTGGACAAAGTACTCTAGTAGTTACTTTGGTTTCAGACCAACAAACGGCCGGAACCGAACTGCGCTTGGCAGCGGTTCCGGCCTACTTTAGAAATAAGGAACTAGAAACTAGAAACTAGGAACTAGATTCCACTAAATAGAATAAGGCCTATTCACCGGCCGAGTTCTCCCCATCCGCTCCGGCGGTTAAAATTTATCCAACGATGTCTACGCTTTTTCTAGCTGACTTCAGCGTTATCAAACCAGACTTCGGTCTGATTTTCTGGACTGTTCTTATCTTTCTGGTGCTTTACTTCGTTTTGGCGAAAGTAGCCTGGAAGCCCATTCAAAAGGCCCTGAGTAAGCGGAACCACGAAATTCAGGACTCCATCGACGAGGCCAAGCGCGTGCAGGCAGAGATGGCCCAACTCAAGGACGACAACCAGCGCCTGCTGGCCGAAGCCCGCGAGGAAAGCACCCGCATCGTCTCCGATGCCGAAGCCTTCGCCAAGAAGCGCCGCGAGGAAGCGGTGACTGAAGCAAAGGAAGCCGCCCAGAAGGTCTCCGAAAACGCCCAGCGCGAAATCGCCAACATGCGCGACTCCGCAATGGCTGACCTCAAAAAGGAAGTTGGTGCCATGGCCCTCGACATTGCTGAGAAGGTGATCCGTAAGGACCTCAAGAACGATGCCAGCCAAACGACCCTCGTTAAAGAACTGGTGAACAACCTCAACTAAACCCGGCATGACCAATCAACAAGTAGCCACCCGCTACGCCAAATCATTGCTGGACCTCGCCCTGGAGCGCAACGACCTCGCTGCCGTAAAAGGCGACGTGGACGGCCTCATCGAGATGGGCTACAACCGTGACCTGGCGCTGGTGCTGCAAAGCCCGGTGATCAACGCCACCAAGAAGAAGGCCATCTTCGCCGACATCCTCAACAAGGCTGGTGCGAACGAGCTGACCAAAACCTTCGTGAACGTACTCATCAGCAAGGGCCGCGAAGCGGACTTGCTCGGTATTCTGGACTCGTTCGACGAGCAGTACAAGACGCTCAACAAAATCACGACGGTGTACATCACCAGTGCGGTAGCCCTCGATGCGGACAGCAAGAACGCAATCATGGCCCAGCTCAAGGCCGCCGGTAAAACGGAAGCCAACGTTGAGCTGCTCACCAGGGTAGACCCTTCTATCATTGGAGGTTTCATCCTTGAATTTGACGGCAAAGTGTACGACGCCAGCGTTGCACACAAACTCAACGAGGTACGCAAGACCCTGTCAACCTAAACCTTGCACCTGCGTCCGCGCCAAATGATACGGTCGTGCTCGCCAAATCAACTACAACTAAGCATCTTTTAAAGCATAGCAACCATGGCTGGAATTAAGCCCGACGAAATCAGTGGAATCATTAAGCAACAGCTCGCAGGCGTAAACAGCGCCACCGAACTGGAAGAGTACGGTACCGTACTTCAGGTTGGTGACGGTATCGCCCGTGTCTACGGTCTCGAAAACGCACAAGCTGGTGAACTCGTCTCTTTTGACAACGGAACAGAGGCCATCGTACTTAACCTGGAAGAAGACAACGTTGGTGTAGTACTCATGGGTACCTCCATCGGCATTCAGGAAGGCAGCCGCGTTTCCCGTACCGGCCGTATTGCCAGCATCGAAGTTGGTGAAGGTATGGTTGGCCGCGTAGTGAATGCCCTCGGTGTTCCCATCGATGGTAAAGGCGCCATCACCGGCAAGACGTACGAAATGCCGCTGGAGCGCAAAGCTCCCGGTGTAATCTACCGCCAGCCGGTAACCGAGCCGCTGCAGACCGGTATCAAGGCCATCGACGCCATGATCCCGATTGGCCGTGGCCAGCGTGAGCTCATCATCGGTGACCGCCAGACGGGTAAGTCTGCCATCGCCATCGATACGATCCTCAACCAAAAAGAATTCTACGAGCGCGGAGAGCCCGTATACTGTATCTACGTAGCTTGTGGCCAGAAGGCTTCTACCGTAGCCCAGATCGCTAAGACGCTGGAAGAAAACGGTGCCATGGCTTACTCCACCATCGTTTCCTCTTCTGCCGCAGACCCCGCTCCGCTGCAGTTCTACGCACCCTTCGCCGGAGCCGCCATCGGTGAATTCTTCCGCGATACGGGCCGCCCGGCACTGATCATTTACGATGATCTCTCCAAGCAGGCCGTTGCTTACCGTGAGGTATCGCTGCTGCTCCGCCGCCCACCAGGACGTGAAGCTTACCCCGGTGACGTATTCTACCTCCACAGCCGCCTCCTTGAGCGCGCCGCCAAAGTCATCGATGACGACGCGATCGCTCAGAGCATGAACGACCTTCCCGAAAGCCTCAGCAAAGCTGGCATCGTGAAGGGTGGTGGTTCTTTGACGGCCCTGCCGATCATCGAAACCCAGG
>CAYWMW010000237.1:0-7189 GCA_964458975.1 uncultured Lewinella sp. | reverse complement strand
GGACCACGATCACTCATTTTCACCAGAATAACTTATTATTCCGCAACCCCTTAGGCTTATCCCTAACTTCAAAACCTACATTGCACCTGCGGCCGCGCCCAAATCCGACAACCGACAACGGACACTCGCCTACGGCGTCCGAACCCGCGTAGTCTCCTGAATCCAGCACCCGACCTTAAAGGTGTCTCCCTCCTTGATGCCCCGCGAGAAAATATCGGATTTGGAAGGCATGTACTTTCTGTAGCTGTTGATGAGCTTATTGGCTTTGCTGGCCAGCGACGGGTCAATGCGTTTGGCCTGCTGCCACTTATCGATGGCCGGCCAGGTGACGATCTGGGAATCAAAGCCCGTGCCGGGGCCGCACAACGGGCCAGAGCTGGCGTAGAGCGTACCGATGAGCATGTAGGGCTCGCCGGAGGAGGGGTCCGCACTGGCGGCCTTGCGCGCAAAAGCCCGCGCCTGGCCGAAGTTGCGCTTGTGGCTGTAGTAGACCTTGGAGACGTACATGTAGTAGCGGCCTTTTTTCTCTGCTTCTTCTGCGCCTTCGGCGGCGGCGGTGAAGCTCTCGATGGCCGCGTTATAGTCGCTTGCCTCCAGGGCATCGAAGGCTTTTTTGAGGTCCGACGGGCCACTGGCCACCACGCGGCAGTTGGCTTCGTAGGCTTGCTTTAGCTCGTCGAATTCCGCAGTTCCTTCCGTACAACCGCCGTAACGGAGGCGGGAGTAGGCGGTCAGGATGGCGTCGCAATTTGTCGGGTCATCCTGGTAATCGGCGTAGTACTGGTTGATGAAGTACTGGCAGTCGTAGAAGCCCTGAACGGTCTCGAAGTAGCGTAGGGTTTCGGGCGAGTAGTTCTTGATGGCCGTCCAGGGTTTGCAGCCTGCGCCTTTGCACTCCTTTAGCCCTTTGGCCAGGCGTGCCTTCAAAGCCTCGACGATCATCTTGGCTTCCGCGACCTCGACCTTGCCTTCGCGGTGCTGCTCCACGACGAGTTTAGACATGGGGTTGATGACGAAGTAGTTGAGCTTCTCCGGCCCGTCGATTTCGATGCTCTCCTTGAAGAGTGCGTAGATCTCGTCGTCCGTGGCCGAACCGGGGTAGGTGTAGTAGCTGTCGAAGCCCTGGATGGCGGCCATATAGCCGTCTCCGGGGTAGCAGCGGCGGGCTTCCTGGTAGAGCATCAGGATGGAATCGCCGTAGGCTTCCCGCTTTTCCGGCATTTTTTTGAGTAGTTCGTTGTAGAAAGCGATACCGTCGGTGTAGACGGTGGCGCGTTTACCGTCCGCAGCCGGGCTGGTGGCGTAGACCTTGCGCCAGGTTTTCATCGCTTCCTCCGGCTCGCCGGCTTTGATCATTTGCCGGTAGATGACGTAGTTGGTCTCCGCATCGTCCGGGTTAGGCGCGTCGGAGAACTTGCCGCAGGGGCTGAGGTTTTCATCCGCGCCGGGCTTGGGGGTTGTAGTTTGGGTTGGTTTAATTTTGGTGGTTGCGGGGCCAGCAGCTTTAGGCGTACAGGCAAAAACAGCCAGCGCAAATAGGCCACAAATAAGGATTCGAAAGCGGAAGAGGTAATTCATAATAGCCGTTAAATTGGTTCTGTATAGTATAAAGATGCAAAAGCCTGACGATGTTGGTTACCGACGGGAAGAAAAACGTACTATTTTTGCGTCTAAATTATCAGCGTTTTAACGTGTTGGGCTAAATTTAGTGCCTTATCCGTTCTTTGTTTTCCAACAGTACCTCATCCAAAATGAAAAAGCATAACTTCTTCGCCGGTCCGGCGATACTCCCCGCTCCCGTCCTGAAGCAGGCCGCCGAGGCCGTAACTGACTTTGCTGGTATGGGGCTCTCCATCCTGGAGATCAGCCACCGCTCCAAGCAATTCGTTGCGGTACTTGACGAAGCCGAGGCCCTGGCCCGCGAGCTGCTCGGTGTATCCGATGAGTTCGCCGTTCTCTTCCTTACCGGAGGCGCCAGCTCTGAGTTTTACCTCACGGCCATGAACCTGCTCAACGAAGACGAAACGGCCGGCTACATCGATACCGGAGCGTGGTCTGCCAAAGCCATCAAGGAGGCGGAGCTCTTCGGCAAGGTGAACGTAGTTGCCAGCAGCAAAGACCAGAACTACAACTACATCCCCGCCAACATTGCGGTGCCTGCGGGCCTCAAGTACGTCCACATCACCAGCAATAATACCATCTTCGGTACCCAGTTTAAGGAGTGGCCCGAAACGGATGCACCGCTGGTAGCCGATATGTCTTCGGAGATTTTCAGCCGCCAGTTGCCACTGGATAAATTTGGCATCATCTACGCCGGCGCACAGAAGAATATGGGCCCCGCTGGGGTTACACTCGTGATCGTCCGGAAAGACCTTTTGGGAAAGGTACAGCGCCAGATTCCTACCATGCTGGACTACCGCACCCACATCGCGAAAAACTCAAGCTTCAACACCCCACCGGTATACCCCATTTACGTGTCGATGCTGACGATGCGCTGGGTGAAGGAAAACGGTGGCGTTGATGCCATGGAAAAGAAGAACGCGGCCAAGGCCAAGCTCCTCTACGACGAGATTGACCGCAACCCGAAGTTCAAAGCATCGGTAACGGAAGGCACCGGCCGCAGCGTGATGAACGTCTGCTTCCTGCCCACCAACCCGGATGACCTGGAGCCCTTCGTCGCCGCCGCCACCGCAGCTGGTTGCGTAGGCATCAAGGGCCACCGCTCCGTCGGTGGCTTCCGGGCGAGCATCTACAACGCTATGCCGATCGAGAGCGTGCAGGTGCTGGTGGACGTTATGAAGGCGTTTTAGAGTCGGTTGTCGCTTGTCCGTTGTCCGTTGTCTGTTGTCGCGCCGTGACAACTGACAACCGACAACTGATTTCGTCGAACAATTTCTGCCGTTCGTCGAGAAACGGGGCCTTTCAGCGTTATGGTCTTGTTAAATAAACTGTTTGTCGTTATCTTACGTTCAAATTCCAGTAAAACCCCACACACATGTCCTTTTCTAAAAAAACCTTGTTTTCTGTTGCCGTTGTTTTTCTCCTCGTTCTGAGTGGCCTGAGTTTTGGCTACCTCGTTGGCCAAAGCCAACAGGCTAAGGCGGAGCGGGCCCAGGGGCAATTCCAAATGATGACGGATAAAGTACAGGCCCAGGCCAGTGGTGCTTTGGTTAGTAAGGGGGCGGATGCGGTCCGCCGGATGCTGATTAAGTAAGAACTAAAATAAATTTTTAGGAAACGACCCGTTGCGCCTTTGCGTTGCGGGTCGTTTTTTTGTCCGTTGTCCATTGTCCGTTGTCTGCACGCCTGACAACCGACAACGGATAACGGACAACCGCCAAACATTTACCTTCGCAAAAAACCAAATGACCAACTACCTCGCCCTCCTCTGCGACCTCGACGGCACCCTGGCCGATACCGAACCCCAACACTGTTCCGCCTGGTTGGATATGCTACGGGAAGACTACGGACTTGCTTACGATGTGCACTGGTTTGACCAGTGGATCGGGACCAGCGACCGGGTGGTAGCCGACTGGTTGATTGAGCACCACGAACTCAGCGTCACGCAGCAGGAAATGATCGACGGTAAGCAGGTGCGGTTCCACGAGCTGATCCGAACATCGGGCAAAGGCTTTCCGGGCGTTGCGGAGGAGCTGGCTGAAATCCAAAAATATTTTCCCCTGGCGATTGCGACGAATAGTGGCCGCAAGGATACCGACGTAGTGGTGCCCGCCCTGGGGCTGGACCGCTTCACGGACGTCGTCGTTACCGCCACCGACGTTGAAAACCTGAAGCCTGCACCGGATATCTACCTCCTGGCGGCTAAGCGCTTGAACGTTCACGCCGGTGCTTGCATCGCCATCGAAGACAGTAAACCGGGCGGAGCGGCAGCGAAGGCCGCTGGCTGTTACCTCATCGGCCTGAACGACGGCGTCTCTATGGCCGACGAGACTATTCGGGACAACGCCAAAGCCCTGGCCCGGGCGCGGGAGATTTTGGGGACTGTTTATGTTTAGGGCGGGGCCGCAGGTGCCGGGTGAGGGTTGATTGGATGTACGTTGGGGCTTGGCCGATCCTTCAACTATCCGGCAAAACCCCAAGCAACCAGGGCCGCTCCGTACAGGGGTCAGTAGCCATGATCCGTTCCCGCAGTTGTTCCCGGCCTTTATCATCTCCCGGCGCAAGGCGGATGATGGCGTTGGCCAGCTGAAAGATGTTGCGGTAGTTCTGAAGGTGGTAGCCAACGCGTTTGCGACGGGTCAGCAGTTTGCGGGTGCTGCTGATGTGGGAGTGGAGGAGGGTGTAACTGTCTTGCTTGAAGTAAATCTTGAGCTGCATCACCCGCGCCGTGAGGTGGTGGATGAAGTCTTTAAAGTCCGCTTGCTGTAAATGGAACAACGCATCTCCGTCTTGCCCGGTAGCGAGGGCGAGGCGGGCGCGGCCCAGGGCGAGTACTTCGCTTCCGCCTTTTTCGGGGAGTTCGCCCTGGTGCTGGTCCAGAAAGTCTGCGGCCCAGTCCACTTCTTTCAGGCGGATGGACAGGCCGAGGATGTTGTTGAAGGCGAAGATGCTCAGCCGGCCCCGGTCGTGCAGGATGCCGAGTTCGAGGCCGAGTTTGTACAATGTATAGGTAGCCTCGATGGCGGGCTCCGAGCCGGTGTTTGCCCGGCGGAGACCGTAGTTGATGGCCATCAGGAGGAGGTTGCGGCGGTCGTCCGTCGGCAGCCGGTGATGGAACTCTACCAGGCGATCAGTAACCTGGGTGAAGGCGGTTTCTGCTTTTGTCGGCTCATCGAGCTGGAGGCGGGCAACGAGGTAGAAGAGGCGGATGAAGGGATCGTCCCGATAAGGCTTCCGGGTGGCAGCTTCGAGGATGTGATCGAAACGGGGGATCTCGTAGTGGTCGTTCGTTTTGTGCAGCCGTTGGTGGGCAATGGTCATGCAGGCTTGCCGGAGGCGGAGGGCGATGATGTATTTTTCGAGGTTGTGCTCCGGGGTCAGGTAGTCTACTTTGGTTCCGCGAGAGGCTGCCAGATCGAGGTCGTACTGGTCTACGGCAAACTGGTATTCCAGGTGAAGGCGGTCGGTACCTTCGATGTGGCTGGGCCGGTAGCGTTTGAGGCGGGTACGCCGATGATCATCCAGGTCGCGCTCCCGGTAGGCTTTCATTAAGTAGGCGTTGGGGGCGTTGTCGTCGCGGTGGAAGGTGTCCCAGGCGAGGAAGGCTTCGAGGCGCTTGAGGAGTTGGTGCTCCAGTTGGCGGTGCTTGGCGGCATCGAAGGAGGTGGCATCGGGATAAACGAGGGCGAACTCTGCTTCGGGAGACAGTGGTCGCTCGCTTTCACGGCGCAGCTTAAAGAGGATTCTGCAGTCTTCCCGCCGGTTGTGCAGGTCGGCCTGAAGCCACAAAGTGACGCGCTTTGCTTCCGGGAGGCTTAAATTGTGGATGATCTGCTGTAGAAGAGACAATGTTTTGAAGGTTTAGCTTTCAACAATGTAGTAACTATTTCACAAATATTGCTCCTTAAAATTGACTCTGCATCCTGCGTGCGCGCCAAATGGTTTCAACAATGAAGTATTAGTGTACTTGGTGCTGGCCCGCTCTTTCCTGATCATTGTAGGGTCAAAGGGGTCTCCTGTTTGGGAAGCCCTGCTTTAAAAAAATGAACTCTTATCCTATGCGTATTCTATTAGCCACACTTGTTTTCCTCTTTACTGCCTCGTTGCCCGGGCAGTGCATCAGTGTTCAAATCGACTCTGTTTTTTGCCTCGGTAACGGTGAATACGGTATTCTCTACGACGTGGAGGGTACCGGAGATGGCGGTTGGGTATTGGAGGGCTACAACGTCGGCGGTAGTTATTTTACCGATGAAATTCTTGAACTAACGGGACTCACAGGCACAGTAACTACCCTCGTATTCCGGGATTCTACCGATGCGGATTGTACGGTTGCAGTGACCGTACCAGCCCCCGACGGGTGCGGTACGACGGACCCCTGCTTTGGGTACGGCTTGGAGGTGGAAGGAGTGCCCGGCAGTTGCGGACGGGGCATTCGGGTGCGCGCTTTTCCCAGTGACGTCGGACTCTTTGATGCTGTTCTTGTAATCAATGAAGCAGACCAGGTCGTTGCTTCCGGGGTCGTCCCGGATTTTCCGGAGAAGAGAGCCTGACCATCGACGCGGGTTTTCATGAGAATGACTGTTTTGTGGTTATCATCTCCGAAGACGTCACCTGCAACGGAGGAGAAGATGGCTCCGCATTCGCCGATCCTACCGGCCAGGCACCGTTTGCCTTTGAGTGGAGTACTGGCCAGACAACCCAAAACATCACTGGTCTTCCAGCTGGAACCTATATTGTTACGGGGCAAAGCACCGGTGTTTGAAGACCAGCCCAATCACAATATCCTTTCGTTAGGTAACGGCTTCCCGTGGGAAGCCATCGTTTGCCGCGAGAACGTCGGCGCTTATGACCCCAACGATAAAAACGGCTACCCCCTCGGCTACGGGGCGGAGAACAACATCGCCCCCGGCACCGAGCTGGACTACGCCATCCGGTTCCAGAATACGGGGACGGATACGGCCTTCAACATCGTCATCCGGGATACCATCAGCGAAGCGCTGGACCTGGGTACGTTTAAGGCCGGTTCTTCCAGCCACGATTACACCGTGAGCATCGATAGCCAGCGCGTAGTGACCTTTACCTTCGCCAACATCATGCTACCCGACAGCAACGTAAACCTCCTGGCCAGCCAGGGCGTCGTTAACTTCAGCATCGAGCATGATCCCGACCTGGTGGCCGGAGACCTCATCACCAACGAGGCGGCGATTTACTTCGACTTCAACGAGCCAATCATCACCAACCTGAGCCAGCACCGGATTGAGAAGGATGGCTTGCCGGTGGGCGTTCGTACCCTGCGGGCGCAGGAGATTGCGCTGCGGGTCTTCCCGAACCCTTCCAACGGTTTCATTCAGCTGAAAGCGCCGAACAATGACGTGAAGTACGATGACGTACTTACCGTATCGGATTTGTACGGCCGCCAGCTGGCGCAGACGACTTACGGGCAGATCGGTTCCGGTGGTTGGGATGTCCGCTCGTTGCCCGCAGGCAACTACCTCGTGGTGCTACACGATGCGGTAGGCCGGGCGCGCGGCCGGGCTGGGTTCATCGTTGGGGAGTAGTTAGGAACTAG
>CAYWMW010000236.1:0-7201 GCA_964458975.1 uncultured Lewinella sp. | reverse complement strand
AGAAATATACGCCCGTAAAGATGTGTACTCACCGTAGATTTCCACTCCAGGCAGAGCCGTTAAGCAGTCCAACGCTGCCTGAAGCAAAACTCCTCGGCGGTAGCTTCCCAACCAATCCGTACCTTGCCCGCCTATGCTAACCAACTACCACGAAGCCAAAAAAACCACCCTGGCTCAAACTTTCGCCTGGGGCGAAGAGCGCGTCCCCCTCGCCGAAGCCGGCGGCCGAATCCTGGCCGAACCCCTGAGTACGGACCGGCCCCAGCCACCCTACGACCGGGTGACGATGGACGGCATCGCCATAAATTATACTGGCTACGCGGACGGCTTAAGGGCTTTCCCAGTAGCGGGCATCGTTGCCGCTGGCGCAGAACCCATCACCCTCTCCGCTCCGAACCAGTGCCTGGAGGTGATGACCGGTGCGGTGCTTCCGCCCGGTACCACCACCGTGATTCGTTACGAAGACATAGTTCGGGAAGGAGAAAGCTACCGCTTGCCCGACGGCGTAGCGGACGCAAAAAACATCCACCGCGCCGGAAGCGACGCGGTGAAGGGCCAGGAGTTGCTCGCCCCCGGAGCGCTCATCGGCGGCGCAGCCATCAACCTGCTGGCGGGCTGCGGCTACGCTGAGGTACTGGTGAAACGGTTGCCCCAGGTCGCCATCATCGCCACCGGCGACGAGCTCGTTGGGGTAGAGCAGCAGCCCCTGCCGCACCAGATTCGGATGTCTAACCTGTTTCACCTTCAGCATCAGTTAAGCACGGCGGGCATCGGGGCGAAGACGCACCACTTAGCCGATGATAAAGCCTTGCTAAACGGAGCCATTGCGGGCTTACTGGCGGCGAACGACATCCTCATCTTCAGCGGTGGTGTCTCGAAGGGGAAGTACGATTTCTTGCCCGAAGTATTGGCGGATTTGGGCGTAGAGAAGCTCTTCCACCGGGTCGCGCAGCGACCGGGGAAACCGATCTGGGTGGGGCGGACGGATACAACGATGGTCTTCGGCTTGCCTGGTAATCCGGTTTCTAGTCTTACGGGTTTGCTGGCCTACGTTGCGCCTTTCCTGCGTCATAATCTCGGTCTGAACGAGCGGGACGAAATGCGGGTGCTGGCAACGGATTTCTCTTTCGGCAAAGACCTTACTTTATTTCAGGTTGCATCCCTAGACCGTGCTACCCAACGGGCCAACCCCATCACCAATGCGGGCTCCGGGGATGCTTCCAGCATGTTGCGGGCCGATGGCCTGCTGGTTTTTCCGCATGACCGATCAACCTTTGCGGCGGGTGAGGCTTTTCCGTTTATTCCTTTCGATAAAATCTTATGAAGCAAGTACACCAGAAACATCCGCCGCTCGTGCGGTCCACCGGCGATCATTATGCGCGCACGGACGTAGCTTTCGTCGGTTCCACCTGTGCGGTGATGGACGGGCTCATCGAGCGCTGGGCCGAAAAACTGCAGCCTGATTTTCGGATGCTGACCGTGATCGGTGACCACGCCGAGCCGCCTGCGGGCACCCTGCTTCAGATCGGCACCAAGCGCTTCGGCACACCGGCAAACGACTGGAACGAATACGACGAACGCTTGCAGCGCAGCCATTCTGACGGGGCGCTGGTGAACGGCAACCATTACCCGGCTGCGCATCAGATCGTGTTCATCGATGAGAAAAAAGCTTCCACCCTGGAACGGCGGCGGGAACAGCTGACCGACGTGCTGGCCATCATTTTGGTGGGGGAGGCTCGGCAGCAGGTGCAGGGTTCGGTTGAGGCATCGTTACCAGCCTGGTTGGTGGAGGATTTAGCCGGCAATTCTGCCCCAACGATCTGCTCACTCGAAGAAGCGGACTCCGTGGTGCTACCGCTGCTCGAAAACCTTCTTCGCACCCGCGTCCCCGCCCTGAAAACCCTCGTCCTTACCGGCGGCAAAAGCCAACGGATGGGCCAACGAAAGGCCGACCTCGTCTACCGCCCCAACGGAAAAACCGAAGCCGAACGCATCGCCGAAATCTGTGATGAACTCCTGCCCGGAAGCGTTCACATCTCCGTCGCCAACCCGGAACAAACGCCGGTAAAAGACTTCCCCAACCTGCCGGATCGCTTCCCGGACCTCGGCGCGGCCGGGGCCATCTGCTCCGCTTTTCTGACTGATCCGAACGCCGCCTGGCTTGTCGTCGCCTGCGACCTGCCCCTACTGGAAAAAACGCAAATCGAAGCCCTGCTCAAAACACGTGCGCCGGGTCGGCTAGCCACGGCCTACCAATTGGCTTCCCAACGGTTCCCCGAACCCCTCGTCGCTATCTACGAACCGAAGGCTTACCCGCGTATGCTGCAGTTTTTGTCGATGGGCTACGCCTGCCCGCGCAAAGTCCTCATCAACAGCGACGTGAAGAAGCTGGTAGCTGAGGAGGAACAGCCGTTTACCAACGCAAATACACAGGCAGAAAGGGATGAAGTGCTGGCGATATTGAGAGAGTGAAACTTCTCGTGAGTTTAGAGGCTGAAAGACCAGATTTACAAGCTACCTTGCCCGTTCTAACCAAGCCTTAACCAAGCAAATGCCAAAACAAACTACCCACCACCTGCTGATGGTTCGTCCGCGCGACTTTGCCATCGGTAGCCCCACGCACATTGACAACCTCTTTCAGTCCATCGCGCCGCCCGAAAAGCAGCGAGACATTGCCGCTGCCGCCAAGGTGGAGTTCGATAATTACGTAGAAGTCTTGCGTGCCAACGGCCTGCGCATCACGGTGATGGACGATCAGGAGGGCATCCCAACCCCTGATTCCGTCTTCCCGAACAACTGGTTCAGTACCCACGAAGACGGCCTCTACGTCACCTACCCAATGTTCTGGCCCCAGCGCCGGATTGAGCGCCGCGCCGACGTGCTCGACGTGCTCGACCGCGACCACCACATCAACCGTACCCTCGCCCTCGAACACTGGGAAAACGACGGCCGCATCCTGGAAGGTACGGGCAGCCTCGTCCTGGATCGCCAAAACAGAATTGCCTACGCCTGCTACTCCGAGCGGGCCACCAAAGCTGCCATCAAAGACTGGTGTCTGGCCATGGATTACACCCCGCTTACCTTTAATGCGGTAGACAAACGTGGCGGCGTAATCTACCACACCAACGTGATGCTCGCGGTCGGCAACACCGCCGCCCTGGTTTGCCTGGACAGCGTCCAGGATCCCACCGAAAAAGCCGCACTGACCGACAGCCTGGCGAAGACCGGTAAGAAAATCATCGGCCTGAGCCTCGATCAGGTAGACGGTTTCGCGGGCAACGCCCTCGAAGTAGCTACGCCGAACGGACCGGCCTGGGTGATGTCTACTACGGCCTTCAGTATCCTCGATCCGGCGCAGAAGGAAGCCCTTGGCGCGCCGATCATCCACGCTCCGCTGCCGGTGATTGAGAAGTACGGTGGGGGGAGTGCGCGGTGTATGATCTCCGAGATTTTCCTGCCGGAAAAGTGACTTCGGCTTCGCCGATTGGTTTATCTAACAGAGTTTAACAGCGTAAAGAGGGATATTACAGCCTACTCTGTTAAACTCTGTGCTCCAACTCCGTGTAACTCTGTGAGATACTTAAAAGCGCGCAGCGCTCCCCGCACAGCGGATAAAACAATAATTTACCACCCATGACCAACTACCAAAACCTCCTTGTCGAAGAAAAGGACAACATCCTCCACCTAACCATCAACCGCCCCAAGGCCCTCAACGCCCTGAACCAGCAGACGATGAAGGAACTCGCCCAGCTTTTCGGCCAAGACTACGCAGACCGTAAAGACATCACCGGTGTACTGCTGACCGGCTCGGGAGACCGGGCTTTCGTGGCTGGTGCGGACATCAAAGAGTTCATCGGCGTTGCCGCCGAGGGGTCAGGCAAAGAGATGGCCACCAAGGGGCAGGACGTGTTTTTCCTGATCGAGAACTTTCACCGCCCGGTAATTGCCCTCGTAAACGGCTTCGCCCTCGGTGGCGGCTGCGAACTGGCGATGGCGTGTCACATGCGGGTAGCCTTCGATACGGCTCGGTTTGGCCAGCCGGAAGTTAACCTCGGCATCATCCCCGGTTACGGCGGTACCCAGCGCCTGAACCAACTGATCGGTAAGGGAAAGGCCATGGAACTGACCCTGACCGGCAATATGATCAACGCCGTGGAAGCGCATTCCTACGGTCTGGTGAATTACTGCTTACCGGCTGATGAGGCCAGGGCTAAGGCGCTGGAACTACTTCAGACGATCGGTACAAAAGGCCCCGTGGCCATCGAAGAATCCATCAAGGCGATCAACGCCTATTACGGTAGTAGTGACTACGCTGCGGAGGCGGAGGCTTTTGGCCGTGCTTCCGGTACGGAAGACTTTATGGAGGGGGCTTCGGCTTTTGTTGAGAAGCGGAAGGCGGACTTTAAGGGGAAGTGATGGGGAGTGTGTTTGAACATCAACTCGGATAAATGGGGGTGTCCGGGAGTGTGTTTGAACATCGACTCGGATAAATGGGGGTATCCGGGAACATGTTTAAACACCAACTCGGATAAATGGGGGTATCCGAGGAGCGGCGCTACCCCAAAACAACAACGGCCCGCCTCCTTACCTTCCGGGTAGGGGGCGGGCCGTCGTTAACGGGACAAGTACTTACTTACTGCACATCTTCCAGTTCAACGTAGAAAACGAGTTCGGAGTTGGGCGGGATGCCACCGGGCGAGCCCTGGGCGCCGTAGCCGAGTTCGGAGGGGATCATGAAGGTTGCTTTTGCGCCTTCTTTGAGCAGGGCGATGCCTTCGTCCCAACCACGGATGACGCGGCCGGTACCGAGCTGGAAGGGGATACCTTCACCACGGCCGAAAGACTGGTCAAAAACAGTTCCGTCGGTAGCGAGCTGACCGATGTACTGCACCACTACGCCTTTACCGGCTTCGGCCTGGGGGCCGGTGCCTTCTTCGTGGATGACGTACTTGAGGCCGGAGGCGGTTGCTTTGATCTCGTCGTCCAGCTTACCGTCGCGGTAGTCGGTTACTACTTTTGCGGCGAAAGCGAGGCGCTCGGGTTCGAGGGCGCGGATGACCTTTGCTTTCTCTTCCGCTTCGGCCTGCTTGGCTTCCTGACGGGCGGTGAAGTCTGCTTCGGAAACGATTTCAGTGACGACTACGTCGTAAAGCACAACGGAGTCGTTCTCCATGCCGGGTGGCTTTTGGGGGAAGGATTCGATGTTGACGCGTACGATGGCGCTGTCGCCAACGCGCATATTTCGGATAACATCTTCGACGGGGCCGATTTCATCTTTGGTGGCAGTAGGCTGAGCGGCCTGGATGACGGGCTGCTCGCCGCCGCCGTCGCGGGTGCTGAAGAGCGTGCTGTCGCGTTCGGTTCGCATTGCGGCGTGGAAGTAGACAAAATCTCCGGGAACTACCTGTTCTCCACTGCCGTTAGCGGTGAAAAGCTGGTAGCGGTTGCCCTGGTCGGTGCTCTGCATGGCAGAGTTTTCTCCACTCTGGCAGCCGTAAAACATGGCGCTGGCCAGCAGCAGAAATAAAAATGATCGCATAATTATTGGTTGTTAAATTCGTGGTAAGCCGCGTTGATTTCAGCGGCATAGTCTGGTAATAGTTTTTTGAACTTATTGATGGTGGTGCCTAAGGGGGCAAAGCTTGCGCCTCCGGAGGCATTTTTATGGCCGCCGCCCCGAAAGTGAGCCTTGCAAATTTGTTGCACATCCATTGAGCCTTTGGAACGCAAGGACATTTTTACGATGGTCGGTTGCTCGTGGATGAAGGCAGCAATCATCATGCCCGGCATGCGCAGCACGTAGTTGACGATGCCTTCGGTATCTCCGCGCTGAATGTCGAAGTGTTTGTAGTCTTCTTTGGAGAGCCAGAGAATTCCGGTGCGGAATTCGGGGAGCAACTCCATGTTCACGAGGCAATGGCCGAGGATGCGCAGCTGCTTTTCGGTCATGCTGTTCCAGATGTTGTCCTGGATTTTGTAGTCGTCCGCTCCCGCTTCGAGGAGCTTGGCTACCGTACGGAAGAGGGCGGGGGAGGTGGAGAATTTGAAGCCTCCGGTATCGGTGATGATGCCGGTGTAGAGGCATTCGGCTATCTCCGGGGTTACCCAGCCGGCGTGGCCGAGCTTATCGATGAAGTCGTACACCATTTCACAGGTGGAGCTGGCGGACGGGTCGGAGAACATGAAATCCGCAATCGGCTCGGGGAAGAGGTGGTGATCGATCATGATGCGGGGGCGCTTGTCTTTGTCCAGGCCAGCGGCTACTTTATCAATCCGGTCGAAAGAATTAAGGTCGAGGATGAAGAACAGACCAGCTCTATCGATGGCGGAGCGGGCTTCTGCCTCTTCGTCGTCGTAGATCACGATGTCGCTCACTTCGGGGAGGAAAGCCAGGAAGTCGGGGTAGTCAGACGGCAAGACCACCTTAACCTGGTGGCCCTGGCTGCGCAAATAATGGAACAACCCCAGGCTGGACCCTACAGCATCTCCGTCCGGATTGCGGTGACTGAAAATAACAATGTCTTTAGGACTAGACAGTAATGCTGTGACTTCGTCAATGTTGGGTTCCATATCGTATTCTTTCGCAAAAGCCGCGCAAAGATAAGTCAAATAGTCAAGTAGTCCGGTAGTCAAACAGTCAAGTAGGCTATAACGAGATGCACGAATCCCCTTGCGGGAACACTATTTGGCTATTTGACTACCAGACTGTTTGACTATCTGACTACCTTTGCGCCCTCAAACCACAAAACCAAATAAACTATGGCTACCAATCGCACCTTCACCATGATCAAGCCCGGCGCTGTTCGTAACGGACACATCGGCGCTATCCTTCAGCAAATCAACGCTGGCGGCTTCAAGATCATCGCCCTGAAGTACACGAAGCTGAGTGCTGAGAAAGCTGGCGAGTTCTACGCCGTACACGCCGAGCGCCCTTTCTACGGCGAACTCGTTGAGTTCATGAGCAGCGGCCCCATCGTTGCCGCCATCCTGGAAAAAGACAACGCCGTTGCCGACTTCCGCACCCTGATCGGTGCCACCAACCCGGCCGAAGCTGCTGAGGGAACCATCCGCAAGCAGTTCGCGACCAGCATCGGTGAGAACGCCGTTCACGGTTCTGACAGTGATGAGAACGCTGCCATTGAGGGCAACTTCCACTTTGCTGGTACTGAGATGTTTGGATAAACTAGAAACTAGGAACTAG
>CAYWMW010000235.1:5166-7262 GCA_964458975.1 uncultured Lewinella sp. | reverse complement strand
GGCATCGTGAAGGGTGGTGGTTCTTTGACGGCCCTGCCGATCATCGAAACCCAGGCGGGTGACGTATCTGCCTACATCCCGACCAACGTGATCTCCATCACCGACGGTCAGATCTTCCTCACCTCCACGCTCTTCAACAACGGTATCCGCCCGGCGATCGACGTAGGTATCTCCGTATCCCGCGTAGGTGGCTCGGCCCAGATCAAGCCGATGAAGAAGGTCTCCGGTACCCTGAAGCTCGACCAGGCTTCTTACCGCGAACTCGAAGCATTCGCCAAGTTTGGTTCCGACCTCGATGCTTCTACCCAGAACATCCTCGAAAAGGGTAAGCGTAACGTGGAAATGCTGAAGCAGCCACAGTACTCTCCCGTATCCGTGGAGAAGCAGGTGGCCATCATTCACCTCGGTACCAACAACCGCATGGCGGATGTACCCGTAAACAAAATCAAGGAGTTCGAAGCCCTGTACCTCAGCGAGGTGGAGCGCCAGATCCCCGACGTACTCGAGAACTTCCGCAACAAGAAGTACGACAAGGCCGACCTGGCTAAGTTGGATGAGGTTGCTGCCGGGCTCGTACCACAGTTTTCATAGTAATCAGCAATTAGCGTTTAGCATTTAGTGCACAGACATTAGTGTCTAACGCTCTAAATGCTAAATGCTTTATCCTAAACGCTACGCAAAATGGCTAATTTAAAGGAAGTACGGGAACGGATCGGTTCGGTGAAAAACACCCAACAGATCACCAGTGCCATGAAGATGGTATCCGCCGCCAAGATGTCGCGTGCATCGCAGCGTATCATCGAGATGCGCCCCTACGCGCTGAAGTTGAGTGAGATGCTGACGAATATCCTGAGTAACCTGGAAGGCGATGCCTCTACGGTATTCAACAACGTTCGTCCGGTACGGAAGGCTTGTGTGGTGGTCATCACCTCCAGCCGTGGTTTGGCCGGCGCCTTCAACACCAACGTGATCAAGGCCGCCGAGGCCAGCATCAAGAACGACCTGAAGGGCTACGAAGAGCTTGAGGTACTCTGCATCGGTAAGAAAGGTGCGGAATACTTTCAGCGCAACTACGGTGAGACACCCAACGTAACCATTAACCGTAAGTACCAGGAGCTGATGAGTGATCTCTCCTTCGAAGTTACGAAGGATGTGCCCCAGTTGATCATGAACCGCTTTGCGGGCGGTGTTTACGACAAAGTGTACGTTGCCTACGCACGTTTCCGCAACGCTGCCGTTCAATTTGCAACCTCTGAGCAGTTCCTCCCCGTTGAGGACAAGGAAGAGAAGGCAGAAGGCGCAAGCAAAACGAAAGCAGACTACATCTTTGAGCCGAGCAAGGAAGTATTGTTGGAGCAACTCGTTCCTACGATCCTCCAGACCAAGTTCCAATCCTTCCTCCTCGACACCAATGCCTCCGAGCACGGTGCGCGGATGACAGCGATGGACAAGGCAACGGAGAACGCCTCCGAACTACTGAAAGAGCTGAAGATCAGCTACAACAAAGCCCGCCAGGAAGCGATTACTACTGAGATCCTGGAGATCGTTTCTGGTGCTGCTGCGCTTGAAGCGGGATAGGCTTCCAGACCCGAACAAATTTTATTAAAAACGGCTCCTGATTATTTCAGGAGCCGTTTTTGCTTTGGGGAAGAGTTGGTTTTGTAGTCTTTTTAAGGGGCGCTGGCGCAGGTGCCAGGTGGGTTGAACACCCGGACAGGGCCTGTAAGGTTTGGTTTAGCGCTTGTGATGTCCGAGGCTAAAAACTTTAGCGAGCAGCGGGTTGTTTTTTCGCAGACCAACATTAAATTCTCTTAAATGACTTCCCAACCAGCCATCTTCACCGCCGTTCGAAACAACGATCTGGCCGCACTCGCCAAAATAGTTAGCGCAGATTCCTCAAGCCTGAACGCGCGGGATGAGCGCGGCTCTACTCCGCTGGTCTTGGCTGGCTACCTGAATCATCCGGAGGCCGTTAAGTTTTTGGTGGAGGCCGGAGCAGATGTTAATACCGTTAGTGGAACCGGTACCGCACTAATGGGCGTTTGCTTCAAGGGTTACGCCGACATCGCCCGCTACCTGATCGAAGCCGGGGCCGA